>CBFGUT010000241.1:0-5264 GCA_965652265.1 uncultured Cellvibrionaceae bacterium | reverse complement strand
GAAATGGATTTTTTGAAACCATCGGCATTAATAAACACATCATTTACCGCCGCGTGTATATCGGCACCCAGTTCCAGTGCCAGGGCGTCATCCATCAACACCACATACTGGCCAGACTCGGCAATGGTAAAGCCGCAGTTCTCCCCAAACGGACGACTGGAACGGCGCGGATCGGTGCGTTCACCACCGTCGAGCTTGATCAGCTTTTCCTCGCTGGCCAGCGCGCCCATGGTGGCGTAGCCATCGATAATCTCGGCGGTGATCGGCGCCTCGGCATTGCCCACCACCGCCACCCGGCAGCGACCGCTGCCAATATCCTCAACCGCGGCGCGCAGGTTATACAGGAAGGAGGCGCAGGCGCCAGCGATGGCGCCTGTGTGCCCTACACTGCCGAGAATCTAGGCGTTGACGAAATCCGCCACCATGCTGTTGAGCCCCAGCGGACACTGCTTGGTGGTCACCCGGCCGCCCTTGAGTCGCGCCTGCAGCAGGCCGCCAAAGCCCTCCTCGTCCATCTGGCTCATCACATTACTGGCATAGACACCCACCTCGTCGGGTTGAACTGCGGCGACAACTTGCTCCCAGGGAATACCCACCGAGCGCACCGCATCAGAGGCGGAGATTACCGCCAGTTGCAGAGCGCGGGGGTGAAAGCGGGCATTGTAGAGATCGGCGGGATTGAAACCGGCGGGCAACTGCCCGGCGGATTTTACCGGCATATCGCGAAAGCTGGCCCATTTGACGTCGAGTCCGGAAACCAGCTCCACCTGCACCCGCCGGTCTCCCAGGGGCGTCAGTTGCCAATGGTCAGGCACAGGTTCCGGCAAATCGCGTTCATGCAGGACAAACTGGTGCGACTCGCCTGAGGGTGTCAGGCTGGCGGATTTTTGCCAGGGGGTGGCATCCACGTCGAAATAACTCGGGTCGATACGGCGAATCAAACTGCCCGCCTCCAGGACCTCTCGATAGCGGGATTCGATCTCGGCCGGTGACAGAGGACTGTCATTACCGTCGCGGTAGCTGCCCTCACGAAAGGTCACCAGGCCCATCATGCAGGCCAGGCCCGCGAGGGTCTCCCGGCGCTCGGCCTGTGGCAGCGTCTCCAGAACCATGCGCCGATAGGCGTGATGCCCGGCACTGCGCCCCGCCGCACTGTAACCACCAAACCCCACAATAACCGGCAAGCGCGCCATGAATTTCCCCGTCTACTTAGATGGTTTTCTCGTTAGTCTGCAGTGTAGAGAGAAAATACGACCACAGTTACCGACATTCCGGCCATAATCCATGGTATTCTGGCCACACTGGAGGTGTGTCGTGGCCAATGAATCCCCCGCTTATACCCGATTGCGATTTGTACTCTGTGAAAATATGTTGGCCTCGAGCCTGACACTGCCCATGGAAATGTTGCACACGGCGAATATGGCGGGCCGGCGGCGGCAGCGTTCACCCGGACAGCCCCGGCTTAAACTGCAAACCTGCTCGGAGAGTCCAGCCCCCATCCACACCCATGCCAGCCTGATGTGGCAGGCGGAGCTGTCACTGGAACAGGCGACCGACAGTGATATCATTTATCTGCCCGCCCTGTGGCGCAACCCGCGACCGGTGCTTAAACGCTCGGCGGGACTTATCGACTGGTTGCAGCGCCAGCATCACAATGGCGCCACCATTTGTGCGGTGGGCACGGGCTGCTGTTTTATGGCGGAGGCCGGCCTGCTGGACGGCAAGGTGGCCACCACCCACTGGCACTATTTCGATCAGTTTCAGAGCCGCTATCCTCGCGTCCATCTCAAGCGCCAGCATTTTATTACCCGCGCTAACAATCTCTACTGTGCCGCCAGTGTCAACTCACTGGCCGACTTGACGGTGTATTTTATCCAGCGGCTAATGGGAAAGTCGGTAGCCAGCCATGTGGAACGCCATTTCTCCCATGAAATTCGCCGCGCCTACGAGAGCAGTGCTTTTTACGACGACGCTACCCACCCCCACCCGGATGAACAGATTGTGCAAGCGCAATTGTGGCTTCAGGATAACTACCCCCGTCAAATTAACGCCGGTGACGTGGCTGCCCGTTTTGATATGAGCCTGCGCACCTTTAACCGCCGCTTTAAAAATGCCACGGGCATCACCGCATTGGAATATCTGCGCGATATTCGCCTGTCACAGGCGCGCGAACTCTTGCAGACCAGTAATTTGTCGATTGCCGAAGTTGCCGAAAAGGTCGGCTATCAGGATACGGGTTACTTTGGGGAATTATTCAAGAAACACTGCCATACCACACCGCGACAGTATCGCGAAGTCGTCCGGGCAAAATTGTTCAGTGCGACTTCTCCAGAAAAATAACATCATCACCTACAAACATCACCTTTGCGGACAACCATTCTGCCAGCCAGTGAAACGTAGAGCGTGAAAAAAAGACCACATGCGTGGGATCGTTTTTATAATGCCAGCGAGCAAAGGCCTCGGCATTCAGCACCAGCTTGGTCATCACTGCCAAATGACCACTCGTGCGCAGCCGTTGCCAGAGCATGTGTATCACCTCTCCAGGGCGATGCAAATGCTCCATCACCTCGGTGGCGCAAATAAAATCGTACTGACGCTCCAGCACCGAAGCATCCGGACAGTAGAAAATATCGTAAACAGAAACCGACAATTGCGACCGGCGCAATATATCCGCGAGTGCCGGTGCCGGGCCACAGCCAAAATCCAGGCCCTCTGCCCCTGCCGGTATGCGCTCGATCAAAGGCTCAGCCAGGCGCGATAAAAAACGTCGGTACGCCGGGTCGGTTACGCTGTTTTCGTGCAAATCATATTCGGCTTTTTCCCTTCTAGCGCTCAGATAAAAAGCCGGTGGCACGAACACCAACTGACATTGATGACAACGATGGTAAGGGCGGTGCCTGTCTTCGGCAAACAGGCTGTTATCAGCCGCGCGGCACAGCGGGCAGTTAATCACTGCTCACCCCCCCAAAAAAAACGCCGGCCAATGGCCGGCGAAAGTCTTGGGGTTGACCTGAATTAAGCAGCAGCGGAGTCACGCTGTAAGGATTCGCGGGTGGCCTGCGGGCTGGCTATTTCGATAGTGCGCGGTTTGATGGCTTCCGGCACTTCGCGAACCAAATCAATGTGCAGGAGTCCGTTTTCGAAACTGGCGGCCTGCACACGTACATGGTCGGCCAACTGGAAACGCCGTTCAAAATTGCGCGCGGCGATACCCTGATGCAAATAGGTACGCTCTTCGCCGTCGGCCTGTTTGTTGCCAGACACCGTCAGGTTGTTCTGGTTGACTTCAATATTCAGCTCGCTGCGATCAAAGCCCGCAACGGCCATGGAAATTCGGTAGTGGTCTTCACCCGTCAATTCAATATTGTAGGGTGGATAACTGGGCTGGCTCTGCTCGGTACGCGAGAGGCTGTCGAGCAGACTGGCGACACGGTCAAAACCAATGGCGGAACGGTAAAGGGGAGAAAAATCAAAGTTACGCATAATCATATCCTCATTCGAGCAATATTCAGATTTGCCTATCCATCGGATCAGGCGGTGATGTACCCCTCTCTTGAGCCGGTACACTACTGATATATGTGCATCTCTGTGGATTTCAAGCCTCGCTCATTATTTTTTCACACAGGCAGCCAGCGCCGTCTCAAGGTCCGCATACTCAAAAGTAAAACCGCACGCCTGTGCCTTTGCCGGTGTCACCCGATTGCTGGCCAGCAACAGCTCTTCGGCGGCCTGCCCCAATAACAGCTTGAGCATAAAGGCCGGCGCGGGTAATACCGCCGGTCGTCCGAGAGCCCGCCCCAAAGCGCGGGCAAAATCGCGGTTGCGCACGCTGGCGGGCGCCACCGCATTGACAGGCCCGGAAAGGGTGGTATCGGTGATCAGCCTGAGAATCAAACGCACGATATCCTCGCGGTGAATCCAACTCATCCACTGTTGGCCCGACCCCAGGGGGCCACCCAGACCGAGTTTGAAGGGGGGAAGCATACGCGCCAGCGCCCCACCCCCGGACCCCAGCACAATACCCGTGCGCAGCAGGCACAGACGTGTGCCCCGAGAGGCAAAGTCTCCAGCTTCGCGCTCCCACTGACGACACAATGCCGGGGCAAAACCCTCACCCGAGGAGGCACTTTCATCACAGGGTTCCTCTCCGGTATCGCCGTAGTAGCCGATGGCACTGCCACTCACCACCACCTCGGGGGAATGGTCCGCAAAAAAATCCAGCAGTTGACGGGTGATTTTCAGACGACTGTCCACTAACGTCTGGCGCTTGGCACGGGTCCAGCGGCGGTCCATAATGCCCGCCCCGGCCAGATTGACCACGGCCTGAATAGTTTCCGGCTGTAATGCCTGTAACTGCTCCACGCACTCAACCTGGGCCGGCAGCCGCTGTTGCGCGCGCTCCCGGTTGCGGGTTAACACACTCACCTTGGCGCCACAGGCCACTAGCGCCTCGCACAGGGGTACACCGATAAAACCACTGCCGCCGGTGACCAGTACATGTTGACCCGCGAGAGTGAATTCTTGTTGCGATGGACTCATAGACACCTCCGTCACGTGTTTATGCAGGTACGTTTCCCACCCAGCATAGTTCACTGTCACCCTGAAACCTTGAGATTTACAATGCGCCGAGCCACACTCTGAAGATGACAGCTGTAGATGAGGCATTGCTCAATGGCACTTTATGCATCCACACTGGTGGCGCTTGCCCTGGACGAAAACAGCACGCCCCTGCTGGACAAGGCCAGCCAGCTGGCCACGCCCCAGCATATCCACCTGGCGCATATCGAGGAGCACCCGGTCACGGGCTACGGCGACCTCACCGGGCGCAACCACAGTATCAACGAGTTGCATATCCGTCAGCGCCTGTTTCCCGATATGCAGGCGCTGGCAGCCCCCTACGGAATTCCCGGCACCAACCTGCACATTGAATTTGGCGATCCAGCACCGGAAATACTCACCCTGGCGCAAAAGTTGGGGGCAAGGGTGATTGTGACCGGCAGCCAGGGAAAACATGGCCTGGGTCTGTTTCGCAGTTCGGTCCTCAGGGAGCTGGTGCAGGAAGCCCGATGTGACCTGCTATCGGTTTACACGGGGCAGTAACAGGAGAGGAAAGATATAAAAAAGCCGGCCCAGGGCCGGCTTGTTGAGAACGGTCACGCGGGGTCTGTCAGCCGTTGGCGGCCATTTTCTGCTGGTTGAGACGCTCGTTCTTGCGCTCGATCAGTCGATTGAGATTGCTCAGCGACTGCAGGTGGGCGTAGATC
>CBFGUT010000240.1:0-5285 GCA_965652265.1 uncultured Cellvibrionaceae bacterium | reverse complement strand
AACAGGGCGTAGGTGCCGATACAGGAACCCATGACCGGCAGCATGTCTTGCCACTGATCGGACAGCCAGATACCCAGCGCCACACTGGCCGCGATAAACAGCCAGGCGACCAGTGCCGAGCGCGTGTACAGGGACAGACCTGTGCGCACCATGGAGAACAGCGAACTCATGACCGCCGTGGGCGCCGCCAGCAAGGCGAAGTGAATGCAGTTATTCAACTGCATGGCAAACATAATGATTTTCAGCCGACGATCATCGCGCTGATAAAAACAGGCAATACCCAGTAAAAAGCCGAGTAGCCCAAAAAACTGCCCAAGGGGATTATCCAGCATAGCCTTCGCACAGAGGGACAAGGGGAAGAAGCAGGCACGATTGTACGCCTGTGGTTGGCTTCAGGAAACCGCCGTCGTAGCCTTGCGCCAGCGACCACCTTTTTGAATCACTTCAAAGCGCGCCCAACGGCGAAATTCCTGCAGGGTGCAAAGCCCGGTCTCATAGGCGTTGCAGCCCGCCACGGTTTTGTAGATAAGACGAGCCCCGCGCTGGCGCGGTTCTTCCGTCAGATCAATGACCTGGCGCACGGCCCACTGCTCTCCCGCCGCGCCGTTGCTATAGTAATGGCCGCCGACAATCTCAAAGGGCTCGCGTTCGCTCTCCCGGGCGTGGTGCCAGGCGCGGGAAAAAAGATCGGACAATTCTTCGGAGGTAATATCCACATAGGTATCCAGCTCCTCCATGGCGGCGGCCAGGTCCTCGTGAGTCAGGGCCGGTGTAGCATCCACGGATGGGGGAATATGTTTGGGCATAAGTGAAGCGGGGTAACGCCGCCAAGCGAACAGATTATTGTAGACAAGGGCCACCAACAGGATGGCCACTACGTTTAAGAGTACCGGGGTCCACAGGTAAGTGTAGCCGAGGGCATGAATGCCCTCGCCGCCAATGACGGCCGCCAGTGCGGTGGCTCCGCCCGGTGGGTGTATACAGCGCAGGTAACCCATCACCGCCACCGCCAGTCCCACGGCCAGGGCGCCCGTCCCCGGCCAGTCCCCCAACAGTTGGTAACAGCTCACCCCCACCAGGGAGCTGAGCAGGTGGCCCCCCAGCACCGACCAGGGTTGCGAAAGGGCACCGTGCGGGACGGCGAACAACAGGACCGCCGAAGCGCCCATGGAAGCCAGCATCCATATCACCGCCGCACTTTCGAACCACCAGGCGGACACCGTGTAAACGGCCACAATCCCCAGCCCCGCCCCCGCGGCGGCAATCAGTTTCTCGCGATGACTGGTGGTATCGGCGGCAATCCCCCAGAAGGCGGTGAAGCGCTGCAACCAGACAGGACCGGCTTCCACTGGGAACTCCCTCTGCACAAAAAAAGGCGCAATATTAACGACTGTCCTCGCGAATAACCAGCGCAGGCTTTGCTGTTATACTCTACTGGGCACCACCGAGGGATCCGGTTTATGAAGGTATTGGTATTTATTCTGTTGGCCTTTTTCAGCCTTGTGGTCAGGGCTGAAGAGTTGGTGGCGGCCATGGCTGACAAGGACTATCCCCCCTTTTACTACTATGACCAGACCGAGGAGCGTTGGGCGGGCATATCCGTGGATGTCTGCGAGCATGTGGCCTCCAGCCTCGGTTATACACTCAGTTATAAGCGTTACCCCTTCGTGCGCCTGCTGCAGCATGTCAGCCTGGGCAACGCCGATATCGCCTGCACACTTTTCAATACCGCCCAGCGCGCGCCCGGCGTCACCTACACCGCCCTGCCCCATGCCTTTGAGAGCACCTGGGTGTTCAGCCGCATCGACGCCGCCGACTGGGATCAACTGGATATTGACTGGCTCAAGCAGTTCAAACTTGGCGGTGTGCGCGCCTATTTTTACGGCAAGAACCTGGAAGATGACGATATCTTCAAAAAACTGCTGGTCAACAACGAGGAGCAGTTGATCAAGGTGCTGCTCGGCGGGCGTATTGACTACGCCCTGGGCAATAAGCCCTCCATCCTGCATCACGCGACGCAAATGGGTGTGGCGGATCAGCTGCGATTTATGGAACCCTCGGTCTATCAGGGGCCCATTTATATCGCCATTTCCCGTGCGCGGGACGACGCCCACAAGCTGGCGGCGGATTTTACCCGGGTAGTGGGCGAGTTTCGCCAATCCGCCGCCTACGCCTCTCTGATTGAACAGTACGGCTTGGAGCAACCTCAGTTCTGATCCTACTCCCGATCATAGGCTCCGCCGAGTGTTAAGAAGGGTCAGCTCACACTCGTTAAAGCGTCGCACTTGCGTACAATATCGCTCCATAAATTGACCCCTCACACAACAATAAACTGCGGACTTGCCCATGATCACTCACGAACCCAACCCGATATATACAGCCGCCACGACTCGCTACGACGCCATGCCCTACCAGCGCTGTGGACGCAGCGGCTTGCGGCTGCCGCGGCTGTCGCTGGGGCTGTGGCAGAATTTCGGTTCGGTGGACTCACTGGCCAATGCCAAAACCATGCTCCACCGTGCATTCGACCTGGGAATCACTCACTTCGACCTGGCCAATAATTACGGCCCGGTCTTCGGTTCCGCCGAGTCCACTTTTGGCGAGGTGATGCGCCAAAGTTTGGGTCACTACCGCGACGAGTTAATTATTTCCAGCAAGGCCGGTTACGACATGTGGCCCGGCCCCTATGGCATCGGCGGTTCGCGCAAGTATCTGGTGGCCAGTTGCGACCAGAGTCTGAAGCGCACCGGGCTGGAGTACTTCGATATTTTCTACTCCCACTGTTTTGACCCGGAAACGCCACTGGAAGAGACCATGCAGGCGCTGGACTACATTGTACGTTCAGGCCGCGCACTCTATGCGGGTATTTCCAGCTACAACCCCGCACAGACCCGGGAGGCCATCGATATTCTGAAGTCACTGGGCACCCCGCTGCTCATCCATCAGCCGCGTTACAATCTATTGGACCGGTGGATTGAGGACGGTCTCACCGACGTGCTGGACAAGGAAGGGGTGGGCGCCATTGTTTTCTCACCACTGGCCCAGGGCCTGCTTACCAATAAATACCTGAACGGTATCCCCGAGGGCTCGCGGGCCGCCCGCCGCGAACAGATCTACCTCAGCGCCGAAAACATCGCGCCGGAAACGCTGGACCAAGTCCGCGCGCTCAACCAGCTGGCGGAAGCCCGCGGACAGAGCCTGGCGCAGATGGCCATTGCCTGGGTGCTCAGTAACCCCACGGTTACCAGCGCCATTATCGGCGCCAGCCGGGTTGCACAGATCGATGATTCCGTGCAGGCTTTGAATAACCTCGACTTTAGCGACACTGAACGGCAAACCATTGACTCCATACTGGCTTGAGGGGCAGTTATGAATATACTGAAAACCCTGGTCATCGCCGGCTGCACCCTGTGGCTCATCGCCTGTGCCAGCCCACAATTGACCCCGGAGCAGCAACAGGTAAAACAGACCGCCGACCGGGTGGCCCGCTGGCAGCTGGCGCACATGGATGACTTTGAGTATATCCGTACCTTCCGCGATCACACCGCCGAAGAGGCAGGCTGGGTACAGGCGGCCTTCTACATCGGCCTGGAACGCTGGCAGGCGGTAACCGATAACCGGGATTACTGGCAGGCTCTGCTGGCCAAGGCGGAGGCCAACGATTGGCGTCTCGGCCCCCTCTACTGGCACGCCGACGACCAGGCCATCGCCCAGGTCTATCTGGCACTGGCGGCATCCAGCGACCGCGCGGATATCCAACCTCTACGCGCGGACTTCGATCGCATCCTCGCCGCCCAGCCACAAAACTCGCTGGTTTTTGAGCGCGACCCCAGCGGCAAGAGCGAGGGCACCTGCCAGTGGCGCTGGTGCTGGAGCGATGCTCTGTTTATGGCGCCGCCGGCCTGGGCCGCACTGTCACAAATCACCGGCGACAGCCGCTACCGGGATTACGCCCTGAGTGAGTTTCAAGCCACCACCGACTACCTCTACGATCCCGAGGCGCATCTGTACTATCGCGACAGCCGCTTTTTTGATCGCCGCACGCCCCACGGCAACAAGGTTTTCTGGAGCCGTGGTAACGGCTGGGTATTCGCCGGTCTGCCGCTGCTGCTGGAACAATTGCCCGAAGCCCATCCCGGTCGCGACTGGCTGTTAACCCTCTATCGGGAAATGGCCCATGCCTTCCTCGCCATCCAAACGCCCGAGGGTTACTGGGCCTCGTCACTGCTGGACTGGCAACACAACCCGCTGCCCGAGAGCAGCGGCACGGCCTTTATCACCTTTGGCTTCGCCTGGGGCGTCAATCGGGGCATACTGCCCGCGGCGGAATTTACCCCGGCCATCGATCGCGCCTGGACCTTTCTCGAGTCCTCAGTCAATGACGAGGGCAAACTGGGCTGGGTACAGCAAGTGGGCAATGCCCCCGACGAAATACGCGCGAGCGACACCCAACTCTATGGCGCAGGCGCCCTGCTGCTGGCGGCGTCAGAACTGATCCGCTGGGACGATTAACGACGAACGGGGAACGAATCGCTGTCTGTTCCCCGTTCACCGTTCACCGTTCCCCAAAACACTACCCCCTCTCCCCCATTTGCTCTACAGTAGCGAGGTATTCGTTTACCGCTTGAGAGAGGATCCATGACGCAGCGTTTTTCCCCCTATACTGAACTGCACCGGGAACCCGGTTCCTACGACACCATCGACGCCATCATCTCGCCCCAGGACCAGCTCAATATTCTCTCCAAGGCCGAGGTAGCGCGGCTGCTGGATGCTTCCCAGTCTGGTGTCTACAAGACCTTTCGCAGCTGTGCCCTGGCCGTGCTCAACAGCGGCAATTCACTGGATGACGGCAAGGAGTTGCTGGAGCGATATCCGGAGTTTTCCATTCAGATTATTCAGGAAGAGCGCGGTATCAAGCTGGATGTCAAAGGCGCTCCCGCCAGCGCATTTGTGGACGGCAAGATGATTCGCGGTATCAGCGAGCATTTATTCGCGGTACTGCGCGATGTGATTTTTGCCAGCAGTGCCGACCAGCAGGCGAGCCGCTGTGCCGGTGCCACCGCTGACACTATTACCGATGGCGTCTTTCACATGCTGCGCAATGCCCGCATTATCCGTCCCAAGGTGGACCCCAATGTGGTGGTCTGCTGGGGTGGCCACTCCATCAGCGTCACCGAGTACGACTACACCAAAAAAGTGGGTTACGAAATGGGCCTGCGCGGGCTGGACATCTGCACCGGCTGTGGCCCGGGCGCCATGAAGGGCCCTATGAAAGGCGCCACCAT
>CBFGUT010000239.1:0-5286 GCA_965652265.1 uncultured Cellvibrionaceae bacterium | reverse complement strand
AGGGCAGGCTGTGGGCATAGTCCATGACTGTTCGTGTGTTGGGTTCGTGCTGCATGCGATAGCCCACGGACAGGAAAACCTTGTTCTTGCGGCAGCGATCGATTATCTCCTGGCATTCGCCGGCATTCATGGCCATGGGCTTTTCACACCACACGTGCTTGCCGGCATCCGCCGCCACCACCGCGTATTTTTTGTGCAGCCCGGTGGGCACCACGATATAGACAATATCGATATCCGGGTTGTTGGCCAGTTGGTGCATATTGTCGTAGTTGTAGACATTGCCATCGGCGATGCCGTAGCGCTCTTGCCACTGGGGTATCTTGGCCGGAGTGCCAGTGACGATACCGCGCAGTTCACAGTATTGCGTGTGTTGTAGGGCGGGAGCAAGCAGGTCGCGGCTGTAGTAACCCAGCCCCACCAGGGCGACCCCCAACTTGCGAGAAGGGGGATTGGCAAGGGCTCCCAGGGGGCTGAGGGCGGGCAGTGCCAGGGCGGCTCCGCCCAGACTTTGCAAGAAGCGCCGGCGGGAAGGATGCGTGGTCATGGCTCTCTCTCCTGCTGTGATTTGAAAGCACTATCGACCATCCTCGAGTTCAGGTCAACCCGGGGTTGTGAGAGGCGGATGGATATGTTAACGTACTAGTACATGAGTACAGAAGAGCAACGCCTTGACGATCTGGTGGCTCACTTGTTGAGCGCCGAGACTCCCGCTGCCATGAAAAGGCTGCTGGAGGGATTGTTGACGCCCGCAGAAAGACACGCCATAGGCCAGCGGCTGCAGATTGCGCAACTGTTGAAAGCCGGTATTTCCCAGCGGGAAATTGCCCGACGCCTGGGCGTGGGCATTGCCACGGTGACCCGTGGTTCCCGCGAAATCAAGGCCGGCAAGTTATAGCCGGTGTGAGAGAAAGTTATGCATAAGCCCCAACGGATCGATATACCCCGCAAGCCCCACTACATCACCCTGGCAGTGGATTGCGATTTTTTTACCCTGTTCAAGAAAATCGAGAAACGGTTTGATAACTGTTTCCTGCTGGAATCCCTGGGCGAAGAGAGCCATATTTCCCGCTATTCGCTGATCGGCTTTGACCCCGAGCAGGTGTTATCGGCCCGCGACCGGACCCTGACAGTGACCGGCCGCGATGGCCAAGTGGAGAGATTTGACAGCGATAACCCCTATTACCTGCTGCGCGACATTATGCCCCAGGACATCCTGTCGCGCGGTTATGCCGGTGGGCTGACGGGTTACATCGGCTATGACTGTATGAATTATTTCGAGCCCAGTCTCAAAATACAGTCCAGCGATTATTTTGACGCTTTCAAGTTCGGGGTTTTCAAGGACGGTTTGATTCTCGACAAGATGACCAACGAAGTTTTTTATTTCTATTACGATGATAATCGCGAGGCGCTGGTGCAGTCGCTGATCGAGGCCCCCTACACGGGCGATGGCGAACTGGCTATCACGCCGCTGGGCGATACCATGAGCCGGGAAGAACACGCGCGCGCGGTTGAAAAAGTGAAGCGCGATATTATCGATGGCAAGATTTTCCAGTGCGAAGTGGGTTTTAAAAGCCGCTTCCGGGTGGCAGGAGATACCGTTCGGGTCTATCAGGCTCTGCGCGAGATCAACCCCTCGCCGCAAATGTATTATCTGAAATTTGGCGAGGAAAAAGTGATTGGCGCCAGCCCGGAGCTGCTGTTTCGCTTGCGTCAGGGCGAGATGGAAACCTATCCGCTGGCGGGTACCACGCGTCGCGGCAGCACGGAAACGGAGGATAAACAACTGGCCCGCACCCTGTTGAATGATCCCAAGGAAATTGCCGAACACAATATGATTGTGGACTTGCACCGCAATGATATCGGTCGGGTGGCACAGTTTGGCACCGTCAAGGTGCGCAATTTAATGGATATTAAACGTTTCAGTCATGTGCAGCATATCTCCAGTGAAATCGTAGGTATTATGGCGGACTCCGAGGATATGTTCTCGGCGCTGGCCAGTAACTTTCCCGCCGGCACCCTGACGGGCGCGCCTAAAATTGAGGCCATGAAAATCATCGATGCCCTGGAGACCGAGGGCAGGGGGCCTTACGGTGGCGCTGTGGGGCATTTCTCCTTTAATGGCGATTGCACCTTTGCTATTCCCATTCGCACACTCTTTGTCAATGGCGAAGAGGGTTATGTACAAACCTGTGGCGGCAATGTCTACGACTCCAATGCCGCCGATGAATACGAGGAAATTCAGCGCAAGTTCGCCGGTACTAAAAAAGTGCTGGATACCTTCCACCCCAGCCGTCAGGGGGCCGCCCAGTGAAAGTTTTGATCATTGATAATTACGACTCCTTTACCTACAACCTCTACCAGTATGTGGGTGAAATCCTTATGGCCGAAAAGGCCCGTGAGGCGCTGCCGGGTTTTGCCGTCTCGGTCAAGCGCAACGATGAGTTAACCCTGGAGCAGGTGCGCGCACTGAACCCCGACAGGATTATTATTTCCCCCGGCCCAGGTTCGCCGGACGATCCCGCTTACTTTGGTATTTGCGCCGAGGTGATTGCCACGCTGGGCAAAACCATTCCCCTGCTCGGGGTGTGTCTGGGCATGCAGGGCATTGTCCACGTGTTCGGCGGCAAAGTGGTAAAGGCTTTATTGCCGGTGCATGGCAAAACCAGCCCGGTGGTGCACGATGATCAGGGTGTCTTTGCCCAGATGCCCCAGGGTATGGAAATTATGCGCTACCACTCGCTGGTGGCCGAGCCGCAGACCCTGCCCGAGGATCTGGTATTGAGCGCCGTAGTGCAAACGGCGGGCCTGAATCGACTGGAGGACTTTGACGGTGGGGCGGCGGATGCGGAAATCATGGGAGTGCGCCACCGCCAGTATCCCATTGAAGGCATCCAGTTTCATCCGGAGTCTTTCGCCACCGAAGGCGGCAAGGATTTGTTGCGCAACTTCCTGTTGCGCGAATAACTGTCGGACGTCAGATACCTGATGTCCGACGGCTATCAATAGGCGCCGCGAATATGTTGCGCGACTTGCTGGCGATAAAATTCGCTTAACGTGTCGTGCACTTCCCGCGGCAGCGGTTCCAAATCGCTGACCCGGGCGTTTTCAATCGCCTGCTGGGGGCGACTGGCGCCGGGAATGATGGTGGTGACGGCGGGGTGGTCGAGTATCCAGCGCATGGCCATTTGTGCCAGGGTCCATCCTTCCGGTACCCAGGGCTTGAGCGCATCCGCCAGCTCCACGCCTTTGGCAAAGGGGATGCCGGCAAAGGTTTCCCCCACATTAAAATACTGGCCGTCGCGATTGAAGTGGCGGTGGTCGCTCTCGGCAAAGGTGGTGTCAGTGGTGAATTTGCCGCTGAGCAAACCGCTTGCCAGCGGTAGCCGCACAATCACACCAATATTTTTTTCGGCGGCCACGGGCAGCAGTTCATCCACCAGTTTTTGCCGGAAAATATTAAAGATCACCTGCAGGCTGGTGAGATCGTCGTGCTCGGCGCAAATGAGGGCTTCCTCCACGGTTTCCACGCTGCTGCCAAAGTAACTGATCAAGCCTTCCTGCTGCACGGTGCGCAACCAGTCAAAAATCTCCCCTCGCGCCATGACGTCACGGGGAATGCAATGCAGCTGAATCAGATCAATGCGATCGCACTGCAGGCGATCCTGGGCTTTTTTCAGGCTGTCGCGCAAGTTGGTGAGGGAATATTTGTCCGGGTAGGTGTCGCCTCCGCGGCCGTATTTGGTGGCGATAAACGGGCGCTCAGCAGTATTGGCAAAGGCCTGGCCGATCCGCGATTCACTGGCGCCGGCGCCATAGACATCGGCGGTATCGAAAAAGGTGATGCCGGACTCCAGCGCCGCCTGGATAATCTCCTGGACCCTGTCTTCCTCAATGGGGCCGAAGTCGCCGCCAAACTGCCAGCAGCCGAGACCCACTTCGCTGATAGCGATACCGGTGTTGCCGAGCTTGCGTGATTTCATGCTGTTGCCTCCTGGAGTTGCTTAGGCGCGCATACTAGCACAGCAGGACTCGCGGCCGGAGTAGCTTAACAATACTCAACGAATACTCAATACGAGTGTTGTCAGTCGGTCAGGCAGGCGGGATCGAATGCGTACTTGCCCTGCAGCCAGTCGATCAGTTCGCGCCGAAAGCCGCTGTCGGGAAGCGCACTGTACTTTTCCAGTAATGTCCGCTGGCGGGACTCGTCGATGCCATCCAGCCCTTCATCCTGCAGCAGGGCGGCATCTTCCAGCAGTGCTTGTGCCAGCGGTGCGCCACAGATTTCATCGAGCAATTCCCCGTAGAGTGCCTCAGGCTGATAATGCCGCCCCCGGCGGTGCGCCAGTGGCAGGCTCGCCAGGGCGAGCAGCGACAGGTGAAATTGGTTCATGGGATTGGCGGCGTGTCCGCTGACTAAGTCGCCGAGTTGAGCGCGGTCCTCACTAAAGGGGCGCAGGTGCAGGTGCCGGGACATTTTCGCGCCGTCGTTGACGGGATAGTTGTCCCACAGGAAGGGTTTGCGTCCCAGGCGTTGAGCCACATCCTGTAGATGATCGCGGGAAAACGTCTGGCTGCACACCTGGGGTCCGGTCCAGAATATGTCCACGTCCTCAGCAAGCGTCTGTCCCAGGGTTTCCCAGTAGTGCTCGGGGCGCTGGCCAAACACCCGTTCCAGTACCGGGTCGTCGCTATAGTAGGTGGGGCAGAGGATGATCCGCTGCGCATTGCTGACGGCGCGGGCTTCCGCTACCAGTGCTGCCTGGGTCTCGGCGAGCTGGGGCAGATCGCCGCGCATATCATCGAACAACAGGCAGAGGATATCCACTTGATAGCGGTTGAGCTCACGCAGGCGTTGGGTGAAGGCGTCGCGCCCTTCACCCTCAAGGTGCTGGCATAAATCCAGCGGGCTCAGGCCCAGGCCAAAGTCGACGCCCGCTTCGCCACAGTGTTCGCGCAGCAAGTGCAGGGCTCGGGCCTCAGAGGCGGGCCAGTCTCGCCGCCAGTGACGTCGCAAATGGACGTCGGCCTTGGGTGCGTAGAGGTAAA
This sequence comes from uncultured Cellvibrionaceae bacterium, assembly GCA_965652265.1. Taxonomy (GTDB): domain Bacteria; phylum Pseudomonadota; class Gammaproteobacteria; order Pseudomonadales; family Cellvibrionaceae; genus Gilvimarinus. The sequence goes on along the minus strand of CBFGUT010000239.1, from coordinate 240 downwards.
ACTGGAAATTTCTCGCCCGCAGGAAATCCACCAGTTGGTGGCGTTCCGGCCACGACCAACAGGCACCAAAAAAGCCTTCGATAACGCCCAGCGGGGGTTGCAAATCTGCCAGCATTGCCTGCGACCTATAGGGTGTGAAAGCCACAGGGTAATGCACACGCCCGTGCAGGGGAAGACCCGGCGCAAGTGGATTTTGCCGCCATGCTCCCCGGCGTTCAGATTGACATTAAGGGGCTATCT
>CBFGUT010000238.1:0-5290 GCA_965652265.1 uncultured Cellvibrionaceae bacterium | reverse complement strand
CTCGGCCAGCGGCTTACCCTGCTCGGCCGTCATAATACGCGCCAGGTCCTCTTTTTCGTCCTGCATCAATTGATACCAGCGATACAGATAGCCTCCGCGCTCTTCCGCTGTCAGTGTGCGCCAGGAGGCAAACGCCTCATCAGCCGCCGCAATCGCCTTTTCAACCTCGTCGTCAACCAGTGAGGGAACTTCGGCGATTTTTTCATCGCTGGCGGGATTGACCACTACAATGCCTTCGCCACTGCCACTGATCCACTCGCCCGCGATAAAACACTGTTCATGCAACAGTTGGGGATTATCCAGTTTCATAAGTATGTCTCCTCATCATCGGGATAATTGACGTCTGGTAATAATCACCCTCGGTATCATTTTTGGGTATAACGTGTGGCCTGCACCATGTCCAGCAGCTCGCGCAGCCCCACCGCGAACATGGCGTAGTCCACCTGGGTTCCACCGTGAATAGCGCTTACCATGGTCTGCCAGCGCTTGATCAACGCCTCGTGCCTTCCTGCCCACTGCTCGACCAATGCCTCCGCCGAGGTCTCGTCACTGTCGGCCTCCAACAGACTCTGTGTCAACACTTTCGCCTGGGCTTCCAAGTCGTCCATAAACGACTCGCGGGCCAGAAACTGCCAATAGCTCTCACTGCGCGCGCGAGAAAGATGGCGGGCAAAAACATCGAGTTGCAAAAACTCCAGTAAAGCCACATAGACCTGCCCCACACGCGTCAACGAAAAGCGCTGGTCACGGCAAATATCCGCCACCGCCAGCCCGGTATAAAGAGGGCCCGGCGGTACAATGGCCGTCAGGAGTTCTTCGGGCACCTCGCTGTATTGGCTGGCATTCATCTCTTCCCGGTAAGTATCGCGGGCAGCGGTATTCATGGAATCCAGCAAGACGTCTTGAATAGCCTCAGCGGTGTGCGGCGGAGCATCCAGTTCATTAAGCTTGTCGCCCTGCTGACGGTAGTTGCGCAGAAACCAACGCACACCGCGACGAACTCTGGCCGCCAGGATATTGATCAATTCCAGTTGCACCGCCGGTGCCAGTGTAAAATCCAATGCCTCCAGCGCCTGTCGATGCGGCTGTGCCTGGAAAAAATGGCTGGCATACAAATAGGCTCTGGCGATGGCCAAGGCATCGGCACCGGTGGCATCATTCATGCGCTGGGCGAAGGTGCAACCCAATTGATTGACCATGGCATTGGCCAACTCTGTGGCTGCGATTTCACGTTGCAGTCGGTGCGACTGCCAGGCCTCGGGGAAACGCTCGTGCAGCTGTGGCGGAAAGGCCCGGCGACAGTAAGCCGCCAAGGCGCTGTCCGCCGTAATCTCGGGCACGACCAACTGCTCTTTCAATGTCATTTTGGCGTAGGCAATCAGCACCGCCAGCTCTGGTCGGGTGAGCGGACAACTCTCATCACTGCGTTCGTTCAACGTCTCATCGTCAGGCAGAGCTTCCAATTGCCGGTTGAGGCGGCCAGCCGCCTCCAGCGACTGGATAAACCGGCGAAACTCCGCCGCACTGGTACTCTGATCCTGCTGCGCCAGACTGATCGCCAGGGTCTGCTGGTAATTGTTATCCAGCACCAATTCCGCCACATCCTCGGTCATGTCCCGCAACAGCTGGTTGCGTTCATCCCGGTCCAACTGCCCGGCTTTGATCCGGTCGTGCAGCAAAATCTTGATATTCACCTCGTGGTCCGAACAATCCACGCCCGCGCTGTTATCAATAAAATCCGTGTTGCAGGCGCCGCCGGCCATGGCAAATTCAATGCGTCCGCGCTGTGTCATACCCAGGTTGCCGCCCTCGCCGAAAACCCGACAGCGTAATTGCGAGCCATCCACCCGCAGATTGTCATTGGCCTTGTCGCCCACGGCCTGATGACTTTCATCACTGGATTTTACATAGGTGCCGATACCGCCATTCCAGATCAAGTCCACCGGCGCCTGTAACAGATGATGAATCAGGGCCGTGGGGGTTAAATGCTCGGCTTCGATGTCCAGTGCCTCGCGTATCTGCGGTGTCAGCGCAATACTCTTCGCCCCGCGCGAAAACACTCCGCCACCCTCACTGATCAGGGATGTATCGTAACTGTCCCAGCCACTGCGATCACTGTTAAACAATCGTTGACGCTCTTGCCAGGAGGCTTCACAGTCGGGATCGGGATCAATAAAAATATGCTTGTGATTAAAGGCCGCCACCAGTTTTATCTGTCGCGACAGCAGCATGCCATTGCCAAATACATCGCCCCCCATATCGCCAATACCCAGCACTGTGAAGGGCGTGTGATTGACATCGTGGCCGCGCTCCATAAAGTGCCGCCACACGGACACCCAGGCGCCTCTGGCGGTGATGCCCATGGCCTTGTGGTCATACCCCTGGCTGCCCCCGGACGCGAAGGCGTCGTCCAGCCAAAAGTCATAGTCCGCGGCAATGGCATTGGCCTCATCGGAAAAACTGGCCGTGCCCTTGTCGGCCGCCACCACCAGATAGGGATCATCGTCGTCGTAGCGCACCACTTGAGGGGGAGGAATAATTTCGCCCTCGTGAAGGTTGTCGGTAATATCCAGCAGTGCGCTGATAAACAGCCGGTAACAGGCCAGGCCCTCATCACGCAGCGCCTGTCCCTCCAGGCCCTCGGCACGCTTGCAGACAAAGCCGCCCTTGGCGCCGCTGGGCACAATCACCGCATTCTTCACCTGCTGCGCCTTGACCAACCCCAGGATTTCCGTGCGATAATCCTGCAGCCGGTCGGACCAGCGCAACCCCCCGCGCGCCACCGACGAGCTGCGCAAATGCACACCCTCCACCCGCTGGGAGTTCACATAGATTTCATACAACGGACGGGGTGCGGGCACATCCTCCAGTTGGCGGGGCATCAATTTAAAACTGAGATAAGGTGGAAAATCGTCCGCATGGTCCCGCTGATAGTAATTGCAGCGCACCGTCGCCTGCATCAGTGCAAGGCACTGGCGCAGTATGCGATCTTCATTGAGATTTTCCACCGCCTCAAGCGCCTCTTCAATCTCACCTTTATAACTTTGCAGTGACTCCTCCCGCGCCTTCCCCGCTGATTCTTCCGGATCAAAGCGTCGACAAAAATAGGCCACGAGGAGACGGGTAATGCCCGGATGTTTACAGAGCACATCGGCGATAAAATCCGTGGCAAAGGGAAACACAATCTGACGCAAATAGCCGGCATAACTGCGCAGCATCTGCACCTCTTGCCAGTCGATATCCGCCATCATCACCAGGCGGTTAAAGCCGTCATTGACCACCCGCCCCTGCCACACGGCTGTAAACAAATCGCGCATTTTGTCGGCCAGCCCGGGCTCCAGCTGCTCCACGCCCGGTGACTGCAACTGAAAATCGTGCAGCCAAACCGAGGCAGCATCCCGGGGGGACACCACAAAGGGATGCTCGGCAATAACCCGCAGCCCCATGTTCTCCATCACCGGTATCACATCCGACAGGCTAATGGCGGAATCGCGGGCGTAGAGCTTGATATTAATGTCGCCGCGACTGGGCGTGGTAATCGTCAGAGTAATATCCCGCTCGCCCATGGCTTCCAGTTGAGCGATGTCCTCCAGCGCCTGGGAGGGATGATAGAACTCCTCGTAGGCACCGGAAAATGCCCGGCCATAGATTTGATACGCTTGCCGGCCCCGCTGTTCTCCCCGGGCATTGATCAGTTTATCGTAGAGCTTGTGTCGCCAGGGTTTGATCAAATCGGCAATTTTCTCCTCCACGCGCCGGGTTTCATCCGTGGGCTGAGCGCGGGAGGATTTGATGCGAAACACCAGGTGCACCCGTGCCAGCACCGACTCCGAAAACCAGGTGTTAAACTCGTCGTCCACGGCACCGAGATACCGGGATAAAAAACGCTGAATATGTTCGCGTACCTGAGTGGAAAAAATATCCCGGGGAATATAAACCAGTGCGCTGACAAACTTGCCAAAGGGATCGCGCCGCAGGAACAGCCGCACCTGATAGCGTTCATTGATACTGAGAATACCCGCCAGCGTCTGCTGCAGTTCATCGGCAGCAAACTGAAACAGTTCATCGCGCGGAAAAGTATCGATGATCTGTGCCAGCGCTTTGCCTTCGTGACTGCCAAAATGCAGGCCCATATGGGTGTAGAGGTGTCGCAACTTTTCCCGCACCAGCGGAATATTCATAGGCGAGACACTGTAGACGGAAGAGGTATACAAACCCAGCAACCGTGCCTCACCGATGACCTGTCCTTCTCCATTAAAACGCTTGACTACCACATAGTCGGGGTAGGCATTGCGATGCACCCGCGAACGCTCCGGCGATTTGGAAAATGCCACCAGCTCCTCGCTGGCATAAAAATTGGCGATGCCGCTTTTATCAGTCACCACTTTAGTGCGGGTGGCGGTTTGATTGTCAAACAGGCCCAGGCGTTTGTGGCGATTTTCCACCAGTGTTTGCTTGCCGTGCCGATCCTGCAGATCAAACTCACTGTAACCCAAAAAGGTAAAATGGTCGTCTAACAGCCACTGCAGAAATGCATGGGTCTCCGCCGTGCGTGTATCCACATCCTGAGTGGATGTCTGTTGTATGTTGTCGGCGAGGTCAAAGGTCGCCCGGCGCAGCGCCTGGTGATCGCCGACAATTTTTTCCACCTGTGCCAGTACTTCCCGCAATGCATTCTTTAAAGTCTGGCTGTCTTCGCCGTTGCTCTGATAACCTATTTCCAGATAAATCAGTGCTCGCGCCTGCCCGCGGGCCTGATCTATGGGTTTAACACAGCCCTGATCGTCCAGCTCATAGGGCATGGTTTTCATGCTGTAGATAGGGATATTGCGACGCACCAGTTCAATGCGCACGGAATCCACCAGAAAGGGCATATCGCGCTGGTGTATTAACAACAGGGTATGGGGTCGCTGCCACTCAAGTTCGTCATCGTCCCGCAGCCACAAGTCTACCGCCGGCCACTTCTGCTCGCGACGTTGATACTCCCAGAGGAACAGCGCCCAAGCGGCAATATCGCGCCAACGGCGACCCTCGATATCGGCAAAGCTGTAGCGGTGAAAAAACAATCGCGCAAAAGCGGAAAACGCCTCTTTGTCTTCAGCGGATATGGACGGCTCCACCGCCCCCATCAGCCCCTGGATAAAATGGTCTAGGGTATCCAGACTAAACACTTTCTCGGACATAGCGACTCCCAGTAAAAATCCGGGCTCAAAGAACCCGGTATTGCCAAAGCCCTCTCGAAGAGGGAATGACGTTCTTTCCAAGACCGCCGAGCCGTAGGTTGGGTAAG
>CBFGUT010000237.1:0-5292 GCA_965652265.1 uncultured Cellvibrionaceae bacterium | reverse complement strand
TGCACCGATTACCAATGCGATGACGGAAGAGACGAAAGCCGTGATCAAACTATTGGCAAAAGGTGTCATAAACCAGCCCAGCCGCTCGACAAAGAGATAACGCCAAGCATGCAGCCCTGGCTGAAAATCTACAAAGGGCAGATAGCGTGACTTAACGGCAAAGTCCACCGGCAATTTGAACGAAGCGATTGTTACCCAGTAAATTGGAAAGAATAGGATCAGCGACCAGCCGACCAGCACAGTGTACGAGATGATCTGTGTCATCCGTTTTTGTGCACGAATCCCCATGCGAATCCCCTTTCTTACGAAATTGTCCTGTACACTGTTTCTCCTGCTAACTTTTCCCTAAGGCGCGCCGGGCCATAAAGAGAAAACTGCCGCCGAAGACCAACATAATCATTAGCAGAAAATAGGCCTGGCTGCTGCCAAAAGCCAGATCCCCACCCTTGACGCCTGCTCGGTAAATAGCAACGGTGACTGTCTCTGTTGCCTGACCTGGCCCACCACCAGTCAACACCATGACGGTGTCGGCCACCTTGAAGGCATCAATGGCACGGATCAAGAGTGCTGTAACCAAAATTGGCGTTAAAAGCGGGAAGGTAATACGCCAGAAACTTTGCCACCAGGACGCGCCATCTACGCGCGCTGCCTCGTGTAGATCCGGCGGCACCCCTTGCAACCCAGCCATCAGCATCAGGATCATGAACGAGCTACCTTGCCAGACATCGACAATGATCAGCGTAACCATTGCCCAAAATGGATTACTAAACCAGGGGATCCCCCCAAAGCCGAGCCAACGCAACAACTCGTTGATTGGCCCAATGTCTTCGGCGAATAACATCCGCCCCACCACAAACGAGACGACCACCGGGCTGATCATCAACGGCATGAGAAACCAGGTGCGAAAAAATTTGCGTCCGTGCGTCACATTGTCCAAACAGAGCGCCACCACCAGGCCGATCACAAGCTGGGTTGGGACAACACCGAGCATAAAAACAATTGTATTCTGCACCGTTCGCCAGAATGAATCATTTGTCAGGAGTTTCTGAAAATTTTTCAAACCGACAAAGCTTGTTGGTACACCGATGCGAAACAAATGCAGATCAGTAAAGGCGGCATACAATGTCCACAAAACAGGGATCGCCAGCAGTAGCACCACGACCAGCACCGCTGGCAGCAGTAAGACCCAGCGCCAAGTATTATCACTCAACTCGAAGCTCCGTCGGCGGCTTTGCTGTTTGCGGGCCTGTTTCGAGCCAATCACAGAGGAATCCGTCGCCATCTGCCCTTTCCTATTTTCTATCCATACGCGCAATAGCGACTTTGGTCACTGCCCATCACCACGGCTATCACCAAAGTCGCTACTATGCGAATGTATTAGACGCCCAACACTAGTTTATAGATTTCTGCCTGCCGCTGGAGGCCACCCATGCGTTCGCTGATCTCATCGAACGTTGCTTTTACCTCATCCAATGCAGCTTGCGGTGAGGCTTCACCAGCCAACGCTTTGGACACACCGAGTTCAAGCGCATCGCGATATTGCACCCAACCCGGCAACGCCAAATCCACTACGTGATTCGGGTGGTCGAGCGTGCGTTTGGCGGCATCCAGATAATCAGTGGCAACCTCTTCGCCCAACTGCAGCGGCCCATTGGCAAAGGCATCGACATCGTTCAATTGGCTCAGGCGATAGGGGCTGGCACCCGTGAAGTTCGTGACCATTGCGAGGCCACTTTCCGGCTGCGTAAGGAAACCCACCATATCCCAAACAGAGCGAGCAATATCCGAATCTACTTGGGCAGAGACGGCAATCACCCAGCCACCAAAAGCGAGGAAGGGGGCATGGCTTGCCTCTTGGAATGTCTCCCAACCTTCACCTTTGGCACTATAGACTTCGTTTGAGCCAGGCAAAATGTTGTAGCCTTGCAAACCACTGATCACCGACCCGTCGCCCGAGACGGCATTGGTCACCGCATCCCAGTTATAGGTTTGCACGGCACGCCCGCCATTAATGGCATTGAGTGAATCGGAGTAGGTGTAATTATTGCCGCCAGGCGGGGCCCATTTTGTGTTTTCTTCTACCCACTCGGTCAGGGCACGCACAAAGCCGGGGTTGTTGAGGCGCGCCTCACCAGTCTCCAGATCGATAAAATAGGCGGGATCATCCGGGTGCTTGGCGTAGGCAGTTGCGCGCGAATGGAAACCCCACCAGGCTGTGTCACCACGTTTGGTCATGCAGGCGAGTCCATAATCCGAATCCGTCGCGCCATCTTTGTTCCAATCCCAACCGGTGAAGAACTCAGCAATATTGCGCCACTGCTCCCATGTTTCTGCCCCATTTTCGGGGCTCAGATCGTAGCCATATTGGGCACTGAACTCATCGTTGATCGCCGAATCAGCAAAAAGATCTTTGCGGAATGAGTAATAGTGGATATCACCGTCGTAGGGGAGGGCGTAGAGTTTGCCATCCCATGTCAATGTGCTGCGAATGCTAGGCAACACATCGTCAATGTCGATCTGCTCCTGGACAAAGTCGGGCACTTCTTGCAACGCATTTGCCCCAATCACATCGGCGCGGGCATTGCTTTCAAATTGGAAGACATCGGCCAAATAGGTACCCGTTGCTACCGACTGCATGATCTTGTCAGTCAACTCTTGCTGACCAAACGACCCGCGCTCAAGGGTAATGTTGTGCTCCTCCAGATAGGGTTGCAGAAAAGTTTCCACCTGGGCACCCATAAACTCCAAACCGACATAACGAATGGTAATTGCCTGGGCTGAAGGTGCAGCACCACCCTCTGCTTCCGGGGCAGCACCAGGGGCAGCACAGGCTGCTAACAGGGCGACGCTAGTCGCGACACCGGTGGCACGCAAAAAGGCACGACGACTCATCGTGGTATGCACGGGCTCCTCCTCCTCGGTTGAACTGTGAAATAAGTTTGCTCATCCACAAAAAGAACCAACGCAGCATTTTGTAGCGAGCAAAATCCACGTTTATGCACTTTCAGCGATGAACATTTCAAAAATAAGGAGATAAACTGTTTTGTGCAGTTGACACGGCGATTACGGACAAAGGGAGTTCGCCGGACAATGCTTTGCAAAGATAGTTTACAAAGGGTTTATCCAGATGTCAACCAGTAAAAATGATTTGGGGTATGCCAGTAAACTACTCAGCACCTATCCGTAAACTCTGCGCCAATCGATTCTGGTAAGCCAGTTTCGGAGGTCGCAACCATTTTACAGATAGATTCTTAAGTTTGGAGATTGGTTAGCATGAAGCGGGGCATATGCGAGGTATTTACAATAACCAAAACAAACGCCTACGCGGCGCTTACTTCACCGCGTAGGCTCTCCCGCTGTTTACCGCCTGCCCTGTTCGCGTACGCTCTGCGGGGTGGGGGCAACGATATTCTGTTCGGTGTGGATGCCGTGGGTAGTGTTGTACCTATCCATAATCCAGCGGTGGATTAGCTCGTCCACACTATGCACCCCGTCGCGCTCGGCTTCCTGTTCCAGCCATTGACGCACCTCACTGGGGAGCTGGGTGTCTGTCTGTCCATTGTTTGCCAACATAATCTGCTCCTTTTGCAGCTCAACAATGCTGTAATATTGCTTAATCAGCGCCATCGTAGCAGACGAGGCGAGCCATTGTTATATGCATCTCCAGTAATTGCTGTAGAGATAGGGATACATTTATCTGCCGCCAGCAAAAGATGCCACCCATTATGCAGGCAACGGCCGAGCAATTTGGTGCATCAGCCGAAAGTGTGCAAATATACCGGAGTCCGCCCAGAAACCAGATCAATCGCCCAGGATTTGGCGCACTTGTTGAGAAATCATCTCAAAATTGGCTATGACTCTGCTGGTGTTATGCACGCAACCAGCACGAGCCAGAGATTTTGAACTAGAATCCAGGATGCTCTGATGAATAAAACCCTCGCCCAAGAGATCGAAACCCAAACCCAGCATTTCAACTCTCTCATTACCGACTATTGCCGTCTGGAAAGCGTGGCCGCCCAGAACCGGATGATGCAAGAAACAGCTGATTGGGTGGAGCAGTTGCTCCAGGAGACCGGCTTCGAGACCCGGCAATTGCAAGTGGCAGGCGCGCCAAATTATGTCTATGGCACGCTCGCGGGCAAAAGCAATTTTACGCTCTTGCTCTACAATCATTACGATGTCCAGCCCGAAGCCCCCATCGAGCTGTGGGAAAGTCCGCCTTTCGAGGTGACCGAAAAGGATGGCAACCTGGTGGCGCGTGGCATCTGTGATAACAAAGCCGAATTGATAGCGCGCATTTGCGCCATTCGCGCCATTCAAGCCACGCAGGACGAATTCCCCATCAACATCAAATGGATCATCGAAGGCGAAGAGGAGATCGGGAGCAGCCATTTCGACGCCATGACCCGACAATATGGCGATCTCCTGAAAACCGATGGGGCCTTATGGGAAGGGGGTGGCTTCAACGAAAAAGGGCAAGCCAACATTGCCCTGGGCTTCCGCGGCATGCTCTATGTGGAATACACGGTGGAGGTGATGCAGCACGATGCGCATTCGGGCAATGCTCACGCCCTGCCCAGCGCGGCCTGGCGTCTGGTCAAGGCGCTGGCCAGCCTGAAAGATGACGATGGGCGCGTGCTGATCCCTGGTTTCTACGATGATGTGCGCGCGCCAACCGAGACCGAACAACAAGCCATGCACGACAATGTCGATTTGGAACAGGAAGCACGCACGAAAGCCATGTATGGGATCGACAACTTCTTGCACAACCGCAGCGGCTATGAGCTTGAACAGGCCGTATTCGAGCCGACAGCCAACATTGCCGGGGTGATCTCTGGCTACACCGAACCCGGTGTGAAGACGGTGCTGCCAGGCAAAGCCACGGCCAAGATGGATTTTCGCCTCGTGCCAGACCAGCGCCCCGACGATATTCTGGCCAAGTTAAAGGCCCATCTCCAGGCGCAGGGCTTTGAGGATATCCAGGTGACAAAATTGGGCGGCGGCGACCCAGTTGTCACCCCGATTGAAGGGCCATTCATGCAGAAGATCCAACAGATCTGCCAGACCTTCACCGGACAAGCGCCGAAGATCATTCCGCTGATCGGGGGGACGCTGCCTTTGCTGGGGGCCATGAAGAACAATGTCGGTGTTCTGGGACTTTCCACGTCCGGCAATCCGGCCTATTATGGCAGCGGGGCCCACGCGCCCAATGAGCACATCCGTATACGCGATATTCCCCGTGCGATTGAATTTAACATCCATCTGTTCAACGAACTGGGCCAGCCCTGACCA
>CBFGUT010000236.1:0-5305 GCA_965652265.1 uncultured Cellvibrionaceae bacterium | reverse complement strand
TTTAACGCAGTAGCGGCCAGGGCCTGCCCCGCGAGCGAAGCGAGTGCATTGGGTACGCAGATAGATTTTCAACAGCCTGCTAGCCAAAGGTACCTTAGCACTCTACCATGATCCAATAAGCAAGACTGATTGGGACATTTTCGCCTCAAACCAAGCTATAGAAAGTGTCATTTGCCGTCAGGTCATTGTCAGTACCATGACAGGATACCGCGTATGACAAGATTGATCTCCCAAACTCGCTCTTCCCCCAAGGCTTTTCGGCTGCTTATTGCGGTTTTCGCGCTGGGGGCGATACTCGCTCTTCCTCCCGTACTGGCACAACCGTCCGACAATGAAATACCTGCCGATGCCGATTCAGTGCTCGAAGTTAATCCAGAAGACCAGCGCATCAAGACACGTATTGCCCGTATTTTCGAGGTACTTGAGCCGCTGGCCGAGGTGGAAATTGAGGTAAGAGAAGGTGTGGTGCTGCTCACAGGTTCGGTGTCGAACCAGACTCAAGCTGAACGGGCACAGACTTTGGCTTCCCAGGTGCCCGGCGTGATTGCGGTGGATGACGGTATCGAGCGTCGTCGCGATGTGCAGGGGAACCTGTCGCCGCTATTGGCAAAGATCAAGTCAAGCACGGCCCAGTGGGTTCGGGCCTTACCGCTGATCGCATTGGCACTGATGGTGTTTGCCGTTATCGTCTATCTCGGCTACAGCCTGGCGCGTCGCTCCAATCTATGGCAAAGACTGACACCCAATCCGTTTGTGGCCGAACTTGTGGCGCAAGCGGTAAGAATTTTTGCGGTGATTATTGGATTGATAGTCACGCTTAATTTACTCGGCGCGACGGCCCTATTGACAGCCATACTCGGCGGTGCCGGTATCGTCGGCCTGGCAGTGGGTTTTGCCGTGCGCGATACCATGGAAAACTATATTTCCAGTATCATGCTCAGCCTGCGCCAGCCATTCCGTGCCAACGATCATGTGGTGATCAACGAATACGAGGGCAAGGTCATTCGCCTGACATCGCGCGCGACGGTGTTGATGACACTGGATGGCAACCAGCTGCGCATTCCCAATGCCACGGTCTTCAAAGGCGTGATACTTAACTACACCAGAAATCCACAGCGTGGATTCAGATTTGAGTTGGGTGTCGATTCCGCTGACGACGTCATATCAGCCATGAAGGTGGGTGTGGAGGCCATGCAATCGTTATCCTTCGTTCTCACAGAGCCCGCAGCGAATGCCATTATCGGCTCCATTGGCGATTCCAATATTGGCCTTATATTTACCGGCTGGGTAGATCAGCGGGAAACGGATTTCGGTAAAGCTCGAAGCCTGGCCATTCAAACCGTTGTCAGTACTCTGGCAGCACAGGGATTTTCAATGCCCGAGCCAATCTATCGGCTCCGCTTTGACTCATCGCATGAACCACAACCAAACATTGAGGTACCCCCTCGCGACCAATCAGCGGAGAAAAAACCCACGCCGACAAGAAATCAGAACGAGGCGATATCACCCCTAAAAACTAAACCATCGGGAATAATGGATGTTAACCCCGATACCCACATAGACGGGATGATTAAGGATGAGCGGGAGCGAGCCCTTATGGAGGACAACGACCTGCTCGATGAAAGGCGCCCGGTGGAATAAGCACCTGTCTGCTGACGAAGGGAGGGTTACAGTGGCGCCCTTATCAGCTTGCGCTCGTACAGCGCTTCAAACACGGCCTCTACACTCTGTTCCAGGTCGAGTTCACTGCTATTTACCGTGACCTCGGGCCGTTCTGGCGGCTCGTAGGGAGAGCTGATACCGGTAAAGTTGTCAATTTCCCCTGTTCGCGCTTTGCGATACAGCCCCTTGGGGTCACGCTGCTCACATACCGACAAGGGGGTACTCATATACACCTCAATAAACTCCCCCGGCTCCAGCATCTGCCGCACCATCTGCCGGTCACGGCAGAAAGGCGAAATAAAAGAGGCCAGCACAATCAGCCCGGCATCCACCATCAAGCGGCCAACCTCGCCGATCCGACGGATATTCTCCACCCGGTCGCGCTCGGTAAAACCCAAATCGCCACACAAGCCGTGCCGGACATTATCACCGTCGAGTGAATAGGTATGATAGCCCATGGCAAACAGCCGCTTCTCCACCGCGTCGGCCAAGGTGGATTTTCCCGCCCCGGATAGCCCGGTAAACCAGATCAGTGCAGGCTTTTGAGTATTGCGTTCGGCACGCGTTTGCTTATTCAACGTCATACTGTGCCAGACCACATTAGCCATATTCGTTTTATTATCTGTTTTTTTCACACCGGCTCCCTAGCTTGTGCCACAAAATGCAGGTTCAATGCACTTTTTGCATGTTATAGCGCAGTGGCTCAAGGCCATTGTTGTGCGCTGTGCAATACTCGCAATATATGCGTTGGCCTATCTTCACGGTACACAACGACATAATTCGCCATTACGACCAATTGCCGGGTTCCTTCAACTCGACCCAACCGACCCGATTTCGGAAAATCTGCTAGCTGACTGACTTTAACATTTATGTCATCCAGAACCTTCAGCGCGGCCACAGGATTGTCCTCTGAAATGTAGTCAATAATGTCCAGCAGATCAGCGTGAGCCAGTGCCGACCAGAGTATCTCTGTCATTGCGTTGCTTCCTTTCAATTAGAGCCCGGGCCTCATGGACAACCTGTTCATGAGGGCTTCCTGTCTGTGCGCCCACCAAAGCCTCCAGAACTTTCTCCCGAAACCAGGCATCATGCGCCACTTGATCGGTAGCAAGGCCTGCGGGCAACCCACCTTCTTTACTGACGCGGGTCAAGAGAATGCGGACAGCGTCCGATACCGTCAACCCCACATTGGCCAGCTTTTCCGCCGCATCAGCCTTTAGTTTGTCATCAATCCGAACATGTAACATCGATGTATGGGCCATGACTTTCATCTCCAAGAGTCAATACACATCCATTCTGTATCTCAATTGAGACGCAGTCAAGCCGGACTATCAATGACTACTCGTCAGGTCAGACACCGCGAGCCCCCCTGCTTTTAGCCCTCTCTCCTTATTCACTCTAAGGCGGGAGTCCGGCGACAACCCCAAGCCACAAAATACGGGTTCAGCTTGTTATGCGGGGAGGCGTAGCTCAAAGTCTCGCCTTCCAGAGTCTCCACTCGACCGCCCGCCTGCTCCACCACCGCCTGGGCGGCGGCTGTATCCCACAGACAAGTGGGGCCGAGGCGGGGATAGACATCCGCCGCCCCCTCGGCCACCAGGCACAGCTTGAGCGAACTGCCCATGGGCACTATATCGTGAGGACCGAGCTTCGCCAACCATTCAGCCAGGTCCGGGCTCGGATGAGAACGGCTACCCACGACCCGCCAGACACCACCCTCGGGGGGTTTACCAGCCACCCGGATCGGCTTTCTCACCTCGCCCCATTTGACCTTAAAGGCGCCCACCCCCTCCGCCGCCAGATAGGACACCTCAAGCGCCGGCGCCACCTTAACGTCCAATACCGGTTTGTCGTTCTCGTTCAGGGTAACAAAGACCTGCCTGCCCGCTTTGGTCAGAGCGGCTGTGGCTAATGCAGATCTCTGTATGCACTGGTGTTGGCAATACAACCACAGCTGGCACTGAAAGCTGGCATCGGCAAGATCGCAATCCAGTACATGGGGCTGCACCGGGCTGTATTAATCTTGATTATGGTACTATAACAGCCAAGAAATCATAGATGACGAGACCAAGAATGCCGCATTGCTGGATTGTTGCGGGTCCAAATGGGGCGGGGAAAACCACCTTCGCACTAAAATTTCTTCCCAAAGTGACCCAGAACTAACACTTTATTAATGCCGATCTGATTGCTGCCGGTTTATCACCCTTGGCACCAGAACGTGAGTTAGTTACCGCAAGTCGGCTATTTTTGAAAGAAATTGATGATTGCATAAACAGCAGAGAAGATTTTGCGTTTGAAACAACGCTCTCCGGGCGCAGTTATTTGAAATTGATAAAGCGATTACAACAATCTGACTGGACAGTAACACTGATATACCTTGCTTTACCCGATGTCGAAATGTCTCGCCAGCGGGTTGCTGAACGCGTAGCCCATGGCGGACATAATATCCCTCATAAAGATATTATTCGGCGATTCCCGAGAAGCCTGAACAATCTGTTACAGGAGTTTAGTTACCAGGCAGATGACTGTTGGTGCTTCATGAATAGTACTCAACAGCCTGAGTTGATCTTTGAGCAGGTCGGCAATGTAAGAAATATTATCAACAAGCCTTTGTATGAGATTTTGCTGAAAGAGGCCGAATTATGAGCAACGATACACCTCAGTTATCTCCAGAAACCCGCTTAATGCTTGATACACTACGTGAAGCAGTGCAACAGGCATTGGAAAGAAAGCGTAAACTAGGTGAGTATGCCGTACTCTGGAAAGATGGAAAAGTGGTTCTGGAAGGCGAAGATGCCCCGAAATAAAAACAACAATCACTCACTTAACAAGAATATTTGCTGTGTATCCAACCAATAATCAAAGGCAACCACATTCACAATATATCCACTACCAATATAACCCGCTGGCGGGCGGCACTTCGTAGAGTGCCAACACTCTAGCGACAGCCCCAAGCCACAAAGTACGGGTTCAGCTTGTTCTGCGGAGAAGCATAACTCAGCGGCTCGCCTTCCAGAGTCTCCACACGCCCGCCCGCCTGCTCCACCACAGCCTGGGCGGCGGCTGTATCCCACAGGCAGGTGGGGCCGAGGCGGGGATAGACGTCAGCCGCACCCTCCGCCACCAGGCACAGCTTGAGCGAACTGCCCATGGGCACTATATCGTGAGGGCCCAGCTTCGCCAACCATTCGGCCAGGTCCGGGCTCGGGTGAGAACGACTGCCCACGACCCGCCAGACAACGCCCTCGGCGGGTTTGCCGGTCACCCGGATCGGCTTTCTCGCCTCACCCCACTCCACCTTAAAGGCGCCCACCCCCTCCGCCGCCAGGTAGGACACCTCAAGCGCCGGCGCCACCACGACACCCAACACCGGTTTGCCTTTCTCTATCAGGGCGATATTGACAGTAAATTCGCCGTTGCGCTTGATAAACTCCTTGGTACCATCCAGCGGGTCCACCAGCCAGTAGCAACCGCCCTCGGCACCCCCAAAACCCTCGGCATCCTCCTCGGAGAGCACCGGTATAGCCTCGGGTAACGCCTTGAGACCGGCCATAATAACGTCATGGGCGGCTTTATCTGCCTCAGTCAGCGGACTCTTATCCGCCTTCTCCTCTACGGAGAACTCGCGGGCGTAGATAGCCAT
>CBFGUT010000235.1:0-5328 GCA_965652265.1 uncultured Cellvibrionaceae bacterium | reverse complement strand
TAATCGTTAATCGTTAATCGTTAATCGTTAATCGTTAATCGTAATACGCGAACCAAACTTGAAGGATTTGCCATGAAATTATTGCGAGTAGGCCAGCCGGGTGCCGAGCGTCCGGCTATTGTCGATAGCGAGGGTAAACTTCGCGATTTGTCGTCGGTGGTGGATGATATTGCCGGCGATGTCTTGAGCGATGCGGGCCTGGAAAAAATTCGCGCCTGCGATCTGTCGACCTTGCCGGTACTGGATGCCGGTGAACGCATCGGACCCTGCGTGGGTCGGGTGGGCAAGTTTATCTGTATTGGCCTCAACTATGTGGACCACTGCGAGGAAACCGGCGCGGAAGTGCCCAAGGAGCCGGTGGTCTTTATGAAAGCCACCAGCGCTATCTGTGGTCCCAACGACGGTATTATCAAGCCGCGCGGTTCTGAAAAACTCGACTGGGAAGTGGAGTTGGGAATCGTCATCGGCCGCGAAGCCAAATATGTCAGCGAGGACGAAGCGCAAAATTATATTGCCGGATACTGCGTGGTGCACGATGTCTCTGAACGCGGCTTTCAACTGGAACGCGGTGGCCAGTGGGACAAGGGCAAGGGCTGCGATACCTTTGGCCCCATCGGCCCCTGGTTGGTGACTCGCGAGGCGGTGGAGAACCCCTTGAATCTGGATTTGTGGCTGAGCGTTAACGGCAAGACTTATCAGAACTCCAATACCCGGAATATGGTGTTTGGCCCCGTGCAGCTGGTGTCTTACCTCAGTCAGTTTATGAGTCTGCAACCGGGCGATATTATTTCCACCGGCACTCCGCCGGGCGTGGGCCTGGGCATGAAGCCACCGGTGTTCTTGCAAGTCAATGACAAAGTGGAGCTGGGTATTCAGCAACTGGGCGAGCAGACCCAGTCGGTATTGCCCTCACCTTGACGGAGAAAAGTATGCGCCTATTGCCGGTGATTTTTTCAGGGTTAGTGTTTGTGCTGGGTGGCTGTGCCCATACCCGTGCCCCCTCCAACGACGAGGTGTTGTGGCCACACCCAGAGACGGTAGAGCTGGTAGCCTTTACCCACAGCGAAGAGCAAACCCTGACGGGAGAGCGTGTGAGCCTGGGTGAACAAAACAATCTGCAACTGACACCTTTGCCAGACGGTTTGCGTATTCTCTGGCGCGAGGCCGGCTGGGCCGGGTTGCGCTTTGAGGCTCAGCCTCCCGCCGATTTGCGCGAGTTGAAAGCCGGATATTTGAACCTGGCGCTGACACTCATACAGGTCGACAGCGATACCGGCATTGAGATGGGGCTCATGGGTGCCGACAGTATGGAGCGCCGCCTGCCGCTGGATCGCCAGCTGCATCCACTGGTCGGAAAGAGCAAGCAGGCAGTCAGCCTGCCCATGTCTTGTCTATTGCGTGACGGCGACAGTGCCAGCGAGATAGCTGTGCCCTTGCGGCTGGTACTGGGTGGTCGGGGAGAATTGATTTTGCATCGGGCGGCGATGGCGGCGGAGCCCATTCCCCAAGCAGTGCAGCTGCAGTGTCCGCCCCAGGAGAGTCTGTCGACAACGCCAGGTATGCTGGATGCCTCCTGGGCCAGAAGTTGGTGGCTTCCCCGCCACCAGCAAAAGCTCGCCGAGGCGGCCGCCGGAGACCCGCAAGTGGTATTTCTCGGTGACTCCATCACCCAGGGGTGGGAGCAGGCCGGCGCCGGGGTGTTCGAGGAGTATTTTGGTCAATGGCGTACTCTTAACCTCGGGTTCAGTGGTGACCGCACCGAGAATGTCCTCTGGCGTTTGCAACACGGAGCCGTGGACGCGATTGACCCCGAACTGGTGGTGCTGATGATCGGCACCAACAACACCGGCCACCGGCAGGATGAGCCCGCCTGGGTGGCCCGTGGTGTGGAGGCGATACTGGACGAGTTAACCACCCGCCTGCCGGACAGCAAGATATTGCTGCTGGCGATTTTCCCCCGCAGTGCTGAGGCGGATGATTTGCCGCGTCGCAACAATACCCTGATCAATGCCCGGTTGCGTAACTTTGCCGATGGTGAGCAGGTGTTTTTCCACGACCTTAACAGCCTCTTTCTGGACAGGCAGGGAAATTTACCCGAGGCGGTAATGCCCGATCTGTTGCATCCCAATGAGCACGGTTACCGTCTGCTTGCCCGCGAGCTGGCGCCGCTAATCGACGGGTTGCTCACTCAGCAGTAGCCCACTGAATCCCCGAGTCATCGAATCGAGGATCGATGACTCAGGGATTCGATAGGTAAGCGCCGCGTCACCCACCAGCCCTCACTTTGTCTATTCACTGCAACTTTTTTGCCTTCTCCTTCGTCCCTATTGTGCGAAATGAATCTCTGTTCATTGGCAGGGGTTCGCGTTAGCATAAAGTCAGGTACTCAGAACGGGTGTTAACCCCAGGGAGGTTGTATGCGACACATTCAGTGGGTGGGCCTGTTGGGCCTTGGTCTGGTTTCTTCCGGCGCTTGGGCGGTGGAGCCTAATGATACCGGCTGGTATATCGGTGGTAAGGCCGGGGCGGCATGGGGAGATGCTGTCTCCTACCGTGTGGATGTCTACCGCAGTGACGATACCGAGCATTTGGGAATGTATGGCGGCTACCACTTTACTCCCTGGTTCGGGGTGGAGGGGTCGTGGCTGGTAACGGCCAATGTCAATAACCGCTATGACTACTACGAAGGCGCCCACTATTACGCTTTCTCAGTGGCGCCCAAGCTGTCACTGCGGGTCAGCCCGGTATTCTCGCTCTACGCCAAAGCCGGAGCCGCCTGGCTGGGTTATGGCGAGGACTTCATCGAAGATGACTACTACGATGACCCGGAAGACCGCTCATGGAGTGATCTCGTAGGCACAGTGGGTGTGGGCGCCCAGTTCGACATCACCGATAGCGTCAAACTCAGAATCGGCTACGACTATTACGACGGCACACTCGACAGCGATGAAAACAGCCGCTACTGGCGCCGACAGGATGGCAGTATAGACGTGCAACTGGATGCCGCGCATCTTGGTGTGCATTACCAGTTTTGATGGAATTAACGATCACCGAGTCACCGATCTTCGATTCGAGGATCGATGACTCGCCGGTCTACCTAGTGTCCGCTGCTGGCCGGGTGCCAGGGGTCGGGAATATAGCGCTGCTTTTCATCCTGGCGATAGAACTCCAATGAGTGGGCGGGCTCGGGAATACCCTCGGGCAGCGCCTGGCCGGACACCTCGCTGAAATAGCGCAAGCAGGCGTCGCGCCAGTAAATGGCGTCGCGCAGCTGGATTTCCAGCAGTGCCTTCACCTGCTCAAAGCGCTCCTTATCCACCAGGCCTTCCACCTTTTCCCACTGTGACTGCATAAACCGTACTTGCTCCACGCCCTCCTGATATTTGTGGGCCAGCTCTTCCCACAGCGTGCGGCCGGATTGCATTTTGTAATCCCAGGGCAGGTGGTGGAACCACAGTAACAGGTCTTCGGGTGTGGTCTTGGGGTCGGCAAAGCGGCTTTGCAGCGGTTCGTGGTATTGCGCGATGGCGTTGGAGCCGCTTTCAGTCCGATCAAAACCGATGCCGTCTTCGGTGGCGCGGTGGTAGTAGTAGGCCGTCCAGTCCGGGCGACCGGACTTGTCGTGCCAAGGCGCCGGGCCATAGTGATGGCCCTGGGCGTAGAGGTGCGTCAGCCCCAGCGGGTTGCGGTAGTTCACCCCCGCCTCGCGGGAAATTTCCATCACCGGCATCAGCGGGTCGATAAAGGCGGGGTTATTGTTAAAGGTCATGCGCAGCCACTCGTCGGCAATGGCTTCGCTGCTCAGGGTGTAGTCCCAGGCCATGCGGCCAAAGGCGTACCAGCTGGATTGCACAAAGGGGTGGCCGGTCCAGTTACGGTCGGTGCCGGGGTTGATCACACCGGCCATGCCCGTGTGGGTGTAATCGTAGATTTCGCCGGCGAGGATTTTGCCCACGGTGCTGCCCTCGCCTTGGGCGTAAGTGTCGGCATCCAGAATTTCCTCAAACAGCGGACCCTGGTAGGCCAGGTGATAGGAGAAACCAAAATACTCCTGGGTCACCTGCAGCTCCAGCGCCATGTTGGTTTTTTTCAGGGCGCCGAACAGGGGCGAGAAGGGTTCGCGCGGCTGGAAATCAATGGGGCCGTTTTTGATCTGCACGATCACATTGTCCATAAAGTCGCCGTCCAGCGGCGTGAATTCGTCATAGGCCTCGCGGAAGCGGTCGCTCTGTTCCGGGTTGTAGACAAAGGCGCGCCAGAACACCAGCCCCCCGTGGGGCTTTAGCGCCTTGGCCAACATGTTGGCGCCCTCGGCGTGGTTGCGGCCATAGTCCAGCGGGCCGGGCTGGCCCTCGGAGTTGGCCTTTACCAGAAAGCCGCCGAAGTCGGGAATATGCTCGTAGATCATCTCTGCCCGCTCCTTCCACCACTGTTGCACATCGGGGTCCAGCGGGTCGGCGGTGTCCAGGTCGCCCAGCATCACCGGCGAGTTGTAGTTGATGGAGATAAAGGTCTTGATGCCGTAGGGACGGAACACATCGGCCAGCGCCGCCGCTTTTTCCAGGAAGTCGGGGCGCAGGATGCGGGCGTCGGCATTCACATTATTGATCACCGTGCCGTTGATGCCCAGCGAGGCATTGATGCGCGCGTAGTCGCGGTAGCGCGGGTTGCTTTTCCAGTGGGGCAGGGTCCCCCAGTCCCACAGGGAAAGGCCGGCATAACCGCGCTCCACCAGGCGGTTGAGGTTGTCCCAGTGGTTTACCACCCGGTGTTTAACCTTTGGCGCGGAATTGACGGCGATACTGCTAACATCCGCATGGGTTTGCAGCAACCGCAGCAGGTGAAAGGCACCGTAGAGAACGCCGGTGTCCGTCTGTGCGGCAATAACCGTGGCGGTTTTACCGTCCAGGCGCACCTTCTCGATCATAAACCCTTCGGAGCCCAGCGCCTGCAGGCGCTTTTCGATATTTAGCTGTGCCACCAATGGTGAGCTTTCGGGTGTACCCAGTATCAGCGCTCCGCGGCGGCCCAGTTTGCCCTGCGCTTCAATCTCCTGCCCCAGCAAGCCAGTCAGGCCCCGGGTCAGCTCATCGCTGGCGGCCTGCAGGGTGGGTGAGCTGGCATCCACCACAATATGGCTGAACTGCTGTCGATAGGCCTTTTGCAGGGCGGTGTCGCTTACCGCGTCATAGCGCAGCCACATGTCGTAGCCGTCCTCGGCGCGGCCCGGCAGGGCAGCCAGGAGTAAAACCAGGGCAAACAGCCCCGCGAACAGGGTTTGTGTCAAGCGTAGGGTCATAATCAAGGTCCTGCTGATTGTCAGAGGGT
>CBFGUT010000234.1:0-5365 GCA_965652265.1 uncultured Cellvibrionaceae bacterium | reverse complement strand
CGCGCGCTGCTGACAGTGATTGAGCGCGGTCGCGTTGGCGAAACTTATAATATCGGCGGCCACAACGAGGTGCGTAATATCGATGTGGTGGAGCAGCTGTGCGACTTGTTGGAGCAGCATGCCGCCGAGCGCAAACCGGCGGGCGTAACCCGCTTTCGCGACTTGGTGAAATTTGTCACCGACCGCCCCGGACACGATACCCGCTATGCCATCGACGCCGGCAAGATTGGTCGCGACCTGGGCTGGCAACCCCGCGAGACCTTTACCACTGGTCTGGAGAAAACCCTGCTCTGGTACCTGCACAACGAAGACTGGTGGCGCCCGGTACTGGACGGCAGCTACCGCCTGGAGCGACTGGGACTGGCCACCAGCGCGGCGGCGGAGGGCTGAACCGTGAAAGGTATAATTCTCGCCGGTGGCAGCGGCACGCGGCTCTACCCTATCACTCAGGGCGTTTCCAAACAGTTGCTGCCGGTATACGACAAGCCGATGATCTACTATCCGCTGTCTATCCTTATGTTGGCGGGCATACGCGAGATACTGATTATCACCACCCCCGAAGATCAGGCTAGCTTCCAACGCTTGTTGGGCGACGGCCGGCAATTGGGACTGAACTTCCAGTATGTGGTGCAGCCCTCGCCGGACGGCCTGGCCCAGGCGTTTTTGCTGGGCGAGGACTTCATCGGTAATGACAGCGTCTGCCTGGTACTGGGCGATAACATCTATCACGGCCATCATTTAAGCCAGTTGCTGGAAGGCGCCCAGCGCAATGCAAGTGACAACCAGGCCACGGTGTTCGGCTACCATGTGCAGGACCCGGAGCGCTATGGTGTGGTGGACTTTGATAGCGACGGCCAGGCCATCAGTATCGAGGAAAAGCCGGTCCAGCCCAAATCCAGCTACGCGGTAACCGGTCTGTATTTCTACCCCAATGACGTGGTGTCCAAGGCCAAGAGAGTTACCCCCTCGGCGCGCGGCGAACTGGAAATCACCAGCATCAACCAGATGTACCTGGCGGAAAACCGCCTCAAGGTGGAAGTCATGGGCCGTGGCTACGCCTGGCTGGATACCGGCACTCACGAGAGCCTGTTGGAAGCCGCCGCGTTTATCGAGACCATTGAAAAGCGCCAGGGATTGAAAATCGCCTGCATCGAGGAAATCGCCTTCGAACAGGGCATGATCAGTGCCGACCACCTGCGCGCGCTGGCCTCACCGCTGGTAAAAAACCAGTACGGCCAGTATCTGATGCGCCGCGCCGACGAGGGCCGCCAGCCATGAAAATCACCCCCTTGGCCATTGCCGACGTGTTGTTAATCGAGCCGGTGGTGCACGGCGATGCCCGCGGCTATTTTATGGAGAGCTTTCGCGCCGATAAACTGCGAGAGGCCCTGGACTATGACGTCCACTTTATCCAGGACAACGAGTCACTCTCCACGCGCGGGGTGCTGCGCGGCCTGCACTACCAGTTGCCGCCTTTCGCGCAGAGTAAACTGGTGCGGGTCATCGAGGGCGAGGTACTGGATGTGGCCGTGGATCTGCGCCGGGGCAGCCCCACCTTCGGGCAGCATGTGAGCGCCCGCCTCAGTGATGCCAACAAGCACCAGCTGTTTGTGCCCCGGGGCTTCGCTCACGGTTTTGTGGTTTTGAGCGAACGCGCCATTTTTGCCTACAAAGTGGACAACCCCTACGCTCCTGAACACGACGCCGGCATTCACTACGCCGACCCGGCGCTGGCGATCGACTGGCAACTGCCGTCGGCGCAGATCCAGACTTCGGCCAAGGACAGCGCCCTGCCCAGTCTGGCCGAGCGCGCCGAAATCCGGCCCGACACCCTCTTCGATTATCACCAGCGCTATTATGACTGAGCCTTCACATACCCACACTCCTCGCACGCTGCTGGTGACCGGTGCTAACGGGCAAGTGGGCCGGGCATTGGCCACACTGGCACCCGCTTACCCCCAATACCGCTGGCACCTGCTGGACCGCACCGGCCTGGATTTGACCGACAGCGCCGCCATTGCTGCCTGCGTAGGCGACTTTGCGCCGGATATCATCATCAATTGCGCCGCCTATACGGCGGTGGACCGGGCCGAGTCTGAGCCTGAGCTGGCGGATGCCGTCAATCACCGGGCCGTGGCTGCACTGGCAGAGGCCGCTCGACAGCAGGGTGCGAGCCTTGTGCATATTTCCACCGACTATGTATTTACCGGCGAAGCCTGCCGGCCCTGGTGCGAGAACGACGCCACCGGGCCGGCGAGCGTCTATGGCCACAGCAAACTGGCCGGAGAACGGGCTGTGATTGACAGCGGCGTCAGTGGTGCCATTGTGCGCACCAGTTGGGTGTACGACGCTCAAGGCAAGAATTTTGTCACCACCATGCGGCGACTGGGTGCCGAGCGCGACAGTCTGGGCGTGGTAGCGGACCAGGTGGGCAGCCCCACGGCGGCGTCCGATCTGGCCGCCGCGCTCCTGTCACTGGTGAGCAGCGAGCGCCTGGCCCGCTACCACGGCGAGGTCTATCACTACGCCAACGCCGGCGTCTGCAGCTGGTTTGATTTCGCCCATGCCATTATGGCGGAGGCGGGCCTGGACTGCGAGGTGGAACCCATTACCACCGCCGACTACCCCACTCCCGCCACCCGCCCCGCCTTCAGCGTGCTGGACACACGCAAGATTCGCCGCGATTTCGGCCTGCAAATTCCCCACTGGCGCGACAGCCTGGCGCGGATGCTGAGGGAAGGCTGATATGCCCATCAGCGTCTGTATGGCCACCTGTAACGGCGAGCCCTATCTCGCCGAGCAGCTCGGCTCGATTCTCGAGCAATTGGGCCCCGACGATGAAATTATCATTGCCGATGACGCTTCCGAGGACGGCACCTGTGCACTTATCGAGGCATTGGCGGACCCGCGCATCAGTCTGCTGCGCGGTCGCGAGCGCCGCGGCCATGTGGTCCGTTTTGCCGAGGCCCTGCAGGCCGCCCGTGGCGATATCCTTCTGCTGGCGGATCAGGACGATGTGTGGCTACCCGGCAGAGTGGAGACACTGCGCCAGGCACTGCGCTCACCCGGCGTGTGGTTGGCGGCGGGCCATTTCCAACTGATGGACGCCAAAGGCCATCCCCTGCCGCCCCCTGTACGGCAATTGCGCGCCGCCGACAGCCGCCGCTCTCTGGCCAATATCCTCGGCATTTTCCTCGGCAAGCGCCCCTACTACGGCTGCGCCATGGCCTGCAGGCGCGCGCTGCTGCCGCTGGTACTGCCCGTCCCCCGGCGGACGGAATCCCACGATCTGTGGCTGGCGCTGGCGGCCAACCTGGCGGGCGGTGTATGTCACCTGGAGTCTCCCCTGCTGCGCAAGCGCCAGCACGGCGGCAATGCCTCCAGCCCCCGGCCCCGGCCCTGGCCAGTCCGCCTGCGCAGCCGTTGGTGGATGCTCTGCCAGCTGTGGGAATTGCGACGGCGGCTGCGCCACTATCACCCCCGGTAGATTTCCCAAGGCCGTGCAGATTGAGTAGAATTGCCCGCTTGCGCGGGCTCACCACGCGGATTCAGCCGATAGAGAGTGTGTTTAATGACTCCCACAGCACAGCAGCCTGCCCCCGGCAGACCGACTTCGGCCGCCGCTAGCAACCGGTGGCTGGGACTGAGTGTCCTGCTGTGCCTGCCCCTGCCGCTGTGGGCGGCCGATGAACAAACCGACTGGGTGCCGCGCGAAGAACTGACCCCGGCCCA
The DNA here is from genome assembly GCA_965652265.1 of uncultured Cellvibrionaceae bacterium. Classification (GTDB taxonomy): domain Bacteria; phylum Pseudomonadota; class Gammaproteobacteria; order Pseudomonadales; family Cellvibrionaceae; genus Gilvimarinus. The sequence goes on along the minus strand of CBFGUT010000234.1, from coordinate 1,633 downwards.
GCGGCAGCAACTCCCCAGCGGCTGCTGCGGCGCCTACATCAGCCCCCTTGAACTGGACGATACCAGGGTACCCGTGGAGCAATTGCCCATTGAGGCCGAGGCGAAACGCTCCAGCGCCAGTGCCGACGGCACTTTCACCTTTGAAGGCGATGTTACTCTGGAGCAGGGTCCGCGCCGGCTGCGGGCCGAGCGGGTCAGTGCCAACCGCGAGAGCCGGGAACTCACCCTGGAAGGCGATGTGGAGCTGCGCGAACAGGGGCTGCTGATACGCGCCGACAAAGCGTGGATGAATCTCGATGATCGCGACGCGGCGCTGACCGACAGCCACTTTGTATTACATGAATCGCGCATTCGCGGCAGCGCCGATTCACTGGAGAAGTTTGGCGACCAGTTGATTCGCCTGGAGGGTGGCGGTTTTACCACCTGTGAACCCGACCGTGAATTCTGGTCCATCTACGCCAGCCGGGTAAGCCTCTACCCGGAGGATAATTACGGTAGCGCCCGCCACGCCCGTCTCTATATCAAGAATATCCCGGTGCTCTACATTCCCTATATGCGCTTTCCCATTGGCGACCAGCGCCAGAGCGGCCTGCTGTTTCCCTCCTTCACCACCAGTACCCGCAATGGCGAGGAAGTGTCCCAGCCTATTTACTGGAATATCGCCCCCAATATGGACGCCACCGTCACCCCTCGCTACCTGTCGCGGCGCGGCCTGGTGACGGAAGTGGAATTTCGGCATCTCTCACCCTTCTTCGAGACCGAGATCCACGGCGGTTACCTGAACGATGATCGCGGGGGCTACGATCGGCGCGCCGAGGCCGAGCTGGACCCGGGTGAAAGCCTGGACCAAGCCTACCCCAATCGCGGCGAAGATCGCTGGATGATTCACATAGACCAGCGCGGTGGCCTGTCCAGTCGTATCAAAACCCTGATCGACTACACGGATATCAGCGACCCGGAATACCAGTTGGATATCAATAACAGCGACACCGATGTCAACCGCCAGGCGGTGGTACGCAAGCACGGCTCCATCCGCTACGCTGGCGACGACTGGCTACTGGCCGCCAGTGCCGAAGAGTACCGCCAGCTCAATGAAGCGCGGCAAAAACCCTACAAGGAACTGCCCCGCCTGTCCGCCCACGGTCGCTACCGCTGGGGTCGCTGGCTGCTCGAACTGGACAATGAGTACACACGCTTTGACCTCACCCAATACTATCAACGCGATACCGACGACCTGGTCACCGGGCAGCGCCTGCGCACCGACTACGGCATCAGTTGGAACCAGCAGTGGTTGTGGGGGTTTGTACGGCCTCGCCTGGGCATTAAAACCCTGAGCTATCAGCTACACCAGGCCGATGGCGAAGACTCGGCGGTGCGCGAGTTTACCCGTTCACCGAGCCTGGCCGTGCCCCAGGCGAGCCTGGACATGGGACTGTTTTTCGAACGCAACACGCGCCTGGCGGGCAATGACTACCTGCAGACGCTGGAGCCACGACTGTTCTACTTCTATAGTGAACACCGCGATCACAGCGCCCTCTACCAGCCGCTCAACAGCCAAAACCGCCCTCTTAACTTCGATACCACCTACCTGACCTTCAGCTACAACCAGCTGTTCCGCACCACACGATTTGCT
>CBFGUT010000233.1:0-5406 GCA_965652265.1 uncultured Cellvibrionaceae bacterium | reverse complement strand
TTGTATTTATCGTCTCCGGTTATCCAGGATATCCAGCCCGTGGTATCGAGTTCAAACAGATCGAGGAGAGTGTCATTGTCGAAGGCCTCATTGCCGACAATATTGATCTTCTTGATACGGGCCACCTTGCCTTCATCAATGGTAATCAATACCTTCACCTGATTGCGTGGCAGTTCCTCGATTTCCACATCCACCGAGGCCCCGTATCGGCCCTGGCCAATATACTCACGCTCAAGTGACTGGGAAATCAGGTTGAGGGTCACACTCTGGTAGATCTGCCCTTCCGAGAGGCCGTTATCATTCAGACTCTCCATCAACTGATCCGTCTTGATGACCTTGTTGCCCTCAATGACAATCTCGTTAATGGCAGGACGCTCCTTGACGATAACCACCAGGACATCGCCGTCGCGTGCAATGGACACATCGGTAAACAGCCCCTCGCGAAACAGTTCGCGCGTTGCCTGCTGGACATCCACGGGCCCTAATGTATCCCCCACCCGTACAGGCAGCGCGGCGAAAACCGTGCCAGCCGATACCCGCTGCAAGCCCTCCACGCGAATATCACTGACGCGAAAGCTCTCCGCCTGGACGGCCTGGCAAATACATATGGCCAGCAACAGGCCAATCAATCGGGCAAACACTATTCTCATATAAACCGTTCTATTTTTAGTGGGCCAAAATTATCGTCATATTGTTATGGGTATCATCACCGTTGCCATCCACTGGTTATGCCAGCTTTAGTACATCGTTATACAGGGCAAGCAGGGTCAGGCCTATCACCATGACCAGCCCTATTTGGTAGCCCACCATCTGCACCCGCTCCGATACCGGTTTGCCGCGAATCAGTTCAGCGACGTAATACATCAGGTGCCCCCCATCCAATACGGGTATGGGCAGCAGGTTGAACACCCCGAGGGAAACGCTCAGCAAAGCCAAAAAACCCAGGAAACGCAGCCAGCCGTGCTCAGCTTCTGAGCCGGCAACCTTAGCAATGGTAATAGCGCCGCTCAAGTTTTTTATGGAAATTTCCCCAAAAATCAGCTTTTTAACAGACAACAACACAAAGGCAGAAGTTTCCCAGGTCCTATCCACCCCGGCCACAAAGGCGCCGATCGGTGAAAATTCGCGCACCCGGATCATGCCCTCAGGCCACTGGGCGGCGGGCAAACCCATACCCACCCGGCCAATACGCTCTCCGTCCTGCTCTATCAGAGCGGGCCGCATGGTCAACTGCAGGCGCTGGCCATCGCGCTCCACGGTCACATTGAGGGGCTCACCGGGACGCTCACGCACCAGGGCGACCCACTCTCGTGCCGAATCCAAAGGCTCGCCATCCACAGCGACAATGCGATCATTCTCACGCAAACCGGCTTGGGCGGCAGGGCTGCCGGGTTCAATTTGGGTGGCCACGGGAGCCGCGTCGGGGATAAAGGGCTTAACGCCCAGGCCTTCCAGCGGCATGGGATCGGCCACGCCCCGCAGCCAACCGTCGAGAATAACTTCCGATTCGTAACGCAGGGAGGAGTCCGGGTACTGCACAGTAAAGTGCAGTGGCCCGGATTCACCCAGCCGTCGCAGGAGTTGTTTGCGTACTTCCTGCCATGAGGGGGTGGGCACCCCATCGACACGGAGTATTTCCTGGCCCGCCTCCAGATTGGCCGCAGCCGCCACCGAGCCCGGCTCCACATGACCGATAACCGGTGCCAGTCCCCGCTCACCGGCCGCCAGTAATATTACCCAGAAAAACATTACCGCCAGGATGAAATTGGCCACCGGGCCCGCCAGCACAATGGCGATACGCTGCCAGACGCTCTTGCGGTTGAAGGCCTGATGCAACTGATCTGCCGGCACCTCCCCCTCGCGCTCATCGAGCATCTTGACGTAGCCCCCCAGTGGGATCGCCGAGAGCGCATATTCGGTACCGGATTTGTCATGCCAACGCGCCAGCACCTGGCCAAAACCGATGGAAAAGCGCAACACCCGGACGCCGCAGCGCCGGGCCACATAGAAATGGCCAAACTCGTGTACGGTCACCAACACCAGGATGGCGACAAAAAACCACACTACAGCCTGTAAAATGCTCACGCTTGCCTCGTTGTCATTGCAAATTGTCGGCAATCAGCCGTGATGCCAGTGCCCTGGCCTCGGTATCGGCCTGTTGGACAGCGTCCAGCGAAGCCGGTTCAGCGCCCGTCGATTGTTGCAGCACTTCGTCGATCACAGTGGCAATACGATCAAACCGCAGATGCCCGGCCAGGAAAGCCGCCACCGCCTCTTCATTGGCCGCATTGAGCGCTACCGGAGCCCCCCCCCCGGCAAGGGCACTCTGCTGTGCCAGGGCCAGGCAGGGGAATCGCTCCCGATCCGGCGCTTCAAAATCCAGTTGCGCGGTGGCGACAATGTCCAGGGGCGGCACGCCGGAGTGGATCCGCTCGGGCCAGGCCAGGGCGTGGGCGATAGGTGTGCGCATATCCGGATTACCCAACTGTGCCAACACCGAGCCATCCCGATACTCCACCATGGAGTGGATCACGCTTTGCGGATGAATCACCACATCCACTTCACGGGGATGGGCATTAAACAACCAGCAGGCCTCGATAAACTCCAGACCCTTGTTCATCATGGTGGCCGAATCCACGGATATCTTGCGCCCCATTTCCCAGTTGGGATGGGCGCAGGCCTGTTCGGGCGTAACCGCCGCCAGAGCCTCCGGCGGCAGCGTCCGGAAAGGACCTCCCGAAGCGGTGAGAATGATGCGGTTCACACCGGCAGTTTGCAAATCATCGCCCAGTGCCGCCGTGCGAGCCAGCGGCAGACACTGGAAAATGGCATTGTGCTCACTGTCGATAGGCAGCACACAGGCACCCGACTGCCGGGCCGCCTGCATAAACAGTCCGCCAGCCATCACCAGCACCTCCTTATTCGCCAGCAGTAGCTTCTTGCCTGCCTCTACCGCGGCAAAAGTGGGCAGAAGCCCGGCGGCACCCACGATCGCTGCCATCACCGTGTGCACTTCGGCAGCGGAGACGACCTCGACCAGCGCCTCGGCGCCCACCAACACTTTGGTGGCGGTCCCCCTGAGTGCCTCGCGCAATGACTGGCCGCAGGATTCATCGCCAATCACCGCATAGCGGGGGCGAAAACGCAGGCATTGCTCCGCCAGCAGTGGCCAGCGATTGTGGGCACTGAGGGCATAAACCTCATAGCGCTCCGGGTGACGGGCCAGTACATCCAGCGTATTCACACCGATGGAGCCAGTGGCCCCAAGCACTGTCACCCGCTCCATTTACTGGGCCGCCAGAATCAACAGTACCAGTGCGAACACAGGCGCGGCCGCGGTAAGACTGTCCACCCTATCGAGCACCCCACCGTGACCGGGCAGCAGGCCGCTGGAGTCCTTGATGCCACGCTCGCGCTTGACCATACTCTCCAGCAGATCACCCAAAACTGAGACCAGTGACGTGGGAATCACCAGCAACAATACCACCGCCAGGGATAGTGGCGTTACCAGCCACAACAGTAATGCCAGACACAGGTTGGCAAGTACTCCGCCGGCAAATCCCTGCCAGGTCTTGCCGGGGCTGACATTGATGGCCAGCTTGTGGCGGCCAAAGCGCCGCCCCACAAAATAGCCTCCAATATCGGCGGCGGCTACCACCGCCACAATCATCAACACCAGCCAGGCGCCACCGGGCTGGGCACGCACATAGGTCAGCGCCACCCAGGTGGGAATCAACACCAGCACGCCCATCAATGCACGCACCGGGCGGCGACTCCACAACAGCGCACTGCTGGGATAGCCCTGCACCCACAGCAGGGCCAGCGCCCACCAGGCGACCCCGATGACCAGCAGATCGCGATAGCGGTCCACACTGACCGAAACAATCAGCGGCTCGAAGGGGTCGAGGGTAAAAGTAATAATATTCAGATAGACACCGGCCCCACCCAGTAGCAGGCCCGTGAGCAACACATAGGCAATCCGTCCACGACGGCGCTTAAAGCCCGCCATATTGGACCATTCCCAGGCGGCGATTAACACCACGGCCGCGGTAAAGGCGGCAAACAGGGGCACTGGCAGCCAGAACAGACTAGCCAGAAAAATAGCGGCCAACACCAAAGCCGTTACGACTCGTTGTTTAAGCATCAAAGCCCCCTTTTTCTTGCATGGCCACTGGCGTGGCGAGTTGTTCCGCCGTGCGCCCGAAACGTCGCTGTCGCCGGGTATAGTCTTCCGCCGCCTGTCGCAGGGCCGCACCGTCAAAATCCGGCCACAGCAAGGGCGAGAAATACAGCTCCGCGTAAGCGGCCTGCCACAGCAGGAAATTACTGATGCGTTGCTCGCTGCCCGTACGAATCAGCAGGTCAAGCGGCGGCAAATGACAGGTGGGCATGGCCTCGGCAAAAACCTGTTCATCGATGCTCTGTGCCTCACGCTGTCCGGACGCCACCTCGCGCGCCAGTTGTGCGGCCGCCTGGGCAATCTCCCAGCGCCCGCCGTAATCCGCCGCGATCACCAGTGTGGCTGTAGCTTCACCGGTATCAGTCAGCGCTTCGGCCCGGGCAATGGCGTCGCAGAGGGCATTGCTAAACCGCGAACGATTACCCACCACCTGCAAGCGCACGCCCTTTTTCTTCAGCGCCCTGGCCTCCTTGTTGAGGTAACGCAAAAACAGCGACATCAAGGCTTCCACTTCGCGCGATGGTCGGCGCCAGTTTTCACTGCTGAACGCGAATAACGTCAACACTTCCACACCCAGTGTCTGGCAGGCGGCCATGACATCGCGAATACGCTCCACGCCCTCGCGATGACCGGCGATACCCGACAACCCACGCTCCCTGGCCCAACGGTTATTGCCATCCATGATAATGGCGATATGGCGTAGCTCGCTGCCGCTCACTTCCACTCCAACGCTCGGTATTGTGTTCATACAAAAAGCGCCACACGGGTGGCGCTGTCAACTCGCTGTGGCAAGCGGTTAGACCGTCATCAGTTCGTCTTCTTTCTGTGACAGCATCTTGTCGATCTCGGCGATGTACTTGTCGGTGATTTTCTGCACTTCATCCTGGGCCCGGCGCTCGTCATCCTCGCTGATTTCCTTGTCCTTGAGCAAAGCCTTGATATCACCCAGCACGTCGCGACGAATATTGCGTACCGAAACGCGTCCATGTTCCGCCTCGGCCTTGGCCTGTTTCGAGGGCTGCACCGGCTTGGGCGCGGTGTGCTGGACGACCTTCTTGGGGTCGGGCAGCGGTGCGCCATACGACGGGGTGTATTCGTCTTCGGTCTCGAACAGCGGGTCGGCGGTCAGTGGGACGACCTCGGGCGACAGGTTGTCGTGCGAGATCGGCTCGGCGGCGGCCCATTCCTGTTCGGGGATCTCGATCACCGCGGGCTTGACCGCCGCG
>CBFGUT010000232.1:0-5408 GCA_965652265.1 uncultured Cellvibrionaceae bacterium | reverse complement strand
GCGCGCGGCAAAGCGGGCCACGCGCAACACCCGCAATGGGTCCTCGGCAAAGGCGGGGGAGACGTGGCGCAGTAACCGCGCCTCGAGATCCTTACGCCCGCCATAGGGGTCGACTAATTCGCCGTGGTCATCGCGGGCCATGGCATTGATGGTGAGATCGCGGCGCGCCAGATCCTGCTCCAGGGTCACGTCCGGCTCGGCGTAAAAACTGAAGCCGCCATAGCCGTGGCCGCTCTTGCGCTCGGTGCGTGCCAGGGCGTATTCCTCGCGGGTATCGGGGTGGAGGAATACCGGGAAGTCCTTGCCCACGGGTGTGTACCCCAGCGCCGTCAATTGCGCGGGGGTAGCGCCCACCACCACCCAGTCGCGTTCGTGACAGGGGTAGCCCAGAAGGTCATCGCGCACAGCGCCGCCAACAAGATAGATTTTCATGGCGCTCAGTGTACCGCCTCGCACGAAAAAAGTTCAGACTTCTCGTTCCCTGCTTCCCGTTTCTCATTCCCCGTTTCCCGTTAAAAACCATTGTGGCCCCAGCGGTTTAACGGTAAAGTATCCGGGATTTACAAATGAACAGGATTGACCCAGGTGAATTTTTCTTTTGCTGCAAAGATCGTGGCTATTGTCGCCCGCCGAGTCTGGCTGGTGGCGGTATGCGCGTGTGCGGCAAAAACCTGACGAAATCCACGTATTGTTTTCCAAGGGCCGCAGCGAAACCTGCGGCCCTTTTTGTTTTCAGGTCCAGGTGAAAGTGCGGCACGGCCGGTAGCGACCCTTAGGTCGTGCCGGTTGACGACTGCAACCGAGGGACCTTGCATGCCAATTTTACTTGCCTATGTGGTGGTGGTGCTGATCTGGAGCACCACGCCACTGGCCATACAATTCAGCAGTCAAAGCCTGTCGTTTATGGCGGCCTGCGCGCTGCGCATGTCGCTGGCACTGGGGCTGGCGCTGGTGATCAACGCACTGCTGGGGCGGCGTCTGTTCGATCGCCCCGGCGTCTGGCAGGTTTACCTGGCGGCTTCCATTGGTATTTTTCCCAATATGCCGGTGGTCTACTGGTCGGCCCAGTGGGTACCCTCGGGGCTGATCGCCGTGATCTTCTCGCTTTCGCCCTTCGTCACCGGGTTGTTGAGCTGGTGGCTGCTGGGCGACAACCCCTTTAACCGCAAGCGGCTGCTGGCGCTGGTGCTCGCAGTAGTGGGCCTCGGGGTCATCTTTCGCGATCAGTTACAGGTGGACGCCCAGGCGGCACTGGGCATCGGCGGCATCCTGTGCTCGTGTCTGATGTTCAGCCTTAGCAGCGTGTGGCTGAAAAAAATCAATGCTGGCAGCGACGCCTTCAACCAGACAGCGGGTTCCCTGCTGTTCGCCCTGCCGGGGTTGTTGGCGCTCTGGTGGTGGCTGGATGGCGACTGGCCCACGGCCATGGGCAGCCTGTCGTTGGGGGCGGTGATCTACCTGGCGATCCTGGGGTCGCTGCTGGGCTTCACCCTGTTTTTCTATGTGCTGGGCAATATGTCGCCCACGGCGGTCTCCATGATCACCCTGATCACCCCGGTGCTGGCGCTGACCCTGGGGTCGCTGTTGGCGGGGGAGCAGCTCAACGCCCGTATTCTTGCGGGTGCCGGCCTGGTGGCGGTGGGGCTTTTGCTCTATCTGGACCTGTTGACGCCCGCCCGGCGCTGGCTGCTGAGCCTGCCCCATAATGGCGCACCATAGTGGTGCGTCTGGGCTGGAAGCGGTGGTGGTTTTGCCTTTATTTGGGGCTTTGGGGTCTGTGAAATGCTCTGTCAGGGAGGGCGAAAAATCTTTATGTGTTTGTTTTTTCTAATGAAATTCAAGTTGGCGCGGTCTTCGCTATAAGCTCGGCAAGCTGGTTCGGTATGTATCGACGGCTCTCACGAAAAACAATGACTGCCATTAGACATTTACACATTAGAGGAAGAATTCATGAAGATGATCAACAAGAAAGCCCTGGCCACCACTGCCGCCGCCTCCGCTATTGCTCTGAGCGCCATGGCGCCTGTGGCCAACGCCGAGGTGGATGTGTCGGCCTCTGTGGGGGTGGCCAACATGTATTACTGGCGTGGTCTGGACCTGGGTAATGGTGATGCGGCGGTTTACGGCGACATTACCGTGAGCGCTGGCGGAGCCTATGGCGGCATGTGGACTTCCTCAGGCGATGCGGCAAATGGTACTGAGTACGACCTTTACTTGGGTTACGGTCAAGAATTCGGCGACTTCAGCTTTGATATCAGTGCCTGGACTTATGCCTACCCCCAAGCCGAAGTAGACCCGGGCGATCTGATTGAAATCGTCGGTAGCGTGGGCTTTGGCCCGGTAGCCCTGACTTACTACCACGGTCTGGAAGACCTGGAAGATTACTGGTACGCCACTGCGGAAGTCGCCTTCGGTTCATTCGGCCTGAAATACGGTCTGCATGAAGACGACCTGGCGCACGTGGACCTGAACTACGCATTCAACGACTACCTGAGCTTTACTCTGGGCGTAGTGGTTGACGATGCTGAAGAGACCTACACCATCGACGACGTTACCTACGTTGAGGCCTACAACAGCGAACCTAAATTTGTGGTATCTCTGAGCCTGCCTATCGAGTTCTAAGCGATCTTGAAGAATCTCTCTGTAAGCCTACAGTGAGCATGGAGCCTGAGGGGGCAAACGCGAGTTTGCCCCCCTTTTTTTGCCTCTTGTTTAACCCACCGCCAAGCCCTACAATGGCCGGCCCTGGGAACTTGGCGCCCGCGCCGCTGTCTCAGGAGTGCCCGAGGAAGATTTCGGGGGCGATTTGGATTCGACGCCGGTAACAAAACTCAAGGTGCATGTCGTGATGACAGCCAATCACGTAAATCCAAAGCTGTAACCTAAATAGTTGCCAACGACGACAACTACGGTGCCCAATTAGCTGCGTAAGCAGTTGATGAAGCACTTCTAACGGTACGCCGTTAGCGGTCTATGACAAGGTGCCAGTACCGCGTTATAGACTGTCATACAGAACTGGATAGCTGTGTTGTTCTGCCCGTGGCAACACTGCGAAACCCAAAGCGGACTCGCTCGCTGCGCCCTGCCCGTTGGGTAGCAGATGAGTTAAATCAATTAACGGAAACTAAGCATGTAGAGCTGCGAGCGGAGTGCTGGCGGACGGGGGTTCAACTCCCCCCGCCTCCACCAATAATTAACCCTCAGGTCGAGAGATCTGGGGGTTTTTTATTGGTAGGGAGGAAGGTAAACAGCACCCCCGTAGGGGGTTGACCGCTATGGATGGCGGAAATGCCGAAAATGCATGGAGCAATTTTCGGTCACAATTCTGACGGGATCAGATTTGCGCAGCCGAATGGCTGCCCGAAGGGTGGCGTACACGGACGTGCGCCATGAGCTCCCCCCGCCTCCACCAAATCGAAAGGCCACCTAATCGGGTGGCCTTTTTGTTGAGTGAAAGGTAAATAGCACTCCGGTAGGGGATTTCTCGATTTGGGAGCAACCCAAGCTGGCTAGATACCTAACAGTCGGCGCTGTAATAATGTCTGCATGTCGCGGCGACCGTCAGCTATCACCATGACATAGACATTGTCTGCCATAATCCGATAAATGATGCGGTAGGGTTTAAAAAATATCTCCCGGTACTCACGCAGCCCGACCGCCACCAGTTCCTTTGGGTAAACGCCTCGGTCTGGATTTTCAGACAGGCTGGAAAACGTCTGCTCTATTTGATCGAGCACATAATCAGCCTTTCCCGGGGCATCGTGAGATTCAATATAATCGTAAAGTGCTTCCAGATCGCGGGCTGCATCCTCTGTCAGTAGTACCTGAAAAGGCATCAGCGCGGCTTGCTCTGGTCACGCAGTTGCTGAATTACGTCTCTGGCGGGCTGGACCTTCCCCTCTTCAATTTGGCGTGTACCGAGCGCCAACATCTTCAGCAGGGCCATGGTCTCCTGGGTTTGTTCATAACTTTCAATGCCTTGCATTACGGCCTTGGCTTCCCCGTTTTGGGTAATGATCATGTGCTCACCCTGGCTCGACAGGTTACGGATGATTTCCGCCGCATGAGCCTTCAAGTAGCTGATGGGCTTGATTTGACTGTATAGCTTCATAACATTCTCCCAAGTAAGACCAAATATAGTTCTTATGCAGGTCAAGTGTCAATTGCCAGCCATCCCGTTGCCATAGTCCCAAAATGGGACTAAGATGAGGCTATGAGAATAATTGCCCTTTCGACACTAAAGGCATTTTGGGAAGAGAATCCAGGGTGCATGGACGCCAAAGAGCCGACGCTCGCTTGGTACCGGCATGTGTTAGCGGCTGACTGGGGCAGTCCAGCGGATATAAAGCAAGAGTTTGGTAATGCCAGTATCCTCAAAGATGGCCGTGTGGTATTCAATATTGGCGGCAATAAGTATCGGCTGGTCGTCTGGATCAATTATGCCTACCGAATCGTATATGTTCGGTTTATCGGCACGCATGCAAAATATGATGAAATTGACGTACAAACGATTTAATCGCCCAAACGGTAGAAACAAAGGTAAACACAATGGACATCAAACCCATTAAAACTGATGCCGACTACCAAGCGGCATTAAAAGAGATTGAAAGCCTGATGACGGCAGGCCCCGACACGCCAGAAGGTGAGAAGCTGGATGTGATGGTGACGCTTGTAGAAGCCTATGAAGCCAAGCACTACCCGTTGGATCTGCCCGACCCTGTGGAGGCCATCAAGTTTGAAATGGAGCGCAAGGGTTTAAGCGCCAAGGACCTTGAGCCCATGATCGGCAAAAGCAACCGCGTTTACGAAATACTTAACTATAAACGCTCGCTCACACTGAAAATGATTTGGAAACTGCATGAAGGCCTGGGAATTCCTGCGGAGTCCTTAATTAAACCGCCGCAGGCTCGGGCGTCTTAACCGAGTCATAGAAGCACGAGTAACGGCCAATCGGCCCTAATCCCATTGATTTGCCACGCCCATGAGTGACATAGTTCCACCCATGGTGCTCATATGGCACTATACGGGGAGGGCAGGACAAGGTTAATCATTGAATGAGGCAGCCATGAAACCCGGTAGTGTCAAAATCGTGGACCGGACCTCCGCCGTCGAGGCAATCAAGCGATTGAACGAGGAAGATTTGCTCTTTCTCAACCAGTTGATTGTCGAACGGCTCAAGCTCATCTCCCAGACCCGCGCCACTACGCTGATGACCAGTTTCACCAAGGGTGACCGGGTCGGTTTCCAGGCTCCCGATGGCAGGGCGCTGGAAGGTATTGTCCTGCGACTCAATAAAAAGACCATCAGTGTCGCCACTGACGACGGCCACCAGTGGAATGTTGCCCCCGGTTTGCTGAGCCTGGTGCAGTCCGCGGGAGAGCGTAGCCAATAGGGTGATGCGACACAAT
>CBFGUT010000231.1:0-5412 GCA_965652265.1 uncultured Cellvibrionaceae bacterium | reverse complement strand
GTCACAGTCCACGCGATCCAACATCCGCTCGGCACCCAACGCCGCCAGACGTTGATCAAAATCCACCCCGGTCTGGCAAAAGTATTCGTAACTGGAATCCCCCAGTGACAGCACGGCGTAACGCAACTGACCGAGTTTCGGTGCCTTGCGCCCGTGCAGGTACTCGTGCAACCCAAGGGCATTATCCGGAGGATCGCCTTCGCCGTGGGTGGAGGTGATGAGGGCGAGCCGCTCGGTCTTTTTCAGTTGCCGGACGGGGAATTCGTCCATATCCAGGCACTCGACGTTCAGCCCCTGAGCGCGGGCCTGCTCCGCCAGCTGTTCGGCCAGGGTTTCCGCGTTGCCGGTCTGAGAGCCATAAAGGACCGTCAGCTTGGTGCTGTCGGGACCGCTTGTGGCTGCTGGCGTGCTGCCGGTTTGCAGTGCGGCCCGGTAGCCGGCTAGATAGCCTTGGACCCAGTCCAGTTGCTGCTCGTTCAATTCCCGTAGTAGGACGTCGATCTGCTGGCGCTGAGCGTCGTTCAACGGTGAAGGGGGCAAGGGTGCGTTCATGCGAAGTCGGGCTCCAATGGGTTCCGTGATCCTTTGACTTTGATAATGAGTCAGGCTAACAAAAACTCAAGGCAACGCCGCCGTTCGTTTTGCTTAGACGGATGTGTCCTAAGCAAAGAACCGGCGGTAGTAACAGGGGGATGTCAGTGGCGCTCTTTGTGCGCGATGTCGCCTTCTTTGCCCCGCAGCATGTAACGCCAATAGAAAGGTGGCAGCAGATGTTTTTTGACCACCCAGTAAAAGCGCGACCGCTTGAACGGATTCAGGGGCAATGTGGGCGTTACGGTTCCACCGTAGGTGAATTCCGCGAGCATCACCTCGCCATAACCGGTGACCAGCGGGCAGGACGTATAGCCGTCGTAGCGGGCGGTCAGTGGCTGCTGATCCAGAAAGGCGAGCAGGTTTTTGACCACAACGGGTGCCTGTTTGCGTACGGCTGCCGCCGTTTTGGAGGTGGGTAACGAACTGGCGTCACCCAGTGAAAACACCTCGGGGTACTCGGGGTTCTGCAGCGTGTGCGCATCCACATTCAACCAGCCAGCCTCATTGGCCAGCGTACTGTCGCGCACAAACTGCGGCGCGCGTTGTGGCGGTGTTACATGCAGAACATCATAGGTCTCTTCGACGTCGTGGCTCTCGCCGTTCTGATCCGTCACCTTGAAAGTGGCGATGTGTCTTTCGCCATCCACCCGGATTAGATCGTGTTTCAGGTTGATTCCAATCCCGTAATCAATGGCCACGTTCTGCAGGTGTGGAACGAAGTCCGGCACGCTGAACAGAGCACCCATACCGCTGTAGAATTGTGCCTGTATCTGATGGCTCTGCTGGCGTTTCTGCCATTGATGGGCCGCCAGATAAGCGATTTTTTGCGGCGCGCCCGCACATTTGATGGGCGTGGACGGCTGGGTAAACAGAGCGCGACCGGCTTTCAGGCTGTCGATACATTGCCAGGTGTAACGGGCGAGTGAGGGATCGTAATTGCTGCAGACACCGCCGTGTCCGAGTGCTTCTGGAAGCCCCTCAATAGCCGCCCAATTCAACTCGATACCCGCTGCGACCACCAGCGTCTGATAGTGCACGTCAACGCCATTGTCCAGGCGGACCCTCTGCTGCTCCGGGTGCAAGGCACTGACCGCCTGGCGAATCCAGATGGCGCCGGCGGGCAGGGTCTGGGCCTGCGAACGGGCCGTGTCCTCCAGCTTATAGGTGCCCCCGCCCACCAGCGTGAAGGCGGGCTGGTAATAGTGCGTGTCGCTCGGTTCGATTACCGCCACGTCCAGTTGTGGACGCTGGCGCAATAGCGAGGCGGCGACGCTGGTGCCGGCGGCACCGCCGCCGATGATCACAATATTGTGGTGCCGGGGTTGGGTCATGGGTCAGCCTCCTGTCAGGTTGAGCGGGAAGCTTACCAGCATTAAGGTGCATTAAAAATACATCTAATAGACGGATTGGTATTAAGCAAAGTACTGAGAGGCATAAGCATCTATTTCGATATAAAGTTACGTGAGGCCTGAATTTGGCGATGCAAATGTCGCCAAAATCCAATACTGGTCAGCGTCCAGGCCAGCAATGCCAACCAGAATGTCACTCGAGGAATCCAGAGCAGAATGGGTTGCTCCAGTGCTTCAGCCAGGCGCCAGGTGCCCGTGGTGTACATGGCCAGGGGAAACACGATGCTCCACAGTTGGGGTTCGTAGCGTAGCGGAAAGCGTCGTATGCCGTGGCGCCAGATGGTGAGCCCGACCAACAACGGAATCCACCAGGTGGCGGTGGTCCAGAACAAGAGCGTGAAACCGCGCAGAAACGGCAGTACAGATTGGATGAGCTCGTTTTGCGGCGCTGCCAAAATCAAGGTGGAGCCCGCCAGCGTGGTTATCGCAACCGCCCCCATATTGATCCAGTAAGGTGGTGTCAACGATTCCACGGTTACTTGTAGAAATGTCAGGCGGTAGAAAATCAGCGTGATGATTGCCAGATACAGCATGCATCCGAGCAGAAAGAAACACAGTGCCAACAATAGCAGTTCGGGATGCAAGCGCGACCAGGGCATAAGCACCGTCAATATGGAGACGGAATGCGTGGCCACCGCTGCGAGTAACCAGGCGCCATTGATGCCGTCGGCCAGAGTGGGCTTGCGATCGCGAACCGTGACGGCCAGAAAAAACTGTACATGACGGTTAACCACAGGAATAACGCCAAGCCCCAGAAAATCGTTGCCATCAGGGCGGAATGGAGAATGATCCAACAAGCCGAACCGGTAATGGCATTGCCGGCAACCAGGGTAAAAAAGCCCGGCCCCCGGCTGTGACTGTTCATGTCCTGAGCCACCCGGTGTGGGAAACGGATCACTCGAATCAGCGTTAACAGCCACAGCGTTGCTAGCGCGATTAAGCCGGCGCCGAGCAGTGCTCGGGCCAGAAAGGCAAAGCCCAGCAGTTGACTGCTGATGGCGGTGGCACCGGTGGCCATGACCACGGCAAAGTAGCCCGGAAACAGGTTGGCCGCGCCATCCCGGATCAATCGCACCAGAGCGCACAGAAAGCGGCCCGCCGGCACGCGAATGGTGAGCATGGTTTCATCGTTTCGGTGCGATCGGAGGGAAGGTTTAGTTGTCATGAATAACGACACCTTGTTTGGTTAGAGTGCGTTACATGACAGTTTAGAAGTTTCCTCGGTCCCGACCAACCTTGACAGTGATACCAGGTATAAATCTACCTATTCTTTTAAGGTCTCTTGGTGTGATTCTGCTCATTTTGGGTAGGCAGTGTCTACCACTCACGAAGTATGTCTTGCTTTTCAGGGGTCTCGTAAACCCGATTGATGAGAATTTCAACCGTAATGTGGACTCCCGATGGCGTTGCCTACATGGACGCTGAGCTATTCCGGATGCCGTGGACAGTCGCGCCGGTGCCTGACAACCGCATAGATCGTCAACAGGGCCAGGCCTGCGGCCAGAAACAGAAGGGCGTGCTCTACCGTGCCGAGCCAGGCAATGGCACCAGCGACGCCTAACAGGGCGATGAGGTGTGTGGTCAGGCACAGCAGCGCAGCGACGAGGGTGGAGACGGCACTCACCCTGAACAGTTTGCTGTCGCGCAGCTTGTTTGAAGGTGTATCTTGAGTCATACCGGATGTCTCATTGGTTGCTGAGTCATTCAGTACATGTCCAGGCGTCCGATGTCGCGGGCCTGGAGACGCATTTCGGCATCCTGGTTGTTGACCAGCTCTTTGAACAGTTCCTTTTCTTGCGGAACCTGGGCCAGTTCAGAGCGCAGGCGGTACATGTCCTTGAGCGTCTGATGCGCCGTCATGGCATGGGCAAGAATATCTTGTATGTCGCGACAATCAGGGCACTCGGGAATCCGGTCCAGGATATTCGGATGGACAAAGTCCTGGGTATCGGTCAGCCAGGTACCGAGCAGACCGGTGTTGTCGTCGTTCAGGTATTTTTCCATGGACTGGCTCATGCGCGTCTCCCGGTCAGCCAAAAACTCCAGCGTCATGCGCATGCGCTCGTCGCTGTGTTCGCCGGCCAGGCGAGTGTATTTGTTGGCCAGGAGCCGATGAAAATCTCTGCTCCATTGCAGTAGTTCTTTCACTTGGCGGAAAGCCATAACGGTATTCTCCTTATGTAGATTCACGCATCAATTCACGCCGGATCCTGCCAATCGCCCCCATGGGATTAAGGCCCTTGGGGCACACCCAGGTGCAATTGCCGATGCTGCGGCAACGAAACAGGCTGAAGGGGTCTTGCAGGTCGGCCAGTCGCTCGGATTTTGCTTGATCCCGGCTGTCCAGAAGGAAGCGCAAGGATTGCAGCAGCGCCGCCGGCCCCCGGTATTTTTCCGGATTCCACCACCAGGAAGGGCATTGCGAGCTACAGCATCCACAGAGGATACATTCATACAGTCCGTCCAGTTTTTCCCGTTCCTCTGGCGTCTGGAGTCTTTCAATCGCTGAAGGCTCCTCGTGGTTAATCAGCCAGGGTTTGACGCGTTTATATTGCTCAAAAAAAAGGCTCTGGTCGACGACGAGATCGCGAATGACCGGCATACCGGGTAAGGGTCTGATAATGAGCTTACCGCTGGTGCCGATCGCCTCTGCCACGGGCTTGATGCACGCCAGCCAGTTTTTGCCATTGATGTTTACCCCATCGGAGCCACAAACCCCTTCCCGGCAGGAGCGCCGATACGCCAGCGTGGGGTCTTGTTCTCGCAAATACTCCAGCGCGTCCAGCACCATTCCGTTACGAAAGCTTTCCGGAAGCGACAGAGACTGCATGTAAGGAGTGGTGTCCTGTTCGGGGTTGTATCGATAAATATCAACGTTAATCATTATCTCCACCTTGATCCTTTCTCACTCGAACGGAGCATGTTTTCTCTTGTGCCGGGCGTTCTCTACTCGCCCCGCCACAGGCTATCATGCGCTTAACCACAGGCTGTATCAACAAGCGCGACAGTGCCTGTTTTTAGATGCCACCCGCGTGACGCCGCTACTGAGTTTCATCCCAGGCCTCAAATGCCCGGCGCGAGTGTGCCACGGCGCCGCCGGCACACATTTCCGCCGCCACCCAGATGGCTTCCATGATCTGTTGTTCAGTGGCCTGCTCCCTTGCGGCGCCGCGCACATGGCCTCGAATGCAGTCGGGGCACTGCGTGACATGGGCCACCGCCACCGCAATCAACTGTTTGGTCCGCGCATCCAGGGCGCCGTCGGCAAACACCGACTGGCTGAAGGTCCGCCACGCCTCTTCCACATCTGGCGTGAGTTGTTTTCGTTTCTGTCCGGGGCTCGCCTTGTTCATGATTCGTCTCCTGAAGCTGGTTCTATGTCGGAAAGTACCCGACCGCCCTCATCGGC
>CBFGUT010000230.1:0-5414 GCA_965652265.1 uncultured Cellvibrionaceae bacterium | reverse complement strand
GCTGATGCAGCCTGACTTAAACAAAACGCCCTCCGATAAACTCGGGGCGATTCATGCTGTGACCCAAAAACGGCCGATAGTATAGCGACTATCGCTGTTGATAATTTTGACTTCTTCGGCATTTGAACTAACTCCTGATTATTAGTATCTCGGATAATCATGAGCTGATCGTTGTTGTTAACCACCATTCTCAATCCAGTATTCAGGAGCAGTATCTCTATTGCTTCTTCAATGGAGTAATTGCCATGTAAACCATTTGCCGTTACCTCCCTAACTTTATCATAAGGAAATATCAGCGTTAGGTCCGCCTGTTGAGCAAAAGTAGTCAGAGCAAGATCGGCTCGTTGTTTTGGTATGTTGAAGTCATTTTTTTTTTGACAATAGCCCAACCGAAGCCATGGTTATCGATGCATTTAGCACCAAAAAAATCATGAGCAACAATCGAACTACCATCCGACCATACATACCATGCGAAAAATTATTATCCGCACATTTATAAGACGATCGAACTCTACTTTTCCACCATTGATTAAATTGCATTTATAAATATAATTTTCTACAGACCTTTAAATTTATAATTATTGATCACTATATTTATTAATTTATTGAATCGGCACTTGCCATTAATAGGATTTTATTATCAGCAGTGTATTTATATTCAATAGAAAAATTATTCTTTAATGTTGAAAGAATATCCGCTGCTGGGTCACCAATTTTAAAAACCCCAGCTATTCTTATTCTTTTTAAGGACTCGTCCTGAATAACAAAGGTCTTATCGCTATATCGATTAAACTCAGTTATAGCCTCATCCAGTGTTTCACCGCGAAATACTATATTTCCCTGACGCCAACTTTGCTGCGTAGCAATATCACCCTCGCTCATTTTTTCTACAGAGCCAGCCGCATCAGACAATATGATTTTTTCACCCCCGGATATAGAAATTCCCTTGTCTGGCAGACTAACCTTTTTCAAGGCGTCAGAGTCGATTAGACTTTTCCCCTCCATCACTAAAACACGACCTTCCGTCACCCACAGGCTTACATTGTTGGCATCTACTATTCTGACATCAAACGCAGTCCCTACGGCTTGCACAAGCTTATCGTGGGCCACTACTCGCAGCGGCCTGGAAGTGTCATGGGCAACCTCTATGTGAATTTCTCCCCGCAATAAATTTAACAAGCGCTGCTCTGACGAAAAGTTAACTGTTATATCAGTATCTGTATTAAGAAAAAGGGTGGATCCATCCTCCAAAAATATCTTTCGTTGCTCACCAACGGCAGTTTGGTAAATTTTTTCACCACTATTATTGGAAAATGGGGCAAAGCTATATTGAACAATAATGCCAAAGAAAAACAAGCAGAAGCAGGATGCAACAGCATATTTAACCCATACATTTCTTCTAGTGGGTTGTACTGGAAAAATTTCCGAAAGAAAAGACAGGTGATCCATTTTGTCCCAAAGGCTAGCCAACTCCAACAAAATTTTACTATTTTCAGGATCCCTTCTTAGCCATGCGACCAACGACTCCTTTTCCTCTTTGGTAAGCCCCCGATCAATTCGAGCAATCCACAGACTCGCCTCATCAACTCGTTGTTCTTCACTGGGAAAATTCAATACATTATTACTCACAGCGAACCTCCCCTTCAGTAACGTATTTTTTCGACTCTATATTGGCATTTCCTTTATGCAGATTCATAAAGTAGCTACAGCGTTTTATACCGAACGCAATGTGCTTTTCCACAGTACTTTCACTAATATTCAAATCTTCTGAAATCTCTTTCTGACTATAGCCATAGACTTTTTTTAGAACAAAAACCCGCCTGCATTGCAACGGCAACTCTCGCACTGCCCGACAGAAAAATTCAAACTCTTCTTTGGAAGTAGCGTCGCGCAAAGTCACATCTTCATCGTATCTCGAAAGCAGACTTATTATTTCATCATTCGCATCATCGTCCAGGCTGACACACAATCTAGTCTCGGCGCGCTTTACATGATCCAAAGCCAGGTTTTTTACCACTCTATACATAAAAGAGCGCGGATATTTAATTGGCTCCTTTTTGGAAATTTCACATATTCGTACATAAGCCTCCTGAACAATATCCTCAATTTCCTTAGGTGGAACAATTGTAGAGGCGAGCCTAGACAAGCTCTTTCGGACTTTTAGAAATAGATTGTAGAGGCGTTCGTCGGTTGGCATAGTGAGCCCGGAAGTTATTATATTTTGACCATTATATATGGACGATTCATGGCAGAAAATCCTCCATATCAGAGGGATAACTTTCTCGCACAATTAAAATATGCATATAAAACAGTCACTTAGTCCTGCATTAAGTGCGAAAGCCTGTTGCCAGATGGGGGAAGCCCCCCTCTTCAACCCCCAAACCCCTAAACCGATCGAAAGACGACATTTTATGTTGCTATCCACAGGAGATTTCGGTCGTCACCCAGCTAAAACCCCGGCTTTTGCGTATAATGGTGCGTTTTGGTTTTCGGCCCTGGATAGTACATGGATACCATCTACGTTCGCGGTGCGCGTACGCACAATCTCAAGAATATTGACCTGGACATACCCCGTGACAAATTGGTGGTGATTACCGGTCTGTCGGGGTCCGGCAAGTCATCACTGGCGTTTGATACCCTTTACGCCGAGGGTCAGCGACGCTATGTGGAATCCCTGTCCACCTATGCGCGGCAATTTCTGTCGATGATGGAAAAGCCGGACGTGGATCACGTGGAGGGCTTGAGCCCGGCCATTTCCATCGAGCAGAAATCCACCTCCCACAACCCACGCTCCACCGTGGGCACCATTACCGAAATTTACGACTATCTGCGCCTGCTATTTGCCCGGGTGGGCGAACCGCGCTGCCCGGACCACGACCTGCCACTGGCGGCACAAACCGTTAGCGAAATGGTGGACACGGTGTTGGCCATGCCCGAGGGCAGTAAGCTGATGCTCTTGGCACCCATTGTGCGCGACCGTAAAGGTGAGCACTTACATACATTGGAACAACTGAAACGCGAGGGTTTTATTCGCGCCCGTATCGACGGACTTCTCGTAGACCTGGACGACGCCCCCAAACTGGACAAGAAGAAAAAGCACAGCATTGAGGTGGTCATCGACCGTTTTAAGGTGCGGGACGACCTGCAATTGCGTCTGGCGGAGTCCTTCGAGACGGCGCTGAACTTGAGCGAGGGGCTGGCCATTATCAGCGATATGGATAACCAGGCCGAGGAGCGCGTGTTTTCCGCCAAGCACGCCTGCCCGGTCTGTGACTACAGCCTGAGCGAACTGGAACCGCGGCTGTTCTCCTTTAACAACCCTGCCGGCGCCTGCCCCACCTGCGACGGCCTGGGCGTAAAACAGTTTTTCGACGAGGCCAAAGTGGTGCAGTTCCCCGAGGCCTCGCTGGCCCAGGGGGCCATTCGCGGCTGGGACAAGCGCAATGTCTACTATTTCCATATGCTCACATCGCTGGCCGCGCACTACGGCTTTGACGTAGACACCGCCTGGCAATCACTGAACCAGGCCCAGCGTCAGGCCATTCTCTATGGCTCCGGCGAGGACGCTATTGAGTTCAACTATGTGAACGAGCGCGGCGACGTCATCAAACGCAAACACACCTTCGAAGGTGTGGTGCCCAATCTGGAGCGCCGCTACCGCGATACCGAATCGAGCATGGTCCGCGAGGAGCTGTCGCGCTTTCTCTCTACCCAGCCCTGTCCCAGTTGCCGGGGCGCGCGCCTGCGCCAGGAGGCGCGCCATGTGTTTGTGGATGGCCGCACCCTGCCGGAATTGACCGAATTGCCCGTGGGCGACGCCTTTGACTACTTTACCCAACTGCAGTTTACCGGGGCCCGGGCCGGTATTGCCGACAAAATCCTCAAGGAACTGCGCGACCGCTTTCGTTTCCTGGTGGATGTGGGCCTCAATTACCTCACCCTCAACCGCAGTGCCGATACCCTCTCGGGCGGCGAAGCGCAGCGCATCCGCCTGGCCAGCCAGATAGGCGCAGGGCTGGTAGGGGTCATGTACATTCTCGATGAACCCTCCATCGGCCTGCACCAGCGCGACAACGAGCGCCTACTCAATACCCTTACCCACTTGCGCGATCTGGGTAATACGGTGATTGTGGTGGAGCACGACGAGGACGCTATCCGCCAGGCCGATCACGTTATCGACATTGGCCCCGGGGCCGGGGTGCACGGCGGTCAGGTCATTGCCGAGGGACCGGTGGACGCCATTATGGCCAACCCCGACTCCCTCACCGGCCGCTACCTGAGCGGTGCCGAAGCCATTGCTGTGCCCGCGCAGCGACACCCGGTGAACCCGGAGGCCATGCTGGTGCTGGAAGGTGCTGGCGGCAACAACCTGAAAAACGTCACCCTGGAACTACCCGTGGGGCTGATGACCTGCATCACTGGTGTCTCCGGCTCGGGGAAATCCACCCTGATCAACGCCACCCTCTACCCGGTGGCGGCCACCGTTCTCAACGGTGCCACCACACTGACACCCGCCCCTTATCAGAAAATTCACGGCCTGGATCTGTTTGACAAGTGTGTGGATATCGACCAGAGCCCCATCGGCCGCACCCCGCGCTCCAATCCGGCCACCTACACCGGTATTTTTACCCCCGTGCGGGAACTGTTCGCCGGCACCCAGGAAGCCCGCTCGCGCGGCTATAAACCCGGGCGCTTCAGCTTCAACGTCAAGGGCGGGCGCTGCGAGGCCTGTCAGGGCGATGGCGTCACCAAGGTGGAGATGCACTTCCTGCCCGACGTCTACGTTCCCTGTGATGTCTGTAAAGGCCGGCGATACAACCGTGAGACCCTGGAAATCAAGTACAAAGGCAAGAACATCCACGAGGTTTTGGAGTTGACCGTGGAGGATGCGCGCACCTTTTTTGATGCTATCCCCGCCATCGCCAAAAAGTTGCAAACCCTGATGGACGTGGGCCTGTCCTACATCCGCCTTGGGCAGGCTGCCACCACTCTCTCCGGCGGCGAGGCGCAGCGGGTCAAACTGTCCCGTGAACTGTCCAAACGCGATACCGGCAAGACCCTGTATATTCTCGACGAACCCACCACCGGCCTGCACTTCGCCGATATCCAACTGCTGCTGGATGTGCTGCACCGCCTGCGTGACCATGGCAATACCGTGGTGGTAATCGAACATAACCTGGATGTGATCAAAACCGCCGACTGGCTGGTGGATCTGGGCCCCGAGGGGGGCAGTGGCGGCGGCGAGATCATCGCCACGGGTACACCCGAGACGGTAGCCGCCAACCCCGACTCCCACACCGGACGTTTTCTGGGGCCGCTGTTGGCAAAATCCAAATCCCAAAAACAGTCGCGGACAGGCTAGGGCCTGTTAACACTATTTGAATACAGCCTGTTGTGGCTAAAAATTCGCCAAT
>CBFGUT010000229.1:0-5419 GCA_965652265.1 uncultured Cellvibrionaceae bacterium | reverse complement strand
TTTCATAAAATATGCACTTATCTAAGATCAATATATTTCCACTTGCTTTTAACCCTCTGTGTCTTGCCAGTTTTTAGCCGATAGAAATCAATCAACGCGCAGACTATAAATAGCCTTTTTGGCGGGATAGCAGGTAAATGTGCACTATATAAGAAGCTAAACGAGCAAGCCTTTGAATTTAGGCTAATTACACAGAATAAACGTATTCTTGGGTGCTGCATAACAGAATCGCGTTTTGGCGGCATTAAGGCCGTGAAGGTAGCGTCAGCCATGGCTCGGGTCCTTGAGTTGTCCTTTATATCGGCCCCGTTACGGCTGGGGTGACCCCGGCGGTGGGGAGGGTGATGGTTATTGGTTAACATTAAGCCAATCTGGCACATTGATCAACTGCTTTGGCCGCGAGGCCAATTGGCTCTAAAAGGACCTTCCATAAGTTCTTTATTCACTATCAACTGTCTTTGGCGTCAGACGTCCGACCTCAGACGTCTTGTCGTTGCTCATTTTTCACCCACCAAAAGCATCCCTCCCACCCTCTCTGTTAATGGCGCATTAATTATTCATTCAGCTTTCAGCGACACCCAGGCCCGCTAAACGGCGGTTTCCGGCATAAAACAATCTACAAAATTAATAGAAAATTTTGTCATTTGTAGGAAAAGCGCATTTTCTGCGATCACAGCCAGGCCCGATTCCGTGACTATGGTCTACGCCTGAGCACTAGTACCTCAGTTGGGTTTGGCAGCGTCTTCCGGCAGGAGAGATTGGCTTGTCGGTCTCCACTGATGAGGTTTTAAGCGCCATGGCGTTTGCATCAAAGTGTCAATGAAAGAGTTTTTAGAAGCCGTTTCCAAGAATAAGAAGCGTTTGTTTGTATGCGCAAAAGCAATCATTGGGGCCAACTCTCGTTTTTCCATTCAGCACTATGTGGCATGAACTCTTTGTGGCATGTGGCTTCGGTGTCGGCTTGGCTGGGCTTGCCTGCCCGGCGGGTCGGCGCCCCTTTTTTGCTGTTTGGCCTGCACCCTGGCCCCGGCTGTCTGCCGCCTCTTTTAGGCGGAACCCTCTACAGGATTGTTGTGATGTCCCGCTTTGGGGCTCAGGACAGGAATCCACCCAACCCGAATAAATAACGAGAAAGGAGAGCTATATGTCAACCGAAATGCAATCAACCCACCTCGGGGTGGCCCCCGAAGAGGCTCCGGCGGCACAGGCGCGTCACCGAGGCCAGGCCGCCACCGGCCCTCTGTTCCGGCGCTCACTGTTGGCCGTCGCTATTATGACCTGCTCCGCACCGCTCTGGGCGCAGGATGCGGCGACGGACTCAGAGACCGACGAGGAAGCCGGTATTGAGGAGATTATGGTCACCGGCCAGCGCCGCTCGCTGGAAAGCGCCATTGATCTGAAGCGCGAGTCCACCACCATTGGTGATTCCATCGTGCTGGATGAGGCCGGCAAGGTACCCAGCACCTCACTGCTGGAGATTCTGGAGCGCGCGCCCGGTGTAACCATGAACCGTATTCGCGCCGGCAGTGAAGGCTCGCCGGACGGTTTTGCCTTTGAGGGGTCGGGTGTCCAGGTGCGCGGCCTGAACAAGACCAAGACGCTGATCAACGGGCGTGAAGTCTTCTCCGCCAATGGCGGTTCCGGCCTCAGTTGGGCGGATGTGGGCCCCGAGCTGTTGAAGGCGGTGACCGTCTACAAGGCCAGCCGTGCGGACCTGATTGAGGGTGGCGTCTCTGGCACCGTCAATCTGGTGACCCATATGCCCTTCGACTTTGACGGCTTCCACGCCAATGTGTCGCTGGCCGCCGACTATGGTGATTTCTCTGAAGAAGTCACGCCAGCGGCCTCGGGTATGATTTCCCACCGCTTCGATACCGCAGCCGGTGAATTCGGTGTGCTGTTGGATCTGGCCTACTCGAAGATCGCCTCGCACGACAGCAATATCATTGTGCCGCCCTACTATGCCAGCGAATTCAACGGCGAGCGCGTCTACGTGCCCGGTGGTATCCGCTACACCCAGGACCAGTTCGAGCGCGTGCGCAACGGTTACTACGGTGCCCTGCAGTGGCGCCCGAACGAGAACCTGGAGTTCTTCCACACCACTTTTATCTCCGAGCGCGAGAGCGACCGTCACAGCCAGATTCTGTCATTGGCGGAAGCTCCGGTCGGCGCCATGCCCGGCTCCGAATTCGACGACCACGGTGTGTTTATCCGCGGTGCCATTTCCAGCACCAATCTGACCGCTGGCCTCAATGTGTCGCCCAACTCCAGCTTCACGCCCTCCTTCAGCAAGACTGCCGATCACAGTACCGGCTTCAAGTTTGAGGACGACGGCTGGGAAATGAGCGGTAGCTACCAGTATGTGAAGGCTGAGTCGCGGACCGGCAAGTACAGCCTGGGCAGCACCGTGCTGCCGGCCATTGTGCAAACCAATATGGACATGTCCGGTGATCGCCCGGTGGTGAGTTTTGCAACGCCGCTGTCGGAAGACCCGGCGGATACCGGGTTGTCCCGCATCAACTGGCTGGATATGTCCAACGAAGGCGAGGCACACGCGCTGCAACTGGATGCCAGCATTGACATCGGCGACGGCTTCTTCAAAAAACTCGCCATCGGCGGGCGCGTGGCGGACCGCGAAGAATCCGACAGTTTCGTCGGCACCTGGTGGTCAGCCACCGGTCGTGGCTGGAACGGTGTGCCACGGCCCTCCCCCAGTACGGCACCGGAAGGCGATTTCTATCTGGAAGAGTTCTCGGACTTCTTTAAGGATGAGGTTCCAGCATTGGGCGGTGTTTGGGTGGGTACCGACCAGGTCAACTCGTCCGAACAGTTCGACCGCGTTTACGATACTTACCTGGCGTGTGGCCCAGATCTTCACTACCAGTGCAACGACCCTGATCAGACCACCTACCTCTACAGCGAAGGTGATACGCTCAGAAATCGCAACTTCGACCAGATGCCGTCTTTCTACGAGACCAACCACAAGACCCAGTCCGCCTATGCCATGGTGGGCTTTGAGCATATGGGCGATTCGCCGTTCATGAATTTCAGCGGTAATGTTGGCGTGCGCTGGGTCAATTACGACATTGAGAGTGTGGGTAACTTCACCTTCAATGGCGGCGCGCGCTACTACGCCAGCCTGGCCGACGCTCAGGCGTCCGTTGAGGCCATGGGTGGTCTCAACAATGTCGCCACCTGGCAGGAGGAAAACGAGGGCATGCAGCCGCCGTTGACCATGGAAAGCGTCGGCTATGAGAAGGATCGGGAGGGCAGTTTCTCCGAGGATTACTTCCTGCCGTCGTTTAATATCAAGTTCGAGCCCGCCGAAGACTGGGTCTTCCGCTATGCCCTGACCCGTACGCTTACGACGCCGCGCTATCCGGATATTCGTGCTCAGGGTGTAGTGGGCGTGCAGACCACGGATAACCCCCTTAACGAGGAGTTATCCACCCTATATCCCGACGAGGATGTGTCGATTCCGGCGATTTTCTCCGGCTACACTAACACCACAGGTAATCCGTTCCTGGAGCCGGAAATCTCGCTGAACCACGACGTTTCCATCGAGTGGTATCCGCGCAAGGGGTCGTCGCTGCATTTGTCGCTGTTCCACAAGACCATCGACAACTACATCACCTTCAATAACTTCTCGGCGCCTGCAAGCGGTTTCTTCGCCGAAGCGGACTACCCGCAGTCGACGCTGGTCAATGGCAGCGATACCCGTTTCCTCGACGGAGCCGTCTCCAGCCGCACCAACTTCAATGCCGATGAAGATACCATTATCCGGGGCTTCGAACTCGGCGGGCAGACCTATTTCGACACATTGCCGGGCTGGTTGAGCGGGTTTGGTATCAGCGGTAACCTCACCTATATCGACAATGAATCGCCGGATGCCTTTGCCCTGGATATTAACGGGGACGAGCTCAATGTACCGGTGATCGGTCTGTCGGAATGGTCCTACTCCACCACCCTGCTGTACGACTGGGGTAACTTCAGTGCGCGGCTGGCCTGGAACTGGCGCGACCGCTACCTGACCACCACCAATGATTCGGGCACGACCAATGTCTATACCGACCCGATGAATGGTGAGGAGATACAGTTCGGGATGCCGGTCTACGCGGCGGCATCCGGTCGGCTGGATGGTAGTATCTCCTACCAGTTCACCGATCAGATGAACATCAAGCTGAATATCCAGAACATCACCGATGAGGACCAGCGGACCGAGATGGAAATCCTCGATGGCCGCTATGTGGACCGCGCGGTGTTCGTGACGGATCGTCGTATCAGCTTGCACTTCGGGTATGAGTTCTAAGGAGGTGTTAGAGTACGCTCTTGAGCATCAAAAGTATGAGGTAACGAGATGAGCAAGAGCGTCCTCATCGTCGGGGGTGGTACCGCAGGCTGGATCACGGCCGCGTATATGGCGCGGATGCTGGCGGCGGACACCCCGGGCGGTGTTGCCATCACGTTGGTGGAATCCGACGAAATTGGTATCCTCGGCGTTGGCGAGGGTACCTTTCCCATTATTCGCAAAACCATGGGCCGAATCGGCCTTGATGAAAGCGATCTGATTCGCGAAGCCGATGCCACCTTTAAACAGGGCATCCGCTTCAATCACTGGAAAAAGAATCCGGCCGAGGCGCCGGACGATACCTATTTTCACCCCTTCCAGGTGGCTTCCCAGCACACGGATATGGACCTGCTGCCCTATTGGCTGCTCGGCGTGGCCGGTGATGTGCCCTGGGCGGAGGCGTGTAGCGTCCAGGAACGGGTGGTGGAGGCGATGCTTGCGCCCAAATTGATTACCCACCCCAATTACGAGGCGCCACTGAACTACGCCTATCATTTCGATGCCGGCAAGCTGGCGCAACTGGTGCGCCGCCGCGCCATGGAGATGGGGGTTAAGCGGCTGATCGACACCATTGATGATGTTAAAGTCGACGAGCATGGCGCCATTGCTTCCGTGCAGGGGCGTGCCCATGGCGAACTCAAAGCCGACTTGTATATTGACTGCACCGGGTTTCGGGCGCGGTTGATCGGCGAAACCCTGGGCTCTGAGTTTACCTCCTACCGGGAGCAATTATTCTGCAATCGCGCGGTTGCCATGCAGGTGCCCTATGATAATCCCGAGGCCCCTATTCCCTCCTGCACCTACGCCACCGCCCACGAGGCCGGGTGGACCTGGGATATTGGCCTGCACAATCGTCGCGGTGTGGGCTATGTCTATTCATCCGATCACTGCAGCGACGAAGCAGCGCTGGAAACCTTGAGGCGTTATATCGGCCCCGCTGCCGGCGATTTGCAACACCGATTGCTGTCTTTCGAGGCCGGCTTCCGCAAAATCCAGTGGCACAAAAACTGTGTGGGCATTGGCCTGTCGGTGGGATTTATCGAGCCGCTGGAAGCCACCGGCATCAGTTTT
>CBFGUT010000228.1:0-5430 GCA_965652265.1 uncultured Cellvibrionaceae bacterium | reverse complement strand
GCCATGAGCGATAAGAAAGCCATGAGCGAACAGAAAGCCATGAGCAAGCAGGCTCTCAAAAACCAACAACAGGCCCTGCGCCAGCAGCATACCCTCAGTACGCGAGTGGACCCGGTGGCACGCCACGCTCTGGTCTGGTTCTTTTTCGCCCAGTGGGCCAGTATCCTGCCGTTGGTGGGCTATTTGCCCCTGTGGTTACTGGGGCTGGGTACCGCCGTCAGCCTCTGGCGCTGGCAGATTCATCGCGGCGCCTGGAGTTATCCGCCGCCTTGGCTCAAACACTTGATTACCTTGCTCATGCCCCTGGGGCTTTATCTCAGCTACGGGCTCAGTGTGGCCATGGAAACCATGCTCAGTTTGTTGGTGGCGGGTTTTGTGCTGAAACTGCTGGAGCTGCGCCAGCACCGTGACCTGACGCTGCTGTGCTACCTGGGGTATTTTGTGGCCACTACGCAATTGCTGTTTGTGGAAACCCTGCTGGGATCGGCTTATGGGTTGCTGTGCCTGATGGCAGTCACGGCCACGCTGGTGGCGGCCAATCAACCGGCCTCCAGTTATCGCGGTATCCGTGTTATGCGGTTGACGTTGATACTTTTTCTACAGGCCATTCCCATCATGCTGGTGCTGTTTTTTCTGGTGCCGCGTTTCGGTTCCATGTGGACGGTACCGCTTAACCAGTCGGTGGCCGAGACCGGTGTCAGCGATGAAATGTCACCCGGGGACTTCAGTAGTCTGATGCGATCCAGCGAGCTGGCGTTTCGCGCGACCTTCGAGGGCGATATACCTCCACCGCCGCAGCGTTATTGGCGCGCTCTGGTGATGACGGATTTCGACGGCAGGCGCTGGGCTGTCAATGCGCGACACAGCGCCTACAGCATTCGCGCACGCTTTGAAGATTATAACTGGGCGGATGCGATAGACGTCCGCGGTGAGCCCGTGCGCTATCAGGTGATGCTGGAACCCACCCACAAGGAATGGCTCTATGTCCTCCCCGGTGTGCAACAGGCCAATACCGGCGGCGATGAGGTGCTTCGTATCAGTCCGGCCTTCACGGTTTATCAGCGCCGCCCGGTGACCCAGCGTATGCAATACAGTGTCACCAGCTATTTGCAACACCGCGCCCAGGCGGAGAACCTGCCCGAGGAAGAGCGGCGACTGGCACTGCAACTGCCTGAAGGGTTCAACCCGCAAACTCTTGAACGGGCGGCGGCCTGGCGCGAACAGATCGGGAGTGATCAAGCGTTGATTGATCGTCTGTTGGAGTATTTCAACCGGGAATTTCGCTATACTTTACAGCCACCTCTGCTGGGCAGGCATACGGTGGATGAATTCCTGTGGCAGACCCGGGCCGGTTTTTGCGAACATTTTTCCAGCAGCTTTGTGTTTTTTTTGCGCGCCGCCGGCATACCCGCCCGCGTGGTGGCGGGCTACCAGGGCGGCAAGCTCAACAGCGATGAAAACTATTTGACGGTGCGTCAGTACGATGCCCACGCCTGGGCCGAAGTGTGGTTGGCGGGACGCGGCTGGGTGCGCATAGATCCCACCGCCGCCGTAGCGCCGGAGCGCATCGAACGCGGGGTGGAGTTCTCGCTCGACGACAGTGATGTACAGCTGTTGGGCAACTCGCTGGCCCGGCGACTGGCAATACTGGGGCGTCTGCAGGCGGAGTGGGAGGAACTCAATTATCGCTGGAATGCCTGGGTGCTCTCCTATGACGCCGAGGCCCAGGAAGCCTTTCTCAATCGTTGGGCGGGTGACATACGACCCTGGCAGGTGGCAGTGGTCATCGTCAGCGTGGGCATAGGATTTTTACTGCTATTGCTGGCCTGGTCACTCTGGTGGCAGCGCAGTGAACCACTGGCGCCGTCGGACAGGGCTTATCGTCGCTTTTTGCAAAAACTGGCACGCGTGGGTGTGCAGCCACAACCCGGTGAATCTCCGCGCGAATTTTGTCGGCGTGCCGCCGCCTCCATACCCGCCAGTGCCAAGCAAATAAAGTCGGTGGGGGCGCTCTATGAAAAAGCCACCTTCGCCGCCGATGAGTCGGCGGTGCCGGCCTTGCAGCAGGCGGTCAAGTCCCTGCGGATAAAAACTTCCTAAACCACGGGGAGAGAACTCAAGGGCACACTGGGGGTCTATGCGTGACGCGTATAGCATTGCGATATCAGGGTTTTCTCTGTTTATCGCTTCTGTGCTAGAGTTCGAGACGTTTAACCGCCGCCAGGTGCGCGGGTTTGCCAAGAGGATAGGTGTGTGTTCGAAATTATTGCTGCCGGCGGCTGGTTGATGCTGCCGATTATTCTGTGTTCCATTGCCGTGGTGGCCATCGGCGTGGAACGCTACTGGAGTCTCAACCCCAACAAAATTGCACCGCGCCACCTCTTGGCTCAGGTGTGGGGATGGATAAAAAACAATCAGCTTGACGCCGCCAGACTCAAGGAGCTCAAACAGTCCTCACCGCTGGGAGAAATTCTCTCGGCCGGGCTCAGTAATTCCCGCCACGGTCGCGACGTCATGAAGGACAGTATTCAGGAAGCGGCCAATAAAGTGATCCACGAAATGGAACGCTTTATGAACGTGCTCGGCACCATTGCCGCCATCGCTCCGCTGCTGGGTCTGCTGGGTACCGTGTTCGGTATGATCAAGGTCTTTACCGCCATTATGCTGGAGGGCACGGGCAACGCCGGGGTGCTGGCTGGCGGCATTTCCGAGGCTTTGATCACCACCGCCGCCGGCCTGTGCGTGGCAATTCCGGCCATGATCTGTCACCGCTTTTTCCTGCGCCGTATCGATACCCTGGCGGTGACCATGGAGGAGGAGGCTATCAAACTCGTGGATGCCCTGCACAGTGATCGCCGCGTGGATGTCAAAACGCGACGCCAGGAGTAAGCCATGCAATTTCGACGACAGGCGCGCGAAGAGGACAGCATCAACCTGACACCCTTGATCGATGTGGTGTTTCTGCTGTTGATTTTCTTTATGGTGTCCACCACCTTTACCAAGGAAACCCACCTGCAAGTGGATTTGCCGGAAGCGGTGGGCGAAGCCGCGCCACAGCGTGACGAACCGCTGGAGATACTGATCAATGCCGAGGGTGAGTATGCGCTCGGCGGGGAATCCCTGGTAAACAACAAGAGTGCCACCTTGCGTCAGGCGCTGGTAACGCTCACCGGGGAGGAGACAGCCAACCGTCCGCCGCTGGTGATTACCGCCGACGCCCAGGCGCCGCATCAATCGGTGGTGCGGGCCATGGATGTGGCCGGGCAACTGGGCTTCGTCAATCTCAGTATTACCACCCGCCGCCCGCAAGAGGCCGATGACTAACCGCCGTTTTGCCGACAAGCTGGCGCGTGCCTGGTACGGACGCGAGCGCTGGGTCTACTGGTTGTTGCCCCTGGAGGGATTATTCCGTGTGCTCGCCGGCATGCGGCGCTGGCTGCTGCGGCGGCTGGGGCAACAGTCGGTCAATATTCCCGTGGTGGTGGTGGGTAATATCACCGTGGGCGGCACGGGTAAAACCCCGCTGATTATCGCCCTGGTACGGCACCTGCAAAAACGTGGCTTGAACGTGGGCGTTATAAGCCGCGGCTATGGGTCAGCCGCACCCGAATACCCCTATGTGATCTCCGGGCTGTCCACGGCGCGCGAAGCTGGCGACGAACCCCTGAGTATCTGGCGGGCCACCGGCTGCGCCGTGTGCATCGATGCCGATCGCGTGGCGGCGGCGCGCATTCTGCAAAAAGCCGGTTGCGATATTCTGCTGGCCGACGATGGCCTGCAGCACTACCGGTTGCCACGGGTGGTGGAAATCGCTGTGGTGGATGCCGCGCGCCTGTTTGGTAATGGTCACTGCCTGCCCGTGGGGCCCTTGCGCGAGCCGGTTTCGCGGTTGCGCTCGGTGGATTTTGTAGTCCTTAATCAGACGGCCGCTGAAGGTGATGTGGCCCTCGCCGACAGCTACTCCATGCGCCTGCAACCGGTGCGTTGGTTCAGTGTCAGTGATTTGAGCCCGCGCGAGCTGGATCACTTCCCCCGCGGTACACATGTGCATGCCGTGGCGGGTATCGGCCACCCAGAGCGGTTTTTTGATACCCTGACGCGGTTGGGGCTGACGCCGGTGAGCCATATTTACCCGGACCATCACCCCTTCAGCGCCGCCGATTTTCATTTTCGTGAGCCCCACCCGGTGGTGATGACCAGCAAGGATGCCGTCAAGTGTCAGCCTTTTGCCGAGGAAGAATGGCTGGCGCTGGAGGTGTCGGCGGTGGTGGACAAACGTTTCTGGCCGCGCTTTGATGACGTGCTGGCTGTACACCTCGCCGCCCATGAATCGAGCGCTTAACCCCAATGAGCAACAAGATGCTTGACTATACCGTTGTTATCCCCGCCCGCTATGCATCCACGCGCCTGCCCGCCAAGCCCCTGGCCGATATCGGCGGTCGCCCCATGGTGGAGCGCGTCTACCGCCAGGCTCAGCGCAGTGGTGCCGCGCGGGTGGTGGTAGCCACTGATGACGAGCGTATTGTGGCGGCAGTGGAAGCCTTTGGCGGAGAGGTGTGCCTGACCTCTGCGGCGCATGTGTCGGGCACCGACCGGTTGCAGGAGGTGGCCACCCATCTGCGGCTTGCCGAGGACGCTATTGTCGTCAATGTACAGGGCGATGAACCCTTGATTCCCCCGGCGGTGATCGATCAGGTGGCGGCCAATCTGGCGGCGCACCCCGACGCCAGTGTAGCCACCCTGTGCGAGCCGCTGACCGCCGAGGGCGATTTTCACAACCCCAATGTGGTCAAAGTGGTGAGCGATGATCGGGGCTTTGCCCTCTATTTCAGCCGCGCACCCATCCCCTGGCCGCGCGAGCAGGTCGACCCATGCGCCGGCAGAGATTTCGCCGCCCGTCGTCATATTGGTCTCTACGCCTATCGGGTGGCCTTGCTTAACCGCTTTGTGGGCTGGCCCCCCGCCGCGCTGGAATTAACCGAGTCGCTAGAGCAATTGCGGGTGCTGGCCAGGGGCGAGAAAATTCATGTGGCCGAGGCGGTAGAGCCGGTGCCGGGCGGGGTGGATACCCCCGAAGACCTGGCACGGGTGCAGGCCCGCTGGAGTGAGGGAGAGAGGTCGTGACTGTAAAAGTGTTGTTTGTATGCCTGGGTAATATCTGCCGCTCGCCCACCGCCGAGGGGGTATTTACCCACCGCCTGCGTGAAGCGGGACTGGATAATCGTATCGAGGTGGATTCGGCGGGCACCGGCCACTGGCATGTGGGCAAGCCGCCCGATGCCCGCGCCATTGCTGCCGCCGCTGGCCGTGGCTATGCCATCCACCAGTTGCGCGCGCGTCAGGCGGTGGCGGCGGATTTTGCCCATTTTGATTACATCCTCGCCATGGACAGTGACAATCTTGCCGATTTGCAACGCCTGCAGCCGCCGG
>CBFGUT010000227.1:0-5442 GCA_965652265.1 uncultured Cellvibrionaceae bacterium | reverse complement strand
AGTTACCCCGACGGTGCCTGTGTGGATGCGGCGGGCAATCTCTGGAGCGCCCACTGGGGCGGTGGCTGTGTGGTGTGTTACGGCCCCGAGGGAGAGGTGCTGCACACGCTGAAACTGCCGGTCTCCCAGGTGACCTGCGTGGCCTTTGGCGGTCCCGATCTCGACTGGCTGATGGTCACCACCGCGCGGGAGAACTTTACCGAGGCCGATCTCGCCCGCGAACCGGCAGCGGGGGATGTCTTTCTCTATCGGGCGCCCGGCCCGGGCTTGACCTGTCCTTTCTACATCGATTGAGCGGTGAAATTGCCACCGCTTTGCTTGCCAGTTGGCCGCCCTTGACTATCTTTTAAACAGAGAGAGTTAAGATCACTTATAACTCTTGTGTCTAAAAGGCATGTCTGTCATTGTTAATCCCGGCCTATGCCGGCGGTGAATGTC
Organism: uncultured Cellvibrionaceae bacterium; assembly: GCA_965652265.1. Classification (GTDB taxonomy): domain Bacteria; phylum Pseudomonadota; class Gammaproteobacteria; order Pseudomonadales; family Cellvibrionaceae; genus Gilvimarinus. The sequence goes on along the minus strand of CBFGUT010000227.1, from coordinate 5,004 downwards.
CAATAAGCATAACAAACACCGCATTGGCGAATCCGGCAGTGACGACACAAGTGGCTGGCACCATGGGAATAGATCTCTTTCAGCGATTGTCCTACAAACTGGCGCGCACCAGCTTTCTGGTGGTGGTGCTATTGGGCATGCTGGTGGCCAGCCTGCAGGTCTATCTGGATTTCAAGAGCGAGTATCGCGACATCCAGGCGAGCGTGGATGAAATCAGCCGGGTGAGCAAAACGGCGGCCGAGCGCGCCGTCTTCCTGCTGGACGATGCCCTGGCCGACCAGGTGGTGCAGGGACTATCGGAATATCAGTTCCTGAGCCATATCGCTATTTTTGACGATCAGGGCGAGCTTATGGCCGAGTATCGCCAGCCCATCGCCCCCAGCAGTACCCTGCGTATCACCCGCCATTTAGTGGGTGAGCGCGAAGTGCTGGAATATCCCCTCTATACTACCGAACATACGCCACCGGGCGTGTTGCGATTGGAGGTGAATAAAGACCGCGCCCTCGGCCCTTTTTATCAGCGGGCGTGGCGGGTTTTTCTCACTGGCACGGCGCGCAATATCGGCCTCGCTTTTGTGTTGGTGCTGATCTACCATTTTTTGCTGACACGTCCCCTGGTGACTCTGGCCTCGCGCTTCGCCGCACTGGATCACGACAAGATACCGGTTAAACCCATACCCCACCTCAATAAACACCAGGCCGATGAATTGGGTTATATCGTCAATGCCGCCAACCGGCTGTTGATGAATTTCAATCAGAAACACAATGAGCTGCAACATCAACAACAGCAGTTGAGTCTGATACTGGATGCCAGTCCCAACCAGGTATTCGCGGTGGATGCTGAGGGGAACCTGCTGTTTTTCAATCAGGCTTTCCGCCGTTTTTTTGCCACTGGCGAGCAACAGAATTACTTTTCCCTGTTAGCCAGCAGCAATATTCGCGAGACGGACGATATTCGCCAATTGGTTCGTCGTGTATGTCGCAAGCAGTCGCCCGTGTTTAATCGCCAGCAAAATTTCAGCGGTATTAACGATGAAAGCCACGTGATGCAAATGTCACTGGTGCCCTTTATTGCCGAACACGTCAATTATGTCATTGTCGTGCTGGCCAATATTACCGAACTGGTACAGGCTGAGCAGCGTGTGGAGTACCTGGCTTACCGCGATACCCTCACGGGTTTGCCCAATCGCAACCGCATTATGGAGCAGTTGCAAGAGGACATTCACAAGGCAAAGGCCAGTGGCCGCTATGGCGCCACCCTGTTGATTGACCTCAACGATTTCAAACGCATCAACGATACCATGGGTCACTCTCTCGGCGATGAACTGCTATTGCATGTTTCCCAGCGCATGGCCGCGCGGGTGCGCGAGCACGAAACCCTGGCGCGGTTGGGTGGCGATGAGTTTATTCTCAGCATGCCCAATATCGCCGACAATGTGGAGGGCGCGCGCGAGCGTGCGGAAAATGTCGCCGGGCGTTTTCTGGAGAGTATTCACCAGCCGGTATCGCTGAGTAATCAGGAACTGTCGGTTAACGCCACCATCGGTATTGCCATTTATCCCCTGGGTGATGTCACGGTGGAAATGCTGCTGTCGCAAGCGGACACCGCGCTCAATCAGGCCAAAAAGAAATCCCATAAGGGCTATCAATTGTTCGAGCCGGAAATGGCCGACGAAATCAATCGCCTGATGCAACTGGAATCGGATATTCGCAATGCCTACCAGGAACATCACTTTACCTTTCACCTGCAGCCACTGATTGACCTGCACAGCCGCAGCCTCATGGGCGCCGAAGCACTCATTCGCTGGGAGCATCCCAGCCGCGGCATGGTGATGCCCGCCGAGTTTATCGAGTTTCTGGAAAGCTCGGATATGATTAATCCGGTGGGTCAATTGCTGTTGGACGATGTCTGCCGGTTTATTCGTTACCACAAGGAGCAGGGACGTTTTGGTCCGGAGATGCGCGTGGCGCTCAATATCAGTGAGCGCCAGCTTTACGACGCCGATTTTGTGGGCAAGAGCCTGGCCGTACTGCAAAAATACAAGTTGCCCGGCAGTTGCCTGGAGTTTGAAATTACCGAGGGCGCGGCGCTGCACAATATCGACGAAGTGGTGGGCAAGATGCGCAAGCTGCAAAACGAAGGCATCACCTTTGCGCTGGACGACTTCGGTACCGGCTACAGCTCACTCAGTTACCTCAAACGCCTGCCGGTGAACAAGATCAAGATCGACAAATCCTTTATCGACGACATTACCATCGACCCGCAGGATGCGGCCATGGTGGCCTCCATTATCGCCATCGCGCGCAATATGAATTTGCTGATCGTGGCCGAGGGCGTGGAAACCGAGGCGCAGATGCAGTGGCTGAGCCAGTACGAGGGCATCCTGATCCAGGGTTACTTCTTCGACAAGCCGCTACCCCCTGACACCTTCTCCGAGCAGTATTTGCCCGCCGTGCCCGCGTTTTAACTTGCTAGTCGGCGGGCAACACCGTCGCCAGGGCTGTAAGTTCGCCCCGCAGCGGCACCTTGTTTTCTTTCGCCCAAGATTTCCGTCGTTGTAACCGCTCCTCAATATCCGGGTGGGTGCCCAGCCAGGCGGGCAGTGAGTGGGGGTGAGCCTCGTCCAGGGCCTCGAACAATGCCTCGCTACCGTGAAGATGCCCATAGTGTTCGGCCAGGGCGGCATAGGCCCAGTCATCGGCCGCGCGCTCGAAGGCGCGGGAATAGGACAGCAGCGCCAGGTTGCCGCCCGCCCCGGCGATGCCACCCAGGTCCGAGTGACCAAACACCAGTGCCAGTACAATGCTGGAGCCCACCTGGCGGCTGAGGCCCTGGATGGGGTGGCGCAACTGGATATGGGCCACCTCATGGGCGAGCACAAACGCCAGGGCCTCTTCCGTTTCCAGCGCTTCCAGCAGTCCTTCATACACCACCACATGGCCGCCCAGCGTGGCAAAGGCATTGATAATTTCGCCCTCGTGCAGGTGCACCGTCAGCGGAATATCCTCGTCCAGGCCACCGGCGCGCGCCAGCGAGTTGGCCAGGTTTTGCAGATAGGTCTGTCGGGGGTCTTCCCCAGAGGCGGTGAGCCAGTCACCCATCAGCCGTTGTTCATAGCTGACGGGCACCCAGCGGGCGGCGTAGGTGAGGCTTTGCAACAACAGCCAGCCCAGGATACCTATTACTATCAGCGCCACCAGCAGGCGCAGCATTAATTCGCCGCCCCAGGGTTTGCGGCTGACGTTAATGCCCTCGGGTGGCAGCCGGTTTTGATAACTCATGGCTGACGCGGAATCAGTGCCGTGCCGTAGGCCACCACTTCCAGACAGGCCACGCCTGCGCGCGCACTGCGACCGGCAATGCTGGCGGTTTGCAGCTTGACGTTGAAAACGGTCGTGGCCCCCAGTGCTTCGGCCTCTTCGCGCATGCGCAGGATGGCTTCGCGGCGTGCGCGATCGAGCAGGGTTTCATAGGTATTCAGCCGTCCGCCCACCAGCATGCGCAACACCGCGATAAAGCGTTTAAAATAGTCGGCGGAAATCACCACCGAGCCCAGCACCAGGGTCGTGGTGGGGGGTGGTGATTGCGGCGGCGGCAGGCGCTCAGGAAACACCAGCACCCGGGCGCTGCGCTCGCGCTCGATAATGGAGCGATAGTGGCGGCGCTCGGCGATACCGCCGAAAATAAAGCCCAACAGCAGGAGAATGATGCCGGCGATCAGTGGCCCGAGAAATTGTGCGTAAGCGGCCCATTCCACAGGCTATTCCTCCAGCACCACGGCGGTGCCGTAGACAAACAATTCGCTAGCACCCTGGGCCACCGAGCTGGTGGAAAAACGCCCATGAAGCCCGGCGGTGGCACCAAGGGACTGAGCCGGCTCGTTCATGCGGGCAAGGGCTTCCTCGCGGGAGTCGTTGCCCAGCTCCGTATAGCCTTTCAGCTCACCGCCGAACACATTCTTGAAAGAGGCGGCAATATCCCGCCCCACATGCTTGGCGCGCACGGTACTGCCCTGGACCAGACCCAAATGCTCCCGCACCCGGCGGCCGGGTACCACTTCCAGATTGGTGATTAACATCTAACAGGCTCCATTTTTATTCGAAAACGTCCCAGTATAACCTGTAAATGGCGAAACGGGTGACGGGAAACGGCGAACGGAAATCGCGAGTTGGGCGCAACTAACCCACTGCTAATTACAGATTGGCCAAAAGGGGTGGGCGTCTTTCAAGAAGAAGATATCTGTCTTATGAGTCGCTTCGCGCCATGCCCAGATAGTCGTCCTTGAGCTTCACATAGTTATTGGCCGAGTAAAGAAAAAACTCGCGCTCGCTGTTCTTAAGTGGCCGCGCCTGTTTGCAGGGCGAGCCCAGGTAGAGATAGCCGGACTCCAGGCGTTTGCCCGGCGGTACCAAAGTGCCAGCGCCAATCACCACCTCGTCTTCCACCACAGCCCCGTCCAGCACGGTGGCACCAATGCCGACCAACACCCGATTGCCGATGGTGCAGCCGTGCAGACAGGCCTGATGGCCCACGGTGACATCGTCGCCAATAGTCAGGGGAAAACCCTCGGGGTTAAAGGGGCCAGCGTGGGTGATGTGCAATACCGAGCCGTCCTGAATGCTGGTGCGCGCGCCGATGCGGATGCGGTGCATATCGCCGCGCACCACAGCGCCGGGCCACACGGAGCTGTCGTCGCCGATGCTGACATCGCCAATCACCGTGGCTGCCGGGTCCACCCAGACGCGCTGGCCCAGGGTGGGGGTGTGCTGGCGGTAGGGGCGCAGTGGGGCTTGGCTCATGACGGTGATCCGCTTTGTAGGTGAAAAAACATGATAACGCTTGGGGGAGTAGAGGTGTAGACGGGACGATACTTCATTGCGGCGAATACTTTAATTGATGTTTTTTGAAAGCAAAAAATGGTTCAATTTTCTGAAAAATGTGAATATTGTCACGTAATTGCGAGGATTTAAGTGCCCTTGTTGACATAGTTTTTATCTAACAAT
>CBFGUT010000226.1:0-5447 GCA_965652265.1 uncultured Cellvibrionaceae bacterium | reverse complement strand
GACAAAAAGCATTTAGCCAATCACCCACAGGTTTGCGCCAGGTTTTTATGCTGGCTTCACCCCGACTCCACTGAAACGCTTCATTAGCGACAATCACAACAGCCTGCCAGGAGTAGGTTGGGTAAGCTCCGCGCCACCCAACACTCCAAGCGTTGGGTGGCGCGGAGCTTACCCAACCTACAAGCGACCCCGGCTTCGGACCAATCCCAAATTTATACGAAACATCATTATATATCAGGCGAAGCCTATTACATTACCACGCTATGAATATCGCTTAAGGTTCAGTCAGTTCACTGGTATTGAATCTGGCCCGAAGCCGCAGTGTAATTGCGGCAATGTAGGCAAGAAACAATGCCGAGAAGGCACTAAAGTGCAAGGCATCGACGGTTGTTAGGCCCCAAAACCCAAATTCCACTCTCGAGACGATAAAGGATGAGGCATAGGCTATAAAAGCGTAGGTCACCAGCCATGCTTCATGCTTCATTAAGCTGGGGCGGCCCAGGTGGCGTAGTGACGGCAGGTTCAAGACGAGCCTGACCCAGAGAGGTTTCTCGATAAAGTCATCTTTTGACGTTTTCATGGCATAAAGCTCCCGCTCCAGTTGGTCAACATTGATGTCAAATGTCGCCGCCAGAGCTCGAAGCGATGCGTAGCTCACCCGATGGCCCGCTTCAGCCCGCTGAATGGTACGCAGGCTCAGGCGAGTTGCCTCAGCCAGGCGCTCCTGGGAAAGGCCCCTGTCTTCTCTCAGTGTTCTGATTAGCATGTCAGTCTCCGGTTGCGACCTGCCAAACCTAGCCCATCTCATCCACTGTCGGTGACGACAGTACCCGCCAAAATGCCCGCCACAGAGGCCAATTCGTGAAATACTGAGCTTGCAGAATATAAAGTGACTGACTTGAAGGCAACGGCTGCAAATGGCCTTGTTGAGCTTCCACTGTTCCGGGTTTACACTTTTAGGTAAGAAACCATTGGTGTACGTGAATGCAACGATTAACCGGTAAGCGGTGGATACGAGCGGCGCTGGCGGCTTTTTTGCTGCCTTGGTGCCTGTCGCTCTGTGCCGCACCGACGCTGGGCCAGGCGAGCGACCCCGAGCCGGTCGCTGCCGAGACGCATCAGGGTTGCCACAGCCAAGCGGCTGAAACCGCGCCCGCCAGCGATCATGGTGATTGCCCCCACTGCGAGGAGGCTGACGACTGGGCCTCGGGTTTTGTCTTTGCGCCCCTGGCGCTGTTCTCCTCCCCCGATCTCGCGCCCTGGCCCCGCCGGGCTCCAGCGCTGGTTTTTAACCCGCGGTTACGCGCACCGCCCTCCCAGGCTCCCCCCCTCTATCTGGTGCACGAAGTTTTCCTGATTTGATCGCCACCGGCAGTCTCGCTGGGTCTGTTGGTTGGTTATTTATCGGGAAGAACTTATGTTGCACAAAAACCTGTCTGTTTCGTCCGTGGTCCGCTGCCTGTGGCTGGCGGCCCTACTGTTTGTCACCCTACCTCTCAGTGCCAATGAGGATGATCACACGCATCACGATCACGCCCACGGCGCCAGTGAGAGCCATCCGGATAACCTCGACGCCAATGATTTGCTGGCACAGCCGGTCTACACCTGCTCCATGCACCCGCATATCCGCAGTCACGACCCCGATGGTCGCTGTCCCATCTGTGGTATGGCGCTGGTGCCGGTGGCTGAGGAGCATAGACCTGAGGTTGGATCCGGAGATGTCGCGGATGGCCTGAGACTGTAAGAGCGCGCGAGGGCACTGATGCAGGTGCGCACCCAGCCGGTGGAGCGCCGCCCGCTGACACGCCACTTGTGGCTGCCCGGCCAGGTGATGATCAATGAGGCGCTGCAACGCACCATCAGTGCGCGGGTTGACGGTCGGTTGGATGACCTGCGGGTGAATACCACGGGCGCCAGGGTGGTCGAGGGCGAGGTATTGGCCAGTATCTACAGCCCCGAACTGGTGAGCGCCCAGGACGAACTGCTGCAGGCGCGCACTGAGGCTGGACGCCGCTCGGCGCGCAACAAGCTGCGCTTGCTGGGTGTGTCCGAGGGGCAGATTGCGGCGCTACTAGAGCGCGGTCGGACCGCCCAGCATATGGATATTGAGGCGCCTACCAGCGGAGTGGTAATGGAGCGACTGGTGGCGGAGGGCGACTATGTGCAAACCGGTCAGCCTCTCTACCGATTGGCGGATCTATCCTCAGTCTGGGTGGAACTGGCGGCCTACGAGACTGATTTGGCGGCCCTGCGCACGGGTCTGCCGGTCGCGCTCGAATTCACTGCACTGCCGGGACAGACCATGACCGGTGAGATTATTTTTATCGCCCCCTGGGTGGAGGGTCATACACGCACGGCCCCCGTGCGCGTTCTGCTGGACAATGTCGAAGGGCAACTGCGCCCGGGTATGCTGGCCGAGGCGAGGGTGGAGGTGGTGGCGCCAACCGCGCTGGTAGTGCCCGCCCAGGCGGTACTGTTTACCGGCCAGCGCTCGCTGGTCTATGTGCAGGCGACCGAGGAGCCGGTATTCACGCCCCGCGAGATCACCCTGGGAGCTCGCAGTGAGGACCACTACGCTGTGCTGGACGGTCTCACCGAGGGAGAGCAGGTGGTGGTGCAGGGCGCTCTCAGACTCGACAGTGAGCGGCAGATTCGCGGGATGCGCAGCATGATGGCGCCCACCGGCGGTGGCGCCCCGGTTCACGACCACGGTGCTCACGGCAACGGCCAGCCTGCGGTCGAGGATCGGACAGACGCGGGAGGTGTTCATGCGCACTGACAGTACCGGCGCGTTCGAGCGCTTTATCGGTGCCTGCCTGGGCTGGCGCCCGCTGGTATTGGCGGCGGCGGTGCTCTTGGCCTTCTGGGGCTGGCGGGTGGCGCCCATGAGCGAGGACGGCTTGCTGCCCGCTGACCCGGTGGCGGTGGATGTCATCCCCAACCTGGCCGACAACCAGCAGATTGTGTTCGCCGAGTGGCCGGGGCGCTCGCCGCAGGATGTGGAGGACCAGATTACCTACCCCCTGAGTACCGCCCTGCTGGGGGTGGCGGGGGTACGCGATGTGCGCGGCCTGTCCATGTTTGGCTTTGCCTCGGTGGCGGTGATTTTCGAGGAGGATGCGGAATTCTACTGGGCGCGCACGCGGCTGCTGGAAAAACTCGCCAGCCTGCCCGCCGGCACCCTGCCGCCGGACGTACAGCCGGCGCTGGGGCCGGATGCCACCACCCTGGGTCAGGTGCTCTGGTATACCCTGGAGGGGCGCGACCCCGACGGCGAGCCCGCGCCGGGGTGGGATCAGTACGAACTGCGCAGCCTGCAGGACTGGACCGTCAGGCCCGCCCTCACCGCCGCCACAGGTATCAGCGAAGTGGCCTCGGTGGGAGGCTATGTGCAGGAATACCTGGTGCGGGCCGATCCCGAGGCGCTGCGCCTGCACGGGGTGAGTCTGACGCAACTGGCCGCGGCCGTGGCGGACAGTAACCGGGATGTGGGCGCTGGCGTGACCGAGATCAACGGCGCCGAATATACCCTGCGTGGGGTGGGGCTGGTGCGCCGCCCGGCGGATATCGAACAGGCGGTGGTGATGACCCGCGAGGGCCAGGTGCCCCTGCGGGTGGGTGACCTGGCGCGGGTGAGCCTGGCCGCCGCGCCCCGGCGCGGGCTGCTGGACGTGGCCGGCGCCGAGGCCACCGGCGGCGTGGTGACCATACGCGAGGGCTACAACCCGCGGGCGGCCATCGACAATGTACGCGCACGCATGGATGAGCTCGCCGCCAGCCTGCCGGCGCGCGCGGTCATCGACTGGACACAGACTGATCGTACCACCGTGGAGCACTTCGCCCGCCGTCAGCAGCTGCCGGCCCTGGATGACACGAGTCAGCCCGAGTGGCAGGCCTGGTTGCACCAGCACTGGCAGCATCGACCGCCTTGGCTCACCCTGAGCCAAGTTAGTCTGGTGCCTTTTTACGATCGCGCGCAGTTAATCGACGAGACGGTCAGTACCCTCACCCAGGCACTCACCCAGCAGCTGTTGGTCACACTGGTGGTGGTGTTGTTACTGATGGGAAGCCTGCGCTCGGTGCTGGCTGTGGCGACCACCCTGCCCATGGCGGTGCTGCTGAGTTTTATCGGCATGAAACTGTTGGGGGTGGAAGCCAATATCGTGGCGCTGGCGGGCATCGCCATTGCCATCGGCACCATTGTGGATATGGCCATTATTGTGGTGGACAGCGTCCAGCAGCGACGCCAGCGTTATCCCCAGGAGTCACTGCAAGAGGGTGTGCGCCGCGCGGTAAGCGAGGTGGGGGGCGCCGTGGTCACGGCCATTGCCACCACGGTAATTGGCTTTCTGCCGGTGTTTGCCATGAGTGGCGCCGAGGGCAAGCTGTTCACACCCCTGGCCTACACCAAGACGCTGGTGCTGCTGGCCTCAGTGGCCCTGGCGCTGACGGTGGTTCCCCCGCTCTTGCTGTGGTTGCGGGGGTGGCGTGAACCGCGCCTCTGGCGACGGGGCAGAGCGCGGCTGACGCTGTACTGGCGGCGTCACCGACCCCGCCGGCTGGCGTTTTTGTCGGTCTACTGGATCTTGCGCGCGCTGTTGATACTGGCCGCGGCCATATGGCTGGCGCAGGTTTGGGCACCGCTGGGGCCGCAGCGGGAGGTCGCCAATACGCTGTTTGTGTTTATATTGCTGGCGCTGGTCATGGGCGCCGTGTGGCTGTTGCTACGCGGCTACGACCGCTTGCTCGGCTGGATGCTGGCCCACCGGGGCTGGTTCCTGGCGCTGCCCTCCCTCTTGGTGGCACTGGGGCTGACGGTGTGGCTGGGGGCAGACAGGGTGCTCTACCCGCTGGCGGCCACCGCCGAGCGATTGGGCGTCTCGGCCCAGAGTCTGCGTGACAGCGGCCCCTGGCGGGCGGCGGCCAGTCAGTTTCCGGGGTTGGGGCGCGAATTTATGCCGGCGCTGGACGAGGGCAGTTTTCTGTATATGCCCAGCGCCATGCCCACGGCCTCGGTGGCGGAGATGCAGGCGATCATAAGTCAGCAGAATCGCGCCATTGCCGCTATCCCGGAGGTGGAAAGTGTGGTGGGCAAGGCGGGCCGGGCGGAGACGCCGCTGGACCCGGCGCCCCTGTCGATGATTGAGACCATTATTCAGTACAAAAGTGAGTACACCACCGACGAGGAGGGCCGGCTGCACCGCCAGTGGCGCGATCACATTCAGTCCCCCGAGGATATCTGGCGGGAGATTGCCGACGCCGCGCGCCTGCCCGGTGTCACCTCGGCCCCCCGGTTGCAACCCATAGAAACCCGGCTGGTGATGTTGCAAACGGGGATGCGGGGTACCCTCGGGCTCAAGGTGACGGCACCCGATCTGCCAGCGCTGGAGCAGGGCCTGCAGGCACTGGAGGCCGCCGTGCGGCAGGCGCCCGGGGTGGTGGCCGCC
>CBFGUT010000225.1:0-5482 GCA_965652265.1 uncultured Cellvibrionaceae bacterium | reverse complement strand
GGTCTGACGCCCCACCCCGGTGATGCCATCGCCTCCGGGGAGACCGAATACGTGGTGCCCGATGTCTTTGTGGAGAAGCGCGAGGGACGCTGGATGGTGGAACTCAACCCGGATATCGCCCCGCGCCTGCGTATCAACCCCGACTACGCCTCGCTGATCAAGCGCGCCGATTCCAGCCGCGACAACACTTTCCTGAAAGACAATCTGCAGGAAGCGCGCTGGTTCCTTAAAAGTCTGCAGAGCCGCAACGAGACCTTGCTTAAGGTGGCTACCTGTATTGTCGAGAAACAGCGCGGCTTTCTCGAATACGGCGCCGAGGCCATGAAACCCCTGGTGCTGCACGACATCGCCGAACTGGTGGAAATGCACGAATCCACCATTTCGCGGGTCACCACCCAAAAATACATGCACACACCACAGGGCATTTTCGAGCTCAAGTACTTTTTCTCCAGCCATGTGAGCACCGACTCGGGTGGCGAGTGCTCGTCCACAGCCATTCGCGCTATTATTAAGAAGCTGGTGGCGGCGGAAAATCCGAAAAAGCCCTTGAGTGACAGTAAAATTACCGACATGTTGGCGGAACAGGGTATCCAGGTGGCCAGGCGAACCATTGCCAAGTATCGGGAGTCGCTCAATATACCGCCGTCCAACGAGCGCAAGAGTCTGGTGTGATACCACGCACGCGTGTGACAGCCACGGCCTTGCCTGTTATCGTGGCCTCACCAATGTCAATCGTGTCAACCCAAAGAGGATGGATGTATGCAAATCAATATCAGCGGTCATCATCTGGATATTACCGAAGCCATTCACAATTATACCCATGACAAGATTGAGCGCCTGCTGCATCACAATGACTTTATCACCAGTATCCAGGTGATTCTCTCCGTGGAAAAACTGGAACAAAAAGCCGAGGCACGAATACACGTCAATGGCAAGGATATCTTTGCCGACGCCGTGGACACCGACCTCTATGCCGCCATAGACGCACTGACGGACAAACTCGACCGCCAGCTCATTAAACACAAAGAAAAACTTCGCAGCCACCGATAAGCCTATGCAAATTTCCCAAATTCTCACCATCGATCGCACCCTGTGTCGCATTGAAGGTGTCAGCAAAAAACGCGTGCTGGAAATTCTCGCCAACACCATTGCCGAGAACATCGAGGGCGACACCATCGACGCCGATGAGCTTTTCCGTCGACTGGTGGCGCGCGAGCGCCTGGGGTCCACCGGAATTGGCCACGGCATCGCCATTCCCCACAGCCGCGTACCCGGCTGCAGTGACACTCTCTGTGCGCTGATTACGCTCAAGGATCCCATTGAATTCGACGCCATGGACGGTGAACCCGTGGATGTGGTGTTTGCCATTCTGGTGCCCGATGAGGCCAACGACGAACACCTGCAAACCCTCGCCCATCTCGCCGGCGCGCTCAATGAGGCGCCCTTCCGCGACGCCCTGCGCGCCGCCGACAGCAGTGAGGAGCTCTACCGCGCCGCCATCTCCCACTGTGACTGAAGGCACCGAGCATGCATCTGGTAATTGTCAGCGGCCTGTCCGGATCGGGAAAAAGCACCGCCCTCCACGCTCTGGAGGATGCGGGCTATACCTGCATTGACAATCTGCCGGTGAGCTTGTTGCCGGCCCTGATTGGGCAAATCCAGCAACACAAGGACTCGGCCAACCAGGATTTTGCCATCGGCATGGATATCCGCAATGCCTGGCAGGACCTGGATGTTTTCCCCGCCATGATCACCACCCTCAAGGAAGCGCACATCCCTTTCAATGTGGTGTTTCTGGATGCCGACACACGGATTATTGTCCAGCGTTTCAGCGAGACCCGGCGCAAACACCCTCTGTCTGATAAACACACCAACCTCACCGAGGCCATTGATACCGAACAGCAATTACTGGTACCCATGCGCGACAGCGCCGACCTGGTGCTCAATACCAGTTCCCTGAATGTTCACCAGTTGCGCGAGTTGATTACTGAGCGCATCGTCGGCCCCTCTCATGCAGGCATGGCGGTACTGTTCGAATCCTTCGGCTTCAAGCACGGCCCGCCCAATAACGCCGACCTGGTATTCGATGCCCGTTGCCTGCCCAATCCTCACTGGCATGCCGACTTGCGCGGCCTGAGTGGACGCGATGCCGAGGTCATTGAGTTTCTCGATCGCGAGGAGCTGGTGCAGGCCATGCTCGCCGATATTCGACAGTTTCTGGAGCGCTGGTGGCCACACTACCAAGCCAACAACCGCAGCTATATCACCATCGCGATTGGCTGCACTGGTGGACAACACCGCTCGGTCTATTTGTGTGAAAAACTGCAGCAACACTTCTGCCAGGTAATTGACAATGTACAAGTGCGTCACCGCGAACTGGCGATTCAGCGAGGGGAACACTAATGGCCGAACGCTGCGTCACCATTGTCAATTCACGCGGGCTGCATGCGCGCTCAGCCGCCAAACTGGTGTCGGCGGCCAAGCCCTACCGCTGCAAGATTGAATTGCGAGTCAACGACAAAAGTGCCGACTGTCACAGTATGATGGCGCTGATGATGCTGGCCGCCGGCATGGGTACTGAGGTTCGCGTATGCGCCGAAGGAGAGGATGCCGAGACGGCACTGGACAGCATCTGCGCCCTGATAGATGCTGGTTTTGATGAAGAAAACTGAGATCACCACCCATTTTAATTCGTGAAATATTCACACCTGACAACAAGGAAGCTTCATGCACAGTAAATCCATTCACCACTCACTTCTTGCCGCACTTATGACCACCACCCTGCTGACAGCCTGTGGCGGCAGCAGCACCCCCCCAAGTAATAATCTGGGCCCTGTTACCCCACCGCCGGTGAGTGGCTGCCATATTGAAATCACTGGCGACAGTCTGGTGGTTTTCCAGAGCAATCTTTCAGCCTGCGACCTAGATACCAGCGGTGGTGCCGAGGTGGTATTTGATAACGGTGCCGCCGCCGTGGGCGATAACTGTCAGTTGACCATCAACAACGGCAGCCTTGCCGGCGCCAGTGGCAGTTGCGGCAGCTATCGAATTTCCACTCGCCCCGCTGACGGTGACTACCGCCCCGCCAACCTCCTGAGCCCCTATGCCGGGAAGCTGACCGACTGTATTTTCGAGTATCCCGATATCGACAACGAAGACGACTGGCTCGATTTTGTACTCGACAATCTCTGCCTTCTCAATGAGGTACCCCTGGTGGGCGATGACAACAGCGATATCAGCGTTGTCGCCATTCTGGATCAAACCCAGGTAACGCATCCGTGGATGGCCGAGCGTTTCGAGCAACTGCTGGAGGCCATGCCTCAGGATTTGCTCAATCTGTTCCGCGGCGTCACTGGTGTGGTGATCGGCGCCGAGATTCGTCCCTCCTATTACTGGCAGGGCACGGGTGCTATCTACCTGGACCCCGCCGACCTGTGGCTGACAGCCGCCGAACGCAATTCCATTTCTCGCGCAGAAGACCCGCGCGGCAGCTACGGTTCGCAATTGCAGTTCAACGCTTTCTGGGACTATCTAAAAGACGACGACTTCGCCTGGGAATACTTTCCCCTGGACGGCTCCAACGGCAACAGCCGTACCCTGGATGATATTCTGCTGCCCATGGCGTCGCTGCTGTTCCATGAGTTGGCCCACGCCAACGACAATGTGCCCCCGCGCCAACTGAATTCAGTCAATGAAAATCAATACTTCCTTGACCTGCTTTCGGTATTGGAAGCAGGATCGGCTTCAGCGCAATTGGATCAGACCTACCCACTGCAATCGCAAGTCCTCGTCGACATGGCCGAGGTGCGTTCATTTGGTGCTACACCCACCAGCGCGCACATCGCCCTGCAGGCCGACGATATTGGCAACGAGTTTGAACCCGATGGCGCCAACGATCTGTATAACTATTCGTTTTACTATGAGAGTGATGACTATCGCATTTTCTCTGAAGACACTGCCATGCTATTCGAGGAAGTGATGATGAAACATCACTTTGATGTGGACCGTGTGCTCGCTTTTACCGATGCCGGGGAGAGTTTTGAAGACTACATAGTGCGCTGGGGACGAATCAATCGCGCCGGCAATGACTATGTGAAGGAGCGGGCCGAGCTGGTGATTCGCATCCTGCTGGGTGTAGACGATGCCAGTGCCTATCTCGCCAGTATGCCCGCTCCCACCACTATGACGACCGGGGTGAACTTTGGGGAATCGCTGTTTGCCTATCTGGATACCCAGGCAGGTAGCCAAAAGCCGCGCCTCAATAGCCGATCCCTCGCGCCTCGCCAGCCGCGCGCGCACCACCACCCCCGCGATCACCGGTTGCTGGAAGTGCTGCGTCACCGCCACTGACGCGTTCTGCGTCTGACGTCTGACGTCTGACGCCATGTTATAATGATATTTTTTACCGTGGATAGTGACATGAATAACGGCTTTGACGATTTCGCCGACGAAGGTCCCAGCAAAACCCAGCGCAAGCGCGAGATGCATGCGCTGCAGGCCATGGGCGCGCAACTGGTTGGCCTCAACGAGCGGCAATTGACGGAGTTTGAACTACCCGAAGACCTGCGCCGGGCAATAGAGGAAATGCGCCGTATCAGTAAGAACGAGGCACGCCGCCGGCAGATGCAATATATCGGCAAGCTGATGCGCAAGGCCGATGCCGAAGCCATTGCCCAACAACTGCAGGCCATTGAAAGCAAGAACCACTTACATGTGCAGCACCAGCATATCACCGAACAGTGGCGCGACCGATTGCTCAGCGGTGAAGCGGGAGCGCTGGAGACATTTATCGAGCAGCACCCCCAGGTGGACATTCAACACTTGCGACAGCTGGTACGCCTGGCACAAAAGGAGCAGTCGCAGAACCAACCGCCTACCCACACGCGCAAGCTGTTTCGCTATTTGCGGGATTGTCTGCTTCAAGACTGAACGATCATCGAATCATTGATCACCGATTCGATGATTCGCTGATCGATTCCCTCACTCTGGATCGGCGTCGAACAGCCGGTCGAATTCCATATTGGGGTTGTCCCAATCGCCGGTGATGGTATAGCTGACACTGGCCATTTTCTTCATTTCGCGCTCGAAGATTTTGCTGATTAAAAACACCCCGGCCGCCGCCGGCAGGCCCGCCGCCAAAGCGGTGATAACCGTCAGGTTACCCGCCACCGGCAGAGTGGCCACCAGGCGCATATTGAGAATCTCCTCGCGCAGATCCACCTGCCCGCTCAACTGCATCTGGCTGGAGGGGCTGCGCATGATCACCGGCTGGGTTACCTGAAGATGCCCATCGGCAAAAGCCACTTCGCCGGTAATCTCGTCAAAGGTCAAGCCGCTCTTATACAAGTCGGAAAAGTCCAGCCGTAACCGCCGGGCAATAGAGTCAAAGTTGAATAGTCCCATCAGCCGCAGCAACCCCTGTCCGGCGGAATCGCCGGTATTGAGAAAGCGCCCTTCACCAATGGTAGTGTCCACTGAGCCG
>CBFGUT010000224.1:0-5484 GCA_965652265.1 uncultured Cellvibrionaceae bacterium | reverse complement strand
ACTTGATATTGTCGACCGTGAAGCGTTCGCCGCGCGGGCTGAGGGCGTGAGCGGATTTGTCGATGACCTCAGCGGCCAGGGGAATATCGGCGGTGATGACCAAATCTCCCGCTGTCACCTGGGCGACAATGGCCTGATCGGCCACGTCAAAACCGCCACTCACTTGCAGACTGGAGATATAGGGCGAGGGCGGCGTTTGTAGGGGCTGGTTGGCCACCAGTACGGTTTCCACCTGGCAGCGTTTGGCGGCACGGTAGAGTATCTCTTTGATGGCCACAGGACAGGCGTCGGCATCCACCCAGATTTTCACAACTCTTCTCCTGCGCGGATGTGGCGCACTGCCCCTGGCAGGTGGATCATTCGTAGCCCTCGCTGCCAGCTGTGGTAAACCAGGCGTCGGGCTTAAAGCGCTCGCCGTGGGTCTCGGCCAGCGACTCAAGCGCATTGGCGACGTTGTCCTGCCCGCGGCTGTGCAAATAGTGCATGGGGCCGCCGCGGAAGGGCGCAAAGCCGGTGCCGAAAATCATGGCGCCGTCCAGTAATTCCTCCGTGGCTATGACTTCTTCGCGCAGACAAGTAACGCAAGTATTTAGCATGGGAAGCACCAGTCGGTCGGTGAGGTCCTCCGGTCCCGCAGGTGGACTGTCCTTTTTCTGGGGTTTGCCATCCTTCCAGGGATATAAACCCTTACCGGTTTTTTTGCCCAGTTCGCCCGCCTCGATTTTTTCTGCCAGCCAGGAGGGAATGTCCGGCATGGGTGTATCCAGGCGCTCTTTCAGCATTTCGGCCACGCCCATACAGATATCCAGTCCCACCACATCGGCCAATTCCACGGGGCCCATGGGCATACCGAATTTTTCTGCGGCGCGGTCAATGGTTTCGGCGGCTACGCCCTCGTCCAGCAACTGCATGGCTTCCAGCAGGTAGGGTGTCAGCGCGCGGTTGACGAGAAAGCCGGGTGCGCCCGCCACCGGCGTAGGCAATCGTTTGATTTGGGCGGTAAAGGCCAGGGCTTTCTGATAAGTTTCATCGGCGAGCTTGCTGTGTTTGACGATTTCCACCAGTTGCATTTGCGCCACCGGGTTGAAAAAGTGCAGACCCACCAGTCGCTCGGGGGCTTTTAGTTCCTTCTGCAGCTCATCCAGAGGGATGCTCGAGGTATTGGTAGCGAGAATGGCACCGGCCTTCATCTTTGGTTCCAACTCAGTATAGACGCTGCGTTTTATGTCAATTTTTTCCGGCACTGCCTCAATAATCACGTCCGCATGGCTGGCACCATCGTGTTTCAAATCGGGAATCAGCCGGTCAAGGACCTCGCGTTTTTCGGCTGCGCTCATCCGTTTTTTGTCGCAGAGTTTAGCTGTACGGCCAATAGCCTTGGCGATTATCTCCGCTTTCATGTCAAACAGGGTGACGGTGAGGCCCTGCAGCGCACACCAACCGGCGATGTCGCCGCCCATGGCACCGGCGCCCACCACATGCACATGTCTGGCTTGGTCCAATTCCTTGGGGGCGAGTTTTTTCATATTTTCCTGCAGGAAAAATACGCGCACCAGGTTGTTGGATGTCTCGGTGAGTAACAATTCACTGAAGGAGTCAATTTCTGCGGCGAGCATTTTTTGGGTATGACCGCCATGACTTTCCCATAGCTGTATCAACTTTTCCGGCGCCGGGTAGTGCTCGGGTGGCGCCTTACGTGCCGCCTGGGTACGCATTTTTTTCGCCACCAGCCGCCGTACAGGTGCCAGGTTAATCAGTTTGCTTTTCAGTCCTTTCTTCTTGTGCTTGAGTTTTTTATTGAAAGCGGCTTCCAGTACTGCTCCCACGTGGCGTTCGGGTACCAGGGCATCGATCAGCCCCAACTTCTTGGCGCGGCTATCTCGCAGGCTTTTACCAGTGAGCATCAATGTCATAGCTTCCACTGGGTCGATAAGTGCGATGCTGCGGCCCGTACCGCCGAGTCCTGGGTGCAGCCCCAGCATAATCTCGGGGAAACCAAAGCGTGCCCCGTTGATGCCGATGCGATAATCGCAGGCCAGCGCCAGTTCCAGACCGCCCCCAAAGCAGTGACCGTGAATAACCGCCACGGTCGTAAAGGGCAGGGCGGCCAGACGGTTGGCCACAGCGTGGGCATCGAGAAGTTTATCGCGCGCCATCTTGACTGTTTCCAGATGACGAAACTCCTTGATGTCCGCCCCCACACAGAAGTTGGAGGTCTTGGCCGAGCGCAATACCAATGCCTGGGGCTTGTCGGCCTCCAGCGCCATTAGCACCTCGTTGAGTTCGGTGAGTGCGGCCTGCGAGAGGACATTGACTTCCGAGTCCTTGCAGTCAAACATCAGCCAGGCCACCTTGTTGTCATCCAGACGCAAATGCCAGTGCTGCCAGGCCGAGTCGGTATCCTCGGGATTGGCGAAAGGACCGATGGTTTTCTCTCGATCGGCGAGGGTGTTCATAATAAATCCGGTCATGACAAACTCCTATACCGCTTCAATCAGCATGGCGCCAGCCTGGCCACCACCGATACATTGGGTAGCAATACCGCGTTTGAGCTGTTTTTGTGCCAGGGCATTGGCCAAATGCAGGACAATACGGTTGCCACTGGTACCCACCGGGTGGCCGAGAGCGATAGCCCCGCCATCGATATTGAGCTTGGTCTGCTCCAATACGCCCAGCACATTATCCCTTTCCAACACCTCGCGACAGAACCGTTCGTCATCCCAGGCGGCCAGACAACCCAGCACCTGGGCGGCAAAAGCCTCGTTGAGCTCCACCAGGTCGAGATCGTCAAATTGGTACTTGTGACGCCCCATCAGCCGGCCCACACTGACAGCTGGCCCCAGCCCCATAATGGAGGGGTTGAGTCCGCTCCATTCGCTGTCCCGGATGACGGCCTTGGGTGTTAGCCCGTATTTCTCCACAGCCGCTTCCGAGGCGAGAATCACCCAACTGGCGCCATCGGTGATCTGCGAGCTATTGCCGGCGGTGACCTTGCCCCAGGGCGGTTCGAACACGGGTTTAAGCTTGGCGAGATGCTCCACCGTGCTGTTGGGTCGCACGCCGTCATCGGCTTCATAGACTTGGCCCTGGCTGTCCACCAGAGGTACTACCTCATCCGCCAGGGTGTCCTCTTCCTGTGCGCGGGCCAGGCGCAGGTGGCTTTCCACAGCGTAGGCATCGGCGGCCTCGCGGGAAATATTATAGATATGGGCCACCAGCTCCGCTGTCTGGCCCATATTCATGCCCACGATGGGGTCGGTGAGACCCTGGCGCAGGCTGAGCACGGGTTTCAGGTAGGCGGGCCGGAAGCGCGCCAGTTGTTTTAGCTTGGCGGGTAGAGAGCGCGCCAGGCCGAGTTCCGCCAACCAGGTGGTGGCGGCGGGTGTCAGCATCAGCGGGGCCTGGCTCAATGCCTCGGTACCGCCCGCCAGGATCAGATCGTCATTGCCCTCGCGGATATAACGGAATGCTGTCTCTATGGATTGCATACCCGAACCGCAGTTGATCTGTACCGTAAAGGCGGGCATTTTTTCGCCCATACCCAGGCGCAGTGTGGCCAGTCGGGCGGGGTTCATTTCACTGGCAATCACATTGACACAGCCGAGGATAACGCGATTGTAGGCGTCTTTGGGAATGGGTTGACGCAATAGAAGTGGCCTACCCGCCTGTACTGCCAAGTCCACCGGCGTGAAGGGGCCGGGTTTGCCGCGGGCCTTGAGAAAAGGGGTTCGGGCGCCATCCACCAGATAGACTGTCCGACCACTGGTTTGCTGCGATTGAGTCGATGAATTCATGGACTGTCCTTTTGTAGCAATGCGTTTCTCAGTATGGCAGGTAATGTGCCTGTTTGCAGAGCTTGCGGTGTCTAACAGCCTGCTAATACCTACTGCAATCTGTAGCAGTATATATAGCAGTATATATGCCGGGTAGATGGAGGCTCAAAGGCAGGTGTTAGTGGCCGCACCCTTGTATTTTTTGCCTAAAATGAAACTTTTACAAGGATTGTGTCGCACTATGCCTTGTAATGGCCTCTTGCCGCGTTGTCCGAGTCGGCATGTCCCTTGCGGGGGTTGAGATGTAATTTACTGCTAAATCTCCAACGAGGTACTCAGGAGGCTGCCAATGAACGTTGCACAAGTGATGACGAAAAACCCGGAATATCTCGCGGCGGATGCCAGTATTCGGGAAGCCGCTGCACGCATGCGTGAAACCGGGCGCGGCTTTACCCCCATTGCTCACAAGGACAAATTGGTGGGAATTGTGACTGATCGGGATATTGCTATTCGCGGAACCGCCGATGGCAAAAGTGCCGATGATCGGGTGGGCGATATTGCCACGGGCAAGGTGCTCTACTGTTACGAGGACGACGATGTACGCAAGGTGTTGCAGAACATGCAGGATCAGGGTGTGCAGCGACTGATTGTTCTCAACAATGAGCGCAACAAGGACATGGTGGGCGTGGTGACCCTCAGCGACATTGCCGCACACTGTGAGGATGACGAGCTGGCCAAGCGCGTGGTCAATGCCTGCCGACATTATCACTAACCAGGGAGTATTAAAGCCGAAGAAGCAGTTGGCCGGACAGGTGGTCCGGCCCGGCGGGAATTATTGGTTTTCCGACTAGAGCCCACTCGAAGAGGACATGGCGCTCTTCTGAGATCGTCGCGGTCATGCTTCTAACTCTGCTGCTAGGTTCATTACTACGTCGTAAAGACGCAGTTTACGTTCAGTAAACGGCTGGTGTTTACCCGCTTGTTAATATCGCTTATGGTTCGCATCCTGTTCGGTGCTGTATTGCAAGAAGTCGTAGACACCTTTGTCTGCTGTTTTCACAAAACCCAGGCGCTGGTATAGATTCATAGCCGGGTTGCTTTTTGCAACATGAATGGCAACACCCTTATGGGTTTCCCGCCCCTCCGCCAATAGCGCGTTTGTCAGCGCAGTACCAATCCCTTTGCCTCGGTGCTCTGGCAGCAGGGCGATATCCACAATGCGAATATCGTCCAGGGTGCGGTCGACGTACAGACGCCCGGCAGCCTGGCCGCCGTAGCGAATAATGTCGAAACTGGCTTCGGGGTAGTATTGCTGATAGTGCTGATGCTGAGCCTGAAATTGCATGGCCAGAAAAGCGTCTATTTCATGTTGCGGCCATCCGGTAGCTGCCAGTTCTGCCTGACGCGTACTGGCATAGACACGCTGCAAAAAAGGGAGGTCTGTCTCCTGAATGGGCGTGAGTGTTATTCCTTCCATATTAACTACCTCAAGGCAAGAGACCCGACAGGGTAATCGTAACATTCATGGCCTGATAGGACTGCATAGTATTTTAGTGCCTGCTTTTAGTGAATTTTATGCCCCGCCCGTGCCAAAGTTATTTGGTCTGAAAAGGAGGTATGATCACATATCCACTTTGCCACGCAGGGACTTGATTTTGCCCCGGTGAGTTTTGCGATCCTTGCGTTTTTCCTGTGAGGCGCGGGTGGGGCG
>CBFGUT010000223.1:0-5495 GCA_965652265.1 uncultured Cellvibrionaceae bacterium | reverse complement strand
TTCTTTGCTTGTAAAGGACAACCAGCCTTCACCTGCGCAAAGAGCCTTGCTGTGGCACCGCACAGATTGCGCAGAGGTCACAATCAATTTTTAGAGGTGCCCTGATGAAAATATCGCTTTCACTTCTCGGTGTGATTTGCCTGCTCGGCCTTGGTGCCTGTCGCTCTTACCAGGTGTCTGTTAATGACAACGTGGTCTATACACCTCTGCCCTTATTTGACCAATACGAGATTGCGGATGCCGCCCTGGCAACCTGTGTTCAACAAACCATTGAAGACAAGAAAATCACCCGCGCTAACGAACTTACCCGGCTGCGATGTACCCATGCCGGCATCAGCGATTTGACGGGACTGGAAAAGTTTTCCGCGCTGCAGGAACTCGATCTGTCGGACAATGCATTACGCACCATCGCGCCCCTGGCCAGGCTGGGTAAACTGCAGTGGCTGTCACTGCGTAACAATGCCGTGCAGCAAACCGCCCCCTTGCTGACGCTGATTAAACTGGAAATGCTGGATTTATCGGGCAACCCGGATTTGCCCTGCGAGGATATGGCGCAACTGCGAACCGCCGCAGTGGACAATGAGGGTGAGTTAATTGCCCCAGAGCACTGCGCTTTTCCCTAAATGCCCTACCCTCTGACCTGACAGTACGAGACAACAAACGGCTAAAAAGCCAGACCGATAACATTGCGAAAGTGGCGCACCACACGCATGGCAACAGGCTCGGCGTTAATAGGTCCCACCACTTTTCGAAACAGTACCTGCAGCTCCGTTCCCACGGGTGGCAGAGGCTGATTTTCAATCTCCACCTGGGCGCCACCTTCGGAAATATCAGTGGTAAAACCGACGATGGTGCCAATAGCGGGATGAGTCATTTCCACCCGAATGGATCGACTGGTGCGTTCATGTTTGCGGCGTTCTAACACGGCGACCCCCTGACTTTTTATTTTGGGCCTGTTAACAGGCCATACCACCCATCAAGCTTAGCCGATTTTTACTCCGCTAGCGACAGCCAGCCAAAACCTTCATCCTGGCAGGCATAGACTACATTGCCCACACCACCGCTTACCGGAGAAATCGCCTGCCGCGCCAGCGCCGGAGTGTTGTTTTGTTGGCTGATATGGGCAATAGCCAGATGCCGGAGGCGGGCGGTATCCAGCCGAGTGAGAAAGCCCGCGGCCTGGGTATTGCTCAAGTGACCCCACTGACCACCCACCCGCTGCTTCAAGGAAGGGGGATAGGGCCCGCCGGCCAACATCAGAGAATCGTGATTAGCTTCCAACACCAGGGCATCGCAGTTCTGATAACAGTTTTCCACATGGGGGGAGATGCTGCCGAGATCCGTCAGCACGCCCAGTCGATAGTGACGATGGCGAAAAATATATTGCACCGGTTCGCGTGCGTCATGGGGGACCGCCACTGGCTCCACCCGCAAATCACCGATGGCAAAAATCTCCTGATCGTGGATCAGATTGAGCCGGGGCATATCCCCCCAGTCGCGACTGTGGAAAGTGCCCGGTGTCATATACACCGGCAGATTAAAGCGGCGGGCCAGCGCCGCCACACCCTTGATGTGATCGCCATGCTCGTGAGTGACCACAATCGCTTGCAGGTCCTCCGGGTTGCGGCCCAGCCGTGACAGACGCGCGATAGCCTCCTTCATACTGAAACCACAATCGAGGAGCAAGGCGCCGTCCGACCATTCCACCAGCGTCGCATTGCCCCGACTGCCGCTGCCGAGTGAGGCCAGGCGCATACTGGCGACTCCTATATCAGATTCTTACGTAAAATAGCCAAAAGGTCGCGCGCCAGCACCGGTTGCAGACGTTTGCCATAGGGGTCACGCAGCCGCACCGTGTAGTTGCCCTCTTCTCCGGTGATAAACAGCAAATAGCCCGGAGCCTCGGGGAAGCGCGTTTCGGCCTTCCGGTTGGACAGGGGTGCCCGCTCGAAAGCCTGTCCTTCGGGCACCACCGTCAACAGTTGTTCCAGACTGTAGGGGCTTTCCTGCACGAGTTCATCATCACCCCCAAACAGCCGGGACAGCCAACCGCGCTCTTCCTCGGGTTCCACGGGTTGATAGTGCAGATAGTAAATACCCTTATCGGTATTACTGTCGTAGATGGCAAACCCTTCCTGGCGCATGGCGTGATAGAGGGTGGCGCGGGCGCGCTCATTGCTCAGGCGAAGGCGCATCACCGGTTCGTTCTCCTCCACTTGCAGGGCCGACTTGGCCTCGCCGCCAATGGCCTGCGCCAGCATGGAGGTGCCGCCGATAGTCTCATCGCTGGCGAGTGCGGCAGCCAACTCATCCAGCAACCAGGCCTCCCGCTCCGCCGACGTGGAGACATTGGGCCAGTCGCGCTCTTCGTCAGGGTCGACAGTGCCGGGAACACTCTGGTGCAGGACGTGAATTTCACTGGTGTCGGGCTGGACCCCCTGGTCGATCACCACCCGGTAGCGGTCCGAGGTGCTGAGGTCGGTTTTAAACTGTACCCAGTGGCTGCCAATCAGACCGCTGCTGATATCCGCCTCGGCCACTGGCAAGTTATTGGTATTGAGAAAATTGCGCACCTTGGGCCAGAGTTCACCGGGAGCGACATTCATCAAAATCCAGCGCTCATCCCCCAGGCGCTGGATTTTCACCCGCTCGGCCAGGGCATTGGCCGCCAGAGGCTCGGGACGGGGCACCTGGGCCTGTTCTTCCGAGGCGATATTCTCAAACTCGCTCTCGACAATGGGCGGGATGACATACAGCTTACCTAGTTCATCATCGCGCATGCTGTCGGGTAATTTTAGCGGCTCAACCGTATCCGCCCGCTGATAATCGCCATCGCGGTTGCGAAAATAGGCATCGTCACCCCAGAACACACCACAGCCCGACAGCCAGCCACTCAATCCCACAGCGGCCAGCGCCTTTATTGTCTGCTTTCTTATCATCGTTAACGTCTACTCATTTGAATCGATTACAGCAATCCGGCGCCTTCGAGCGCCTGGCTTACACTGGCGTGATAGGTCTCCGACAAAGGGGTCATGGGCAGCCGGATACCCGACTGAATTTTCCCCATGCGGGCCAGAGCCCACTTCACCGGAATAGGGTTGGCTTCCACAAACATGGCGTTATGAACGGGCATCAATCGCTCGTTGATGGCCCTGGCCTCTTCGGCCCGGCCCGCCATGGCATATTCACACATCTGCGCCAGCTCACGGGGTAGGACATTAGCGGTGACGGATATATCCCCATGACCGCCCAATAACATCAATTCCACCGCGGTTTGATCATCACCGGAGATAATCCGAAAGCCCTCAGGTGCTTTTTCGATCAATTCGCGCGCTCTCACCATATCACCCGTGGCTTCCTTGATGCCGATAATATTGGGAATCTCCGCCAGGGCCAGGACGGTTTCCGGGAGCATATCCACCGCCGTACGGCCCGGCACATTGTAGAGCAATTGGGGAATATCCACCGCCCGGGCAATAAACTCATGATGCAGATAGAGACCGCGCTGGGTGGGCTTGTTGTAATAAGGGGTAACCAGCAGGCAGGCATCGGCTCCCGCCGCTTTCGCACCTTCGGTCAGCTCCACCGCCTCGGAGGTGGAATTGGCGCCGGTACCGGCAATAACGGGTATGCGACCGGCCACCCGCTGTACCACACGGCGTATTACCGCCAGATGTTCATCCACATCCAGCGTCGCCGACTCGCCCGTGGTGCCCACCGCCACAATGGCGTGGGTCCCGGCGGCCAGATGCCAGTCCAGCAGCTGGTCCAGCCCAGCCCAGTCGAGAGAGTTATCGGGGTTCATGGGGGTCACAAGGGCCACCATACTGCCATGAATCATAGGGTCTCCAATCAGGATTCAACAGGCGCCGGCCACTGGCGGCACGCCCGGTCAAAATAACTGGCACATGTTACGCACCGCAACTGGCCGGCACAAGCAAAGGTCAGGACTTTTTGAAATCCAGCATGCGTTGCAGGGGAAGCATGGCGCGACGCCCCAACTCGGGGTCCACCAGAATTTCATTGTCGTCGCGCTCAAATACCCTGGCCAGCGCCTCCAATTCGTTCATCGCCATCCACGGGCAGTTGGCACAACTGCGGCAGGTGGCGCCACTACCAGCTGTGGGGGCGATATGAAAGGTCTTGTCGGGGCAGCGCTGCTGCATCTTGTAGAAAATGCCCTGATCGGTGGCCACGATAAACTCGCGGTTGGGCAGAGTCTCGGCCGCCCTGATCAACTGAGAGGTGGAACCCACCACATCCGCCAGCGCCACCACCGCCGCCGGTGATTCGGGGTGTACCAGCACGGCGGCCTCGGGGTAGAGTGTTTTCAGGTCCTCGACGCCGCGCGCCTTGAACTCCTCGTGGACAATACAGGCACCGTCCCAGAGCAGCATATCCGCGCCGGTTTGCTGTTGCACATAAGCGCCCAGGTGTTTGTCGGGTGCCCAGAGAATTTTCTCGCCGCGCCGGTCCAGATAGTCCACCACATCCAGCGCGATGCTGCTGGTGACTACCCAGTCGGCGCGCGCCTTGACCGCGGCCGAGGTATTGGCATAGACCACCACGGTGCGGTCCGGATGCTGGTCGCAAAACGCGGAAAACTCCTCCACCGGGCAGCCCAGATCCAGTGAGCAGGTGGCCTCCAGGGTGGGCATCAGCACCCGCTTTTCCGGCGTCAGTATTTTCGCCGTCTCGCCCATAAATTTCACCCCCGCCACTACCAGGGTGGTGGCGCTGTGTTCCCTGCCAAAGCGGGCCATTTCCAGAGAGTCCGCCACGCAGCCGCCCGTCTCCTCGGCCAGCGCCTGCACCACCGGATCGGTATAGTAGTGCGCCACCAGGGCGGCGTTATTGGCCTTGAGTTGCTCGCGAATCTGCGCTTTCAACTCCGCCTCCCGGCTCTCACTCAGGGGTTCAGGCCGGCTGATACCCGCCAGATAATCCGCCACCTTCTGATAGGCATTGTTTTCCGCCGGCATTGTGGCAATCACATTATCAGGCATATGGTTAACCTCTCGGGTTTCCCCGTTGTCACATTACGTCCTATTCTACCACAGCCCGGCCCTGCTCCCGGGCATCGACTTTCAAAGGCCCAATGGCTAGGCAAAAAAATACCGGCACGCGTACACGTGCCGGTATTTGTATTGGTGGGTCGTACTGGATGGACCTCGTAGTTCCCTGTGCTCAAGCGCTTCGCGCTCGCCTGCGGCGGTCCCAATTGTTCCAGACGATTGGTCGAACCAGTGATCTTTTTGGTGCAAAAAAATACCGACACGGTTGCCCATATCGGTATCTGTATTGGTGGGTCGTACTGGATGGACCTCGCACTTCCCTGTGCTCAAGCGCTTCGCGCTCGCCTGCGGCGGTCCCAATCGTTCCAGACGATTGGTCGAACCAGTGACCAACAATGCACAACTGCCGTCGTGCGGACTTCTAAATATGGTGGGTCGTACTGGATTCGAACCAGTGACCAATTGGTTAAAAGCCAACTG
>CBFGUT010000222.1:0-5509 GCA_965652265.1 uncultured Cellvibrionaceae bacterium | reverse complement strand
GGTGAAAGAGGATGATATTGTGCGCCTCGGGAAAGGCGATAAGGATAATGCCCACCCCGAGCACCAGCCAGGTTTCGTTGGCGTCCCAAAAGGGACCGATGGAGGCGATCATGGTGTCGCGTTGTGTTTCCGAGTCGCGCGGTAAAAGAATACCCACGCCCAGATCGAAACCGTCCAGTATGGCGTACACCAGAAAGGCCAGCCCCATCAGGGCCATAAAAATCAGCGGCAACCAGTAGGCGTCTCCGGTCGGGATCATGGCTGTTTTCCTCCCTCGGTGGGGCTGATGGGGTTGTAGCGATCCTGCAAGGTGTGAAGTTCCTCGTCGCGATCAATCTGCACAGACTTGCGGGCAATCAGGAACAGAGTGCCCACATAGGCTACCAGCAACACGGCGTAGAGCAGCAGGTAAAGGGTCAGCGAAGTGGCCACATGGCCCCCGGCCACCGGGGTCACCGCGTCGCGCGTGCGCAAAATGCCGGTGACCAGCCAGGGTTGGCGACCGATTTCAGTCACGTACCAGCCGGCGAGGGTGGCCACCCAGCCACTAAAAGTCATTGCCACCAGGCCCCTGAGCATCCACGGGGGCAGGCTTCCGGCCCGCCACAGACGCCAGCTGCCGAGCCAGGCCACCAGCCACATAAGCATCCCCATGCCCACCATCACACGAAAGCCCCAGAACACCGGCGCCACGGGCGGGTGTTCGCCTTCGAAGGCATTCAGCCCCTGCACCTCGCCATCGAGCTTGTGAGTGAGGATCAGGCTGGCGCCGTGGGGAATCTCCAGGGCAAAGTGATTGCGGCGTGCCTGTTCATCGGGCAGCCCCACCAGTACCAGCGGCGCGCCCTCGGTGGTTTCCCACAGTGCCTCCATGGCTGCCACCTTGGCGGGCTGATGCTTCAGGGTATTGAGGCCGTGCAGGTCGCCCAGCAGCACCTGCAGGGGAATCAGCGCGGCGGCGGCGTAGAGCCCGGCTTTCAGCGTCAGACGGGGCGCCGGTTTGTGGTCGCCCTTGAGCAACCGGTAGGCGGAGAGGCCGGCCAGCAGAAAGGCCGCTGTCAGCCCCGAGGCCACCAGCATGTGCGCAAGCCGATAGGGCATGGAGGGGTTGAATATAACGGCCCACCAGTCCACCGGAAAGGCCACGCCGTCGCGCATTTCAAAGCCGGCGGGGGTGTGCATCCAGGCGTTGAGCGAGAGAATCCAGAAGGCTGAGAGCGTGGTGCCAATGGCCACCAGCCCGGTGGCGAGGGTATGCACCCGGCTGGAGACCCGGTTGATACCGAACAGCATAATGCCGAGGAAAGTGGCTTCCATAAAAAACGCCGTGAGCACCTCGTAGCCCAGTAACGGCCCGGCGATATTGCCCACCGTGGCCATAAACCCCGGCCAGTTGGTGCCGAACTGGAAGGACATGGTGATGCCGCTGACCACGCCCAGGGCGAAGCTCAAAGCGAAAATTTTCACCCAGAAGCGATAGGCGCGCATCCACACCTCGTCGCCGGTGCGGTTGTGCTGCCAGCGAAAGTAAAACAGGAACCAGGCCAGGGCGATGGTGATGGTGGGGAAGAGAATATGGAAGCTGATATTGGCGGCAAATTGAATGCGCGACAGCAGTAGCGTTTCCATCATTGTGTGTCTCTCTGCTTGAATGTGGGCTGTTACTGGCCAGCGGCTTACAGTGTGGCCTTATTTGAGAAATCGATCCTTCATATCCAGCACCTTACCCAGGCTGCCGCCCAGTTTGAGTAAGCCACGCAGGTTACTCTGGTTCAGCCGCTGGATTTCCGTGGTCCACTGGGTCAGCATTTCGATCAACTCGTGCATCTCGCGCATGCGCGCCTGGGCGTACACCTCTTCCGCATTGGCGGGCTGCTCCAGCAGCAGACCGCGCAGGGTGGTCAGGGTAGGGTCCATCTCCCGTTTGCGGCGCTGTTCGATCAGCGTCTTGGCGATCTCCCAGATATCGTCGGGGGCAGTGTAGAACTCCTTGCGCTCCCCGGGTATATGCTTGATGCGCACCAGCTCCCAGGATTGCAGCTCTTTCAGGCCCATACTCACATTGGAGCGGGAAAATCCCAGCGCCTGGGCTATCTCGTCAGCGTTCAGGGGCGCTTCACTCAGCACCAGCAGGGCATAGATTTGTCCCACGGTGCGGTTAATGCCCCAGCGGCTGCCCATTTCGCCAAAATGTAAGACACAGGACTGCACCATCGGGGTTAGAGGCGTTTTCACACTTGTCTCTCCAGTAATTTCAGACATTACTGAAATTACTGTAATAAAGCCAGGTCGTCAAGTGTCAATGTGCTGGCCCGGATCCTGCACTGCTATGCTCAGAACAATATGGATGAATGGTTTCTGTGGAGGAAAGCGAATGAGCAAAGCGCGGCCCGATAGGGCGCTCTGGCCACCGGAGCTCCTGGCCCGGTGGGAAGTGAAAGACGCAGAGGCAGTGATGCCAGACCTGGCCGCGACTCTGGCCCTGCCGGACACTGTGGCCCGGCACCTGGGGGAGGTGTACGGGCCACTGGCCGAGCGGCTGGCTCAGCATATTCTTGAACAGCCACGACCGCTGGTGCTGGGTATCAATGGCGCCCAGGGAACCGGCAAATCCACGGCGGCGGAAGTGCTCGCCGCGCTGCTGGAGCGGCGGGGCCTGCGTGTCTGCCGGCTGTCCATAGACGATCTCTACCTGACCCGCGCCGAGCGCGAACAGCTCGCGCAACAAATTCACCCTCTGCTGGCCACCCGTGGTGTCCCGGGGACTCATGAAGTGGCTCTGGGAATGCACCTGCTGGATGCGCTGCTGAGCGCGGGGGAGGACACCCCGGTCACTGTGCCGCGCTTTGATAAGGCCAATGATGATCGCTTTGCAGCGGGAGACATCTGGCGGGGTCGCCCCCACCTGATTGTGTTCGAGGGCTGGTGTGTGGGCGCCAGGCCCCAACCGGAGGAGGCCCTGCGCGAGCCGGTCAATGAGCTGGAGCGGCAAGAGGATGCCGATGGTCACTGGCGGGCTTTCGTCAATCGTCAGTTGACGGTCTATCAACCGCTGTTCCAGCGCCTGGACTTCCTGTTGCTGCTGCGCGCGCCGTCCTTCGAGCAGGTCTACCAGTGGCGCGCCGAGCAGGAAGCGGTGCTGGCACAGCGTCTGGCTCGCGAGGGGCGGGCGGCTTCCCGGGTGATGGACGCGGCCCAGTTGCGCCGGTTTATCGGCCACTACGAGCGTCTGACGCGGTGGATGCTGATGGAGATGCCCACACGGGCCGATCTGGTGTTGTCTCTCAATGCCGCCCATCGTGTGGCGTCCATCAGCCCGGGGCCTGGAGGGCGGCTATGAGAGTGGACACAGTGGTATTTACCGATCTCGACGGCACTCTGCTGAATCACGACGACTATCGTTATGACGAGGCTATGCCGGCTATCGAAAAACTACGGGCGGCGGGCATTCCGCTGATCCTGGTGTCCAGCAAAACGCGCCCGGAAATGCGCGGCCTCTGCGACGCTCTGGCCATTAGCGACCCCTATGTATGTGAGAACGGCAGCCTGCTGGTCTTTCCCGCCGCCTGGGCGGAGGCCCACGGGTTAGACACTGCCGGCCTGCACCGGGAGGGCGACGAGTGGCTGGGGACTTTTGGTGCCAACCGCGAGCGCATACTCGAGGTGCTGGCGCCGCTGCACCGGAATTTCGCTTTTACCGGCTTTGCCGATATGACCGTGGCCGAGGTGATGCACCACACGGGGCTGGATGAAGCCTCGGCGGCCCGGGCCATGGAGCGCAGTGCATCGGAGCCGCTGCTTTGGGAGGGCAGCGAGAGCGATCGTGAAGACTTTGCACAAAAATTGCGCAAGCACCAGCTGCGACTGCTCAAAGGCGGGCGCTTTTACCATGTGATGGCCGATTGCGATAAAGGCGATGCGGTACGCTATTTGCTCAAACACTATCAACGGTTCTATCAAAAGGTCTATCAACACCATGCGCTGCCCCCTGGCGGGGCGGCCATTCGCAGTATCGCGCTGGGAGATAGCCCCAATGACCTGCAGATGTTGCGAGTGGTGGATCAGGCGGTGGTGATACCGCACAAAGATGGAACCTATATGCACGATTCTGCCCTGCAGCGGGCCATTCGTGCACCATTTGAGGGCGCCAGAGGCTGGCGGGCAGGCGTGGAACAGGCGCTAACGATCTTGGACCAAGAGGAAGACGCATGAGTGATTTTTTTCAGAATGGCCGTATAGCCACCCTGCATAATCTGGGTGACCGTCCCATTGAGGCGATGGAAGCCGAGTTGATAGAGATGGGCAAGCAAAAACCCATGTGCCTGATACTGCCCTGTCTGTATTCGGAACTGGAGGGGCCGGCCATGGAGAATATTGTCAGCGAACTCTCCAAGGTACCCTACCTGGACAATATTATTATTGGCCTCGACCGGGCCGACAAAGCGCAGTATCAAAAAGCCAAGGCTTTCTTCTCCCGCTTGCCACAGCGCCACGCCATACTCTGGAACGATGGCCCGCGCCTCAAGGCGGTGGACAAGGTGCTGGATGAAGTGGGGCTGGCACCGCGCGAATTGGGCAAGGGCCGCAACGTCTGGTACTGCCTGGGCTATGCGCTGGCGCAGGGGCGCGCCAAGGCGGTGGCGCTGCACGATTGCGATATTCTCACCTTCAAACGCGATATTGTCGCCAAGCTGTTTTATCCCGTGGTGCATTCCACGTTCAACTACGTTTTCTGCAAGGGTTATTACTATCGCGCCGCCGGCGGCAAGTTAAACGGCCGTGTCAGCCGACTGCTGGTGTCGCCGCTGGTGCGGGCGCTGCAAAAAGTGTTTGGCAAGGACGACTACCTGGAGTTTATCGACAGCTTCCGCTACCCGCTGGCGGGTGAGTTTTCCATGATCATGGATGTGGTGAGCTCCATTCGCATTCCCAGTGACTGGGGGCTGGAGATCGGCGTGTTGAGCGAAGTTAACCGGCGCTACTCGGACGAGCGCGTTTGCCAGGTGGATATTGCCGATGCCTACGACCACAAGCACCAGGATATGTCGGCGGACAACCCCGAGGCGGGGCTGGCGAAAATGAGCACCGATATTTCCAAATCCTTTTTCCGCAAACTCGCTATCAAGGGTACCGTGTTCACTCCCGAGGCCTTCCGCACTATTAAAGCGGCTTATTACCGGTTGGCGCTGGACCTGGTGGACCGTTACCACAACGATGCGGTTATCAACGGCATGACCCTCGATCGCAACCAGGAGGAAAACACTGTGGAATTGTTTACCAAATGCATCATGCGCGCGGGCGAACAATTCCTCAACGATCCCACCGAACGCCCCTTTATGGCCAACTGGTCGCGAGTGCTAAGCGCGGTACCGGATGTCTACCAGCGGCTGCTGGACGCGGTGGAGCAAGATTTTGGTGAGATGGAGTAAGCGACGGATGTCTGATGTCGGACGTCTGACGCTGAACGCTGAACGCTGAACGCTGAACGCTGAACGCTGAACGCTGAACG
>CBFGUT010000221.1:0-5533 GCA_965652265.1 uncultured Cellvibrionaceae bacterium | reverse complement strand
GGGTAAGGGGGTGGCGCTGATGTGAATTGCGACCAGGACTGACCAGAGAACGAAGAGTAAACGAACCATCGGTAGTGCTCCCTGTATGTTAATTATAATGATTTCCACGAGTCTTCAGTTTGTCTACAGGAGTATACCGGCTAGGGCAAGTGACGCCAAGGTCAAAAATTACTCAGCCACAGGGTCTGGTAGGGCATCAGCCGCAAATTGCCGAACAGATCACGAATTTCTTCACCACTGATCAGATCGCGCCAGTGGTCCGTGCTGATCAGATTGATATCCGCCAGATTAATGTCCTGGGCCGTGTGCGTGATATTGCTGATACAAAAAATGCTCTGGCGGCGGTCCATGCTCTGGCGCCAAAAGGCAAAAATTTGCGGGCGGATGTGCAGCGTGAACTGGGTGGCGTTGGGGTGGAAGGCCGGCTGCGCCGCGCGAATAGCCAGCAGCCTTTTCATTTCCCTGAACATGCGCTGCCCAGGCCCTCCGGATTCGTTGAGTCGCGTTTCCAGGTCGCTCAGTGCCCAGTGGCGGCGGTTGATGGCGCGATTGTGGCCGGTGGATTCTACCTTGTCGTAATCATTGGGGGTGGCGAAGAGAGTATGGATATAGACCGCCGGGATGCCTTCAAT
Organism: uncultured Cellvibrionaceae bacterium; assembly: GCA_965652265.1. Lineage (GTDB taxonomy): Bacteria > Pseudomonadota > Gammaproteobacteria > Pseudomonadales > Cellvibrionaceae > Gilvimarinus. The sequence continues at coordinate 4,901 of CBFGUT010000221.1, read as the reverse complement.
ACCCAGCATAATCGTCTGCGAGCACAACAGGCGCTCCACCTGCCACTGGTCGCGACCATGATAGGTGCCACGGCAGGCGTCAAACAAGCTGATATTGGCCTCGTAGGGCTTCTCCTGGCCAGTGGGCAGGGTGCGGGTGGAGATACGGCCGCCGAATGACTCCAGTGTCAGCAACATGTGTTGCAATTCCTGTTCATCGAGCAGGCCCTCCGCCGGACGCAGTCCAATACCGTCGTGGGAGGCGGTAAAGTTCAAATAGGCACAGCCCACCGGCGAGGGGGGCATGCTCATCATCCAGGTTTTCAGATAGGTGCAGTCGCCGGCCAGCAGGGCGTGAATGATCAGTGGCGGCAGGCTGAAATTGTAGATGATATGGGCTTCGTTGCTGTTGCCGAAATAGGTGAGGTTTTCGCGATTGGGAACATTGGTTTCGCTGATCAGTAACGCGTGGGCGTTCTTGTATTCCATCAGCAGTCGCAACAGCTTGATGACCTCATGGGTTTCGGGCAGATGAATACAGGAGGTGCCGGGCTTTTTCCACAGAAAAGCCACGGCATCGAGTCGGATCCACTGGGCGCCCTCGTCCAGGTAGCGGCCGATAATGCCTAGATACTCCAACAGTACGCGCGGGTTCTGGAAATTCACGTCCACCTGATCGTGGCTGAAGGTACACCAGACATGGCGCGCTCCCTGGGCGGTCTCGGTCTTGCGCAACAGGGGGGTGGTGCGCGGTCTGACCACGGCGGAGAGGTCCTCATGGGGATTGGCCTCGACAAAATATCCGCGGCCGGGGTCCTTGTCGTACTGGTAGTTGCGAAACCACAGGCTCTGGCTGGAAACGTGATTAATGACCAGGTCGGCCATCAATTTAAAATCCTGTGCCAGAGCGTTGATATCGTCCCACTCACCCAGTTCGGGGTCCACCTGGGTGTAGTCGATCACCGCAAAACCATCGTCCGATGAATAGGGGAAGAAAGGCAGGATATGCACGGCACTGAAGACGCCCTGCAGGTGTTCATGCAGAAAGTTCTGCAGCGTGTCCAGGGGCTTGTGACCCGCCTGGCGGATGGAGTTGCCATAGGTAATCAACAGGCTATCGCGTTCCGACCAGAGACGCTCGGGGGCGACAATATCGCCATTGAGCCGCTGGCCGATAGCCGTCAGGCATTGCTTCGCCAGGGTCTCGGCATCCTCCTGTGGATAGAGGGCCTGTAACAGACCGCTGAGTTTGCAGAGCAACTCGTCAAAGCTGAGAAAATCAGTGGTCATGGCAGCGGCTTCCCCGGGTTAACGTGGAATTTAATGCAAGCTGTATGCCGGGCTTTACAGGTGCAGGTAGCTGTCCAGCTGTTGTTTACAGGTGTCGATCACGGCCGCCAAGGGTGGAGTAATATCGATAGGCAGCACATCACTTTCCCCACTGCTGTCTTCCATGCTGGCGAACTGACTATCCAGCAGGCTGGTGGGCATAAAGTGGTCCTGGCGACTGCTCATGCGCTGGGCAATAGTCTCGCGCTTGCCCTTCAGATAGATAAAAGCCAAGCGGAAGGGCAGCCGGCGCAACTGTTCCCGATGAGCCTTGCGCAGGCCCGAGAAGGCGAGCGTGCAACTGACGTTCAATTGCGCACACTCGGTCAGGTATGCACTGATATTGTTCACCCAGGGGATGCGCATGGCATCGGTGAGGGGAGTGCCGGCGGCCATGTGCGCCTTGGCTTCATCACTGTGAAAATCATCGGCATCGAGATAGCGGTAACCATAGGTTTCGGCAAGACTCTGCGCAACAGAGGACTTACCGGAACCCGACACGCCCATGACGATAATCAGCACCGGGGATTGCTGGGAATTGACCGGCTGTTGCATAGGTGGCTCTCGTAGGCAAAACAGCGACAGGGTACAGGGTTTGCCTTGATAGCGCAATCATCTAACATATGTTAGCATCTATCATTTGTAACAGAGGGAAATGATATGCGCACGCGAAAAACTGGCTCCAAGCGGGCCACCCTCAATGATGTCGCTCAGGCTGCGGGGGTAAGCGCGATCACGGTTTCGCGTGTGATCAATCATCCAACCAAAGTCTCCGAGGAGCTGCGCCAGCGGGTTCAGGAGTCCATTGACCACCTGGGCTATATACCCAATCAGTCCGCCAGTTCGCTGGCGTCGGCGCGCTCGCGCGTGATTGGCGTGGCTATCCCCTCCCTCTCCAACGTGGTGTTTAGCGATGTGCTCAGCGGCATCTATGATGCGGCCGGTGCCAGTAATTATAAAGTGCTGTTGGTGGATACCCATTACTCGCCGCTGGAGGAGGAGAAACTGATTCGAACCCTGCTCAGCCAGTCTCCCGAGGCCATGATTATCACCGGCGGCGATCAGACCCGCGCCTGTCAGCGTATGTTGCTCAACGCCGGCATACCTATCGTACAAATCATGGAGAGCCTGGAAACGCCACTCGATATGAATGTGGGGGTTTCCCATTATCAGGCAGGATACGATATGGGAGTGAGTTTATTGCAAGCCGGCTACCGTACTCCCGGGTTTATCGGCGCACGTATGGATACCCGGGTGCAGCAGCGCATGGGCGGGTTTCGCCAGGCGATGGAAGAGAGTGACTGCTTCCGCCCCGAGTTGTTTGTGACCACACCCGAGCCCTCGACCATTGCGCTGGGGGGGGAAATGCTGCGCAGTGTCATGAGCGCGGGTAAGGGAGCGGTGGATGCGATTTTTTGTTGCAACGACGATCTGGCGCTGGGCGCCCTGTTTGAAAGCCAGCGAATGAATATCCGCATCCCCGGACAACTGGCGCTGTGTGGCTTTAATGACTTTGAAATGTCCGCCTGCGTCAATCCCTCCCTCACCAGTGTGCATGTGCCGCGCTACGACATGGGCATGACGGCGGCGAAGATGATTCTGGATGTACTGGAGGGCCGCGAAATTCCCAAGAAAAAAGTGGATATTGGCTACCAGATACGCCTGCGTCAATCCACTGGCAGCCCCGGGCCGGCGGGTCGCTAGCAGGCTGTTGAAAAACGTTGGCGAGGCAGCCGATGCAAGGCAAAATCAGGCGAAAAAGCGGAGTTTATGGATTATAAATGAGCATTTTGAGCCTGATTTTAACGCCGCAGCGGCAACGCAGGTAGTTTTTTTAAACACCCTGCTAGACCCGCATCAGCCTAGTCTGAATCATCTTCAGCCGATAGTGACCGCCACCTGGTAGTCTTGACCCGCTGTCACGTGTAGACGGTTGCCGTCCAGAGGTTCACCGTTCACTGTAATCGACAAGGTGTTTTCCGCCGAGGCGCGCCGATAAGTGACTGCAACGGATGCACCTCGGAAGCGCCGGTGGACACTGGCGTGTTGCCAGTGCTCCGGAAGCTGGGGGGCGATCAGCAGGGCATCACCATCGCCTTTGAGACCAAACAGCCCATCCACCAGTGAGCGATAAACCCAACTGACCGTGCCGGTATTGAACAGCTGGCTGGAGCGTCCGGCGGTACGGGGAAATTGATAGTAAGCACCGCGGTAGTAATTGGGAATGTAGATCGGCATTTGTCCACGCTGCTCATAATCCGCCATATCCGGGCCGGGTATCATCTGGCGCAGCAGTTTGTAGGCGCGATCGCTCTCGCCAATGGTGTAGAGGCTGTAGATATAAAAGATAGCGGCGTGGTTGTATACCGAGCCGTTTTCCGCCGAACCCGGATGTTTCTGGGTCACGCGCCCCACATCCTCGCGCATGGCGGTATAGGCGGGGGCCAGCATGGCGACCCCGTAGGGGGTTTCCAGCTGCTCTTCCACGGCCCTGATCATTTTTTCCCGCTGCGCTGTCGAGCAGGTGCCAGCCAGCATAGCCCAGCTCTGAGGGTTGAGGAAAATGCGGCCTTCCCGGTCCGCGCTGATGCCAAACACCACATTGTCATCGGTAATGCCGCGGCCGTACCAGTCGCCATCCCACAGGTGAGTGTTGACGGCCTGGTTTATGGCCTCGGCGCCCGCGCGGTATGTTTCCGCCAACCGGGGCTGGTCTTGCTGCTCACAGATATCGGCCCACAGGTTGAGGGCATAAGCGGTGGCTACCGACAGCCAGCCGGACACACCCTTGCCCTTGTAACCCACCATATTCATAGGGTCACACCAGTCGCCCTGGGCGATGTAGGAGAGTCCGCGCTCGTCGCGTGCCTGCAGCAACCAGTCCATGGCCCGGCTGATGCGCTGAAAGACGCTCTGGGATTGCTGGTCGTGGCCTGTAACCGTTTCGTTCAGAATGCCTGTGTCTCCGGTCTCATCCAGGTAGGCGCGCAGACACACCGGCAGCCACACACAGTGATCGGTGTGGGGAATCTGGTTGATATATTTCAGTTCCGCCTCATCGTGTAGCAGGATGCCGTCTGGCATGGCGCCGCTGGCCTCCTGTTGTCCCAGGGCATGAATAAAGGCCTGGCGAGCGACCTCGGGCTTGATGTAACTCATGCCCATATTGTCCTGCAGGTAATTGCGCGTCTGCGGGTCTGTGCTCAGGCGATTGACATCACCGTGATAGAACACCTGGCGCGCCAGCCAGTGATTGACAAAATTGTCGAGGCCTTCGTCCGGGGTGTCGATACGCAACACCCCCGCGCCCTCGTTCACGTATTCACTGTAGTCACGGCGAGCAGTGGCAAACCCCTCGGCGGACAGATAGCGTTCACGCACTTGCTGGATTTCCCGTTCGTCATAGGCGGGGCCAAAGGCGAACCGATAGGTTTCACTGTCGTCAGCGGCCAGTTGCAGGCGATATTGCAGCGCTGCCAGTGGTGTTTCATAGCGGGCGTCATCACAGGGCAGGGCGTCGAGCTGAAGAGCGTCCGGGTTGTGCAGTCCGCCCTCGCCCTCAAAGGCCTCGCGTTGTACTTGCCAGGCAACCG
>CBFGUT010000220.1:0-5558 GCA_965652265.1 uncultured Cellvibrionaceae bacterium | reverse complement strand
CCAGCGATGGGCTCGAAAGCCTGGGGGGGTATAACCGGGTGGGCGTGACAGAGGAAAAAGTGGCGGTACTCAGTTTTGTGCCCACTGGCGGCGCCCACGCACAGGATGTGGGGATGATTCTCGACCAGCAAGGCGTCGCGGTACGCACCGGCCATCACTGTGCCCAGCCGATTATGGCGCAGTTGGGCCTGGCCGGGACCGTGAGGGCCAGTTTCAGCCTCTATAACAACCGCGAGGATGTTGCACGCTTGCTGGCGGCGCTGGAGAAGGCAAAACTATTTTTGGGTTGATCCCGGGAGAGTGTATGAGTGTTGAGCGTTTTGATCCCGAATCCCAGCCGCTGGTGGAAGTGACCCCGGCGGCCTTGGCCCATTTTCAGCGCCAACTGGCGGCTGCTGAGCAGGCTCAGGCGCTGCGTCTGGGTGTCAAGGAAAGTGGCTGTACCGGTTATCGCTATGTGCTGGATCTGGTGTCCGAACCCAGCGACGGCGACATTAACATGCCCTTGGGGGAGGGAGTCACCCTGTTGCTGGATGCCGACAGTGTGCCGGTATTGCGCGGAACCCGCATTGATTACGTGAGCGAGGGGCTTAACCGCCAGCTTACCTTTTTAAATCCCAACGCCGGAGACTATTGCGGCTGCGGTGAGAGCTTCAGTATTCAGGCGCAGTAATGTCGACCGAACGTAAAATGGTGGTCACCCAGGCCGACTGCCCGGCCCGGCGGGTGCCCGACGGTACACCCGTGACTATCCCCAAGGATACCTTTGTCACCATTACCCAGTCACTGGGGGGCAACTATACCCTCAGTTATCACGGTCAGATGGTGAGGGTGGACGGGACGGATGCCGCCGCCATCGGCATGACGCCTGAACCCCTGGTCTTCCAGCAACCCGCGGATAGGCAGATTGACGAGGCACAGGTCTGGCAGGCATTGAAAACCGTTTACGACCCGGAAATACCTGTTGATCTGGTGAATCTGGGGTTGATATACGGGGTGGATATTGACCGGGAACGGGGGCATGTGAAGATTCGCATGACCCTTACAGCTCCTGCCTGCGGTATGGGCCCGGTATTGGTGGGTGATGTGGAATACCGGGTACGCAAGGTGCCCTATGTGCGCTCCGTCGGGGTGGATCTGGTGTTCGACCCTCCCTGGAACCGCGAGATGATGAGCGAGGAAGCACAGTTGGAAACCGGGATGTTCTTTTAAGGGCACTTGATGCGTAATAATTGACATCAGACATCAGACATCAGACATCAGACATCAGCCGGTCTGCCCATTGATTGTTGAACATTGGAAGATATATGCAAACCAGTCTTTTTGGCACCGAGATCACCAGTGACGATATTGTCGAGACGCTCGGCTTTTTCGATGGCTGGGAGGAGCGTTACAAATATATTATCGATCTGGGGCGCGAATTGCCGCCGCTGGAGGAGAGCCAGTATAGCGATGATAACCTGGTGCGCGGTTGTCAGAGTCGGGTATGGCTGGTGTCGGAAAAAAGCGATGGCCGGCTCTATTTCGCCGCCGACAGCGACGCTTTTATTGTCAAGGGGCTCTTGGCGGTGGTGCTGGCGGCCTATAACGGTAAAACCCCCGCTGAGGTACGCAAATTCGATATCGAGAGCTATTTTGAGACCCTGAATCTGCTCAAACACCTCAGCGCTACCCGCGGCAATGGATTGCGGGCCATGGTCGCTCGCATCCAGGCGATGGCCGCCACGGCATGAGGGGCAAGCCCTGTTCCGCTGAAGGGGGCGGGCTATTTGCCTATACGTATAAAATTTGCCAAAACCCGCGTATAATTCGCGGGTTTTAAGTATCCGGGGCTATTGCCCCACTGAACGGACGACGGAGAGCGCATGGCTTTAGAGAAGACCTTATCCATCATTAAACCCGATGCTGTGGGCAATAACCATATAGGTGCCATCAACCAGCGCTTTGAGCAGGCGGGGCTGAAAATCGTCGCCATGAAAATGATCCAGCTCAGTCGCGAACAGGCAGAGGGCTTTTACGCTGAACACCGCGAACGCCCCTTTTTTGGCGCCCTGGTGGATTTTATGGTATCCGGGCCCGTGGTGGTGCAGGTACTCTATGGCGATAACGCTGTTGCCCGCAACCGCGAGCTGATGGGGGCCACCAACCCGGAGGAGGCGGCTGCCGGGACTATTCGCGCTGACTTCGCCACGGCGGTGAGCGCCAATGCCGTGCACGGCTCGGATTCGACGGCGTCTGCCCAGCGCGAAGTGGCCTATTTTTTCCGCGCCGATGAAATTCTTATTCGCTGAGAGGCTCAGCAAGGTCGAAACATGTCTGACACCGCCGCCATTGAACTAACCGGGAGTGCGCCGCAAAAAGTTAATTTGCTGGGGCTGCCCGAGGCCAAACTGGTGAATTACTTCGAGGCCATGGGCGAGAAGCGTTTTCGCGCTGCCCAGGTCATCAAGTGGATACACCAGTTGGGTGTGGACAACTTTGACGATATGACCAATATCAGCAAGGCTCTGCGGGAAAAACTCAAGGCGAGCGCCGAGATTACTGCCCCCGAGGTATTGCAACAATTGGACTCCGCCGATGGCACCCGCAAGTTCCTGATACGGGTAGCGGGTGGCAGCGTAGTGGAAACGGTCTTTATTCCCGAGGGCGATCGCGGCACCCTGTGCGTTTCATCGCAAATCGGCTGCTCGCTGGACTGTAGTTTTTGTGCCACCGGCAAACAGGGTTTCAACCGCGACCTTACCGCGGCGGAGATTATCGGGCAGGTATGGATTGCAGCCAAATCCTTCGGCCAGACAACGCCGGGTGGCCCACGCAAGGTCACTAATGTGGTATTGATGGGTATGGGCGAGCCGCTGCTCAACTTCGACAATGTGGTCGATGCCATGAATCTGATGATGCACGACAACGCCTATGGCATTTCCAAGCGCCGTGTGACACTGAGCACGTCGGGTGTGGTGCCGGCGCTGGACCGGTTGAGCCAGTACACCGATGCCTGTCTGGCCATTTCCCTGCATGCGCCCAATGATGCCCTGCGCAACGAGTTGGTGCCCATCAACAAGAAGTACCCGATAGCCATGCTGCTGGATTCCGCCAAGCGCTACATTGAGGCGCTGCCGGATACCCATCGCAAGATCACCATCGAATACACACTGATCGATCAGGTCAACGACCGGCCCGAACATGCACACCAGTTGGCTGAACTCCTGCGCGATGTGCCGGTCAAGATTAATCTGATTCCCTTTAATCCGTTCAAACTGTCCAACTATAAACGGGTGAGCAACAACGCGCTGCGGCGCTTTCAGGATATATTGATGGAAGCGGGGTATATCACCACTGTGCGTACCACACGGGGTGATGACATTGATGCCGCCTGTGGCCAACTGGCGGGACAGGTGAATGACCTGACCCGACGCTCGGAGCGCTATCGTCTTCAGGCCGCGGAGCCCGTGCGAATTATTGGACCCTGATAACAGCGGACAGGAGCAAACCATGGCAGTGACTCAAGTTATACAAAAAGGTTTAATTATCGCACTGTGTCTCTTATTGGCTGCCTGTGTCAGTACCCGCTCTGATACGGCGCAGGTGGATGAAGATCGCGCCCTGGAAAGCCATGTCCTGCTGGCGCTCAAATATATTCAGGATAAGAACCGCGAGTCGGCCCGTCACCATTTGCGTCGCGCTTTTGAGATCGATCGTCGCTCGGCCGACGCCACCTTTGCCATGGCCATGCTCTACCAGCTTGAAGCCGAGCCAGAACTTGCCGAAGAACATTTCCAGAAAGCTCTGCGAATTGACAAAAATCACACACGAACACGCAATAATTACGGCGTTTTTCTCTATGAGCGCGAGCGCTACGAGGAAGCCTACGAGCAGTTTGAGAAAGCCTCGGCAGACCTTGATTACAACAACCGCGCCCAGGCGATGATGAATCAGGGACGTGCCGCCCTGAAACTGGACATGGTCGAAAAAGCCCAGTCGCTGTTCGAACACGCCAATCAGCTCAATGCCAACCTGCCTTCACTTAAGTATGAATTGGCCCAGTTGAATTACCAGCAGCGCGATTATGCGGCCGCGCGGCGCTATCTGGATGCCTACGAGAGTATTGCTCCCCCCACGCCTGCCACCTTGCTGTTGGGCATAAAGATTGAGCGCATCTTTGAGAACAGTGACAAGGAAGCCAGTTATGCACTCCTGTTGAAAAATCGCTTCCCTTACTCCCAGGAACTGCTTGAATACAAGCGTCTTGTGGAAGAGCAATAAGCCATGTCTGACACGCCGACGACAACGGATACCCCGACTCCTGGCCAGCGGCTGCTTGAGGCTCGTCAACGGGCGGGCTTGAGCCAGGAGCAGGTGGCACAGGAGCTTAAAATCCAACTGAAAAAAATTCAGGCCCTGGAGGAAGATAACTACCACCAGATGTTTTCCGAAGTCTTCGCGCGCGGATACCTGCGCAGTTGTGCCAAGCTCCTGCACCTGGATGGTGAGGAACTGGTGCGTCTGTATGATCAACACTACGCCAGTGATGCAGAGGCAGAGCTCCCCGCCCATGAAAGTTTGGACATGCCTTTCAAAACCTCATCGCCCTGGCCCGCTCGGGTATTGCTGGTGGGGATTATCCTGCTGGCGTGGGTGCTGGCCTACTGGTATTTCACGCCGCCCGAGGGGTCGCCCGACGCGAGCGCCGGAACGGCTATTACCGAACAGAATAGCAGGGCACTCCCGGAGGAGCCTTCAACACTGCTGGTGGAGAATGCGGCACTCAGCTCCAGTGCCGCCAGTCTCCCCACGGACGAGGACGCAGCGGAGAGTGTTGCCGAGGAGGTGTCTTCCGAACAGCCGGCCAGTCACCTGGATACCCTGGAACTGGCTTTTGCCGAAGAATGTTGGCTGGAAGTGCTCGATGCCCGTGGAGATGCTTTGGCAGCGGAATTGCAACTGCCCGGCAGCCGTCTAACCCTGTCTGGAGAGGCGCCTTTTACGGTCAAACTGGGTAACCATGCCCAGGGCGTGAGCGCCTGGGTTAACGGTGAACCGCAGGATTTACCGGCGCGGGCGGACACGGCAGTGGCGACTTTTCAACTGGATGCGGATTAGGGTGTGACTATGCAGTATGTGTCTCCCATTAAACGGCGTCGCTCTCGTCAAATCCATGTGGGCTCCGTGCCCGTGGGTGGCGATGCGCCTATTGCCGTGCAGAGCATGACCAATACCGATACCTGTGATGTGGCGGCTACAGTGGCCCAGGTACAGCGCCTGCAACAGGCGGGCGCCGATATCGTGCGTGTATCCGTGCCCACCCTGGATGCCGCCGAAGCCTTTGGGTTGATTCGCCAGCAGGTGAATGTGCCTCTGGTGGCCGATATTCATTTTGACTACCGTATTGCCTTGCGGGTGGCGGACCTGGGTGTGGATTGCCTGCGTATCAACCCGGGCAATATCGGTCGCGAGAAACGTATCCGCGCGGTGGTGGACAAGGCGCGGGATCTGGGTATTCCCATTCGCATCGGTGTCAATGCCGGCTCGCTGGAAAAAGAGCTGCAAAAGAAATATGG
>CBFGUT010000219.1:0-5570 GCA_965652265.1 uncultured Cellvibrionaceae bacterium | reverse complement strand
AGGAACTGGGTGACCCCCAGCGCCCGGCCACGGGGAATAATGGTGACCTTGTGGATGGGGTCATGCTCCGGCACCAGTTTACCCACAATGGCGTGCCCAGCCTCGTGGTAGGCAGTATTCTCTTTTTCCTTTTCGCTCATCACCATGGAGCGACGTTCGGCGCCCATCATGATCTTGTCGCGGGCCTTTTCGAATTCCTCCATGGTCACCAGGCGCTTGTTGCCGCGCGCCGCGAACAGGGCCGCCTCATTCACCAGATTGGCCAGGTCGGCACCGGAGAAGCCGGGTGTACCGCGGGCAATCACCGAGGCCTGCACGGTATCGGCAATCGGCACCTTGCGCATATGCACTTTGAGAATTTGCTCGCGGCCGCGAATATCCGGCAGCCCCACCACCACCTGGCGGTCAAAGCGGCCGGGGCGCAACAGCGCCTTGTCCAGCACATCCGGACGGTTGGTGGCGGCGATAACGATTACGCCCTCATTGCCCTCGAAGCCGTCCATTTCCACCAGCAGCTGGTTCAGCGTCTGTTCGCGCTCGTCGTGGCCACCACCGTGACCGCCGCCGCGATGCCGGCCCACGGCGTCAATTTCATCGATAAAGATAATGCAGGGGGCCTGCTTTTTGGCCTGGTCAAACATATCGCGCACCCGCGAGGCGCCGACACCCACAAACATCTCCACGAAATCGGAACCGGAAATGGAGAAAAAGGGTACCTTGGCCTCGCCGGCAATGGCCTTGGCCAGCAGGGTTTTACCGGTCCCCGGCGGGCCCGCCATCAACACGCCGCGCGGAATCTGCCCGCCCAGACGCTGGAATTTGGAGGGGTCCTTGAGGTATTCCACCAGTTCCTGCACTTCCTCTTTGGCCTCGTCCACGCCGGCCACATCGGCAAAGGTGGTTTTGATCTGGTCTTCGCCCAGCAGGCGCGCCTTGGATTTGCCAAAACTCATGGGGCCGCCGCGGCCACCGGCGCCACCGCCCTGCATCTGCCGCATAAAGAACAGGAACACGGCGATAATAATCAAAATAGGAAAGCTGGCCACCAGCAGTTGATGCATAAGACTGGGCTGCGCCGGCTCCTTGGCCGTCACCTCCACCCGGTGGTTATCCAGCAGGGGCAGTAAATCCAGGTCCAGCACCGGCGGGCGCGTGGTGGTAAAGGTGCTGCCGTCCACCCGGGTGCCGGTGATGGTGAGGTCCTGCATGGTCACTGCCTGCACCTGGCCCTGCTCCACCGCCTGCATGAATTCCGAATAGCCAATGGGGCTGGCTTGCTCTTTCTGGTTGAAGCCCTGGAAGACGCTGAAAAGCACAGCGGCAATGATCAGCCACAGGATGAGATTCTTGGTCATATCGTTCAAGGTAGTAACCTCTGTCAGTACATCGACGTGCCTTGGCACCTCGTTTTGGCCACGGCCATACCCCTAGAGTATAGACTTGTGACCCGGGTTTGAACCCCGGTGAGTGAATGGTCGCTCAGGCGCCCTTGAAGTCGCGCCCCACTATATAGACCTCGCGCGAGCGCGCCCTGGATGCATCGGGTTTACGGCTTACCACCCGGCCAAAGGCGCCACGCACCTCGGCCAGCCAGGGCTCAAAACCCTCTCCCTGGAAGACTTTGACCACAAAACTGCCGCCGGGTTTAAGTATCTGGCGAGCCATATCCAGCGCCAATTCTACCAGATACATGGCGCGCGGCTGGTCGACGGCGTCCACACCACTGATATTGGGCGCCATATCGGAAATTACAAGGTCCACGGGGGTATCGCCAATGGCGGCGAGAATCTCGTCAAAAACCGATTCCTCGGTAAAATCCCCCTGTACAAACGTCACCCCGGCCATGGCGTCCATGGGCAGGATATCCGAAGCGATAACCCGGCCCCGATCGCCCACCCGCTGAACCGCCACCTGGCTCCAGCCGCCGGGCGCCGCCCCCAGGTCCACTACGGTCATGCCGGGCTTGAACAGGCGGTCTTTTTTATCCAGTTCCACCAGTTTGTAACTGGCACGCGAGCGGTAGCCCTCTTTCTGGGACTGTTTGACGTAGGGGTCGGAAAAGTGCTCCTGCAACCAGCGTTTGGAGCTTTTTGATCGGGCCATAACGCCTCGTTTGGGTTACAATAGGGTCACCCCGAGGGGTGATTTATTTCTGCATCTTACAGGTATTTACATGTCCGTCAGCGCCGACCAGAAAAAGCATTTTCGCACCTTGGGCCACAAACTCAAACCCGTTGTCACCATCGCCGGTAATGGCTTGAGCGAGACGGTGCTGTTGGAGCTGAACCGCGCCCTGGATGACCACGAGCTGATCAAGGTGAAGCTGGCTGTCAGCGAGCGCGAAGACCGCGCCGAACTCACCGATGCCATTCGCGCCCTGCCGCGCACCGAAGTCATCCAGCAAATCGGCAAGGTACTGCTCCTCTACCGCCCCGCCAAAAAGCCCAATCTCAAGTTGTCGAATTTGTTGCGGTAGATACGTCGGACGTCTGAGGTCGGATGTCTGACGCTAGAATCGAATATCGTTGATCCGAAAATTGCAGGCGTAGTCCGTTCACGTCAGACCTCGGACTTCAGACATCCGACGCTTGCGGAGCAAGTCTTTACAAATGCTCCACCTTATCGATTTCGTACTCCACTTCCCCGCCGGGGGTTTTGACCACAACGATATCGCCCTCTTCCTTGCCGATCAGGGCGCGAGCGATGGGGGAGCTGATGGAAATTTTGTTGTTTTTCACATCCGCTTCGTCGTCACCGACAATGCGGTAGGTTTTTTCGTCGTCGGTCTCACAGTTGATCACTGTCACCGTGGTGCCAAAAATCACCTTGCCGGTGTGCGGGATGGTTTTTACATCGATCACTTGCGCATTGGACAGCTTGCCCTCAATTTCCTGTATACGTCCCTCGCAAAAACTCTGTTGCTCGCGGGCGGCGTGGTACTCGGCGTTTTCTTTCAAGTCGCCGTGCTCGCGGGCCTCGGCAATAGCTTCAATAATGCGCGGGCGCTGTACACGCTTTAAGTTGTCCAACTCCGCGCGCAGGGCTTCAGCGCCCTCAACGGTCATGGGAACTTTATTCATGGCTGCTACTCCCGTGCAGTGTCTGTAAACGACGCACTTGTTTTTCGGAGCCGGAACGCAGGGCCATACACACCGCCTCGCCACCGGCGAGCGTGGTGGTGTAATAGACCCGATGCGCCTCGGCACTGCGGCGAATGGACGCCGAATCGCGGGTGGCCTGACGCCCCTCGGTGGTATTGATAATCAGGTCTATACCATCGTTCTTAATCATATCGACAATATGCGGACGACCCTCGATCACCTTGTTTACCGTCTCTACCGCCAGGCCGGCATTTTGCAATACTGCGGCGGTTCCTCGCGTGGCCACCAGTGAGAAGCCGATATCGATCAACTCGCGGCCGATATCCACTACCGACGCTTTGTCCACATCGCGCACACTGATAAAGGCGCGCCCGCCCGTGGGCAGTTTGTTGTTGGCACCCAGTTGGCTCTTGCCGTAGGCTTCGCCAAAGGTGGCGCCCACGCCCATCACCTCGCCGGTGGATTTCATTTCCGGGCCGAGAATCGGATCCACTGCCGGGAATTTGTTGAAGGGGAAAACCGCTTCCTTGACGCTGTAGTAATCGGGGACAAGCTCGCCGGTAAAACCCTGCTCGGCGAGGCTCGTGCCCGCCTGACAGCGCGCCGCTACCTTGGCCAGGGAGACGCCAATACACTTGGACACAAAAGGCACGGTGCGAGACGCGCGCGGGTTGACCTCGATCACATAAATCTTGCCGTCCTGCCAGGCCAGCTGGGTATTCATTAACCCCACCACGCCCAGCTCAATGGCCATGGCTTTCACCTGCTCACGCATTTCGTCCTGCACATCCTTGGGCAAGGAGTAAGGCGGCAGCGAACAGGCGGAATCGCCAGAGTGTACACCACACTGCTCAATGTGCTGCATGATGCCACCGATAACCACCTCGCGGCCGTCGGAGACCGCGTCGATATCCACCTCAATGGCGTGGCTGAGGAAGTGATCGAGCAGTACCGGGGCGTCCTCGGATACCTCCACAGCGGTGTTCATATAGGTGCGCAATTCCTCTTCCTTGTAGACAATCTCCATGGCGCGGCCGCCGAGCACGTAGGAGGGGCGCACCACCAAGGGGTAGCCCACTTTCTCGGCGACAATTAACGCTTCTTCCAGCGAGCGCACAATGGCATTGGGCGGCTGCAGCAGATTGAGCTTTTCGATCATATGCTGGAAACGCTCGCGATCCTCGGCGCGGTCGATGGCGTCGGGGGTGGTGCCGATAATGGGCACACCCTCGGCCTCCAGAGCGCGGGCCAGCTTCAGCGGCGTCTGGCCGCCAAACTGCACAATCACGCCCTTGGGCTTTTCCTTCTCCACGATTTCCAGCACGTCTTCCAGGGTTACCGGCTCGAAGTAGAGGCGATCGGAAGTGTCGTAATCGGTGGATACTGTCTCGGGGTTACAGTTGACCATAATAGTCTCGTAACCGTCCTCGCGCATGGCCAGGGCGGCGTGTACGCAACAGTAATCGAACTCAATACCCTGACCAATACGGTTTGGACCGCCGCCAATCACCAGAATCTTGGGTTTGTCGTTGGGCGCTGCCTCGCACTCCTCGTCATAGCTGGAATACATGTAGGCGGTGGCGGTGGCGAACTCGGCGGCACAGGTGTCCACCCGCTTAAAGCTGGGGCGCACATCCAGGCTGTGACGCAGCTCGCGCACTTTTTTCTCTTTGACACCCAGCAGCAGAGCCAAGCGCTTGTCGGAAAAGCCCTTGCGCTTGAGCAAACGCATATCTTCGGCCGTCAAATCGGACAGCTTGGCGGCGCGCACTTTTTGCTCCAGCTCAATCAGCTCGGCGATCTGCTGCAGGAACCAGGGGTCGATGCGCGAGGTTTCATAGACCTCTTCCACGCTCATACCCAGGCGGAAGGCGTCGCCCACATACCAGATACGCTCGGCACCGGGGGTGGTCAGTTCGCGGCGAATACGCGCGGGGGTTTCCTCGGCCGCCAGATCCAGTTTGGATTCAAAACCGGCCGAGCCTACTTCCAGCCCGCGCAAGGCTTTTTGCAGGGATTCCTGGAAAGTGCGGCCAATGGCCATCACCTCGCCCACGGATTTCATCTGCGTGGTCAGGCGGGCATCGGCCTCGCCAAACTTCTCGAAAGTAAAGCGCGGAATTTTGGTGACCACATAGTCGATGCTGGGCTCGAAGGACGCCGGCGTGGCACCGCCGGTAATTTCATTTTGCAGTTCGTCCAGGGTGTATCCCACGGCCAGCTTGGCCGCCACCTTGGCAATGGGGAAGCCGGTGGCCTTGGAGGCCAGCGCCGAGGAGCGCGACACCCGCGGGTTCATCTCGATTACCACCAGGCGACCCGTCTCCGGATGCACGGCGAACTGCACATTGGAGCCGCCGGTTTCCACCCCGATTTCGCGCAGTACCGCCACGGAGGCGTTGCGCATAATCTGATATTCCTTGTCGGTCAGGGTCTGGGCCGGCGCCACGGTGATGGAGTCACCGGTGT
>CBFGUT010000218.1:0-5572 GCA_965652265.1 uncultured Cellvibrionaceae bacterium | reverse complement strand
AGCCCTCCATTTGCGCCAGGGTGGGTAACTGCTGTTCCACTTTCTCGTAGGTGGCGCTCACGCCGGGCGCGGTGGGGCTGACACCGGTAATGGCCGCCAGCGACTGGTTGATGGCGGCAAAGGTTTTGATGCCCAGCCGCGGCTGGTCGGGAATATCGGCGGTGGGTGGCGGTGCCGGGGGTTCGGCCTCCACCCGCACAAACTGATGCTCGCCCAGGCGGTCGAAGGTGAGGAAAAAGGTGTCGACTTCCGGGCCCTGCTCCAGTCCGATGACCGCGCCCTGGAGCGACAGATCCTGCTTGCCGTCCACATAGTCGGCGGCATTGATCTCGGTCTCGAGCGCGGCGAACACCTGGCCGACAATGGCTTCGCGACCGTTGATGCCAATGCGGATGCCCTCCACCGGCACCGTAGGTACGGAGTCGTCCGACAGGCTGGCGAAGAAGGGCTCGCTGAACAGGTAGCTGTAGTCGTCGAACACCTGCACCTGGAAGACGATATAGGCCTCCGCCATGTCGATCAGGTGGCTGACATTGAACAGCAAATAGTACTTCTCGCCCACGCCCGCCTCGAAGTTGGCGGCAATGGCCTCGGGCGTGAGGGCGCGGTTGTGGATGGCCAGAAAGCGCATGGCTCCGCGCCACAGCCGGTCGGAGGAGACCTCGTTGCCCACCACCAGCGCGTAGCTGGAATCCCACTCGTTGAGGTTGCCTGGTCCCTCGGGGTCGGCATCGCCGGTGTATTCGCCATTCACATAGATGCGCCGGCCCTCCACCGCGTCGAAGGTCACCACCACATGCTGCAGGCTCGCTTGCAGGCGCTCGTCGGCATCGGCGGTGGACAGCGCCGGGGTGCCGTTGCCGTCGGTCACCGAGCTGCGGTTAAAGAAGTCGTAGTTGTAGAGAGTCTGCCCCAGGGTGAAATTGCGCACCTGGGTGCTGCCGGAATAGCTGACGATGCGCGCGTCCTCCTGAGTGACATTGTCGGGAATCACCCAGGCCTCAATACTGTATTCGCCGGTGCTGGTGATCAGGTCGAAAAACTTGCGGCTGGTGGCGGTGCTGGCCTGGGCCTTGCCGTCTTCGATGCGCAACCCCCAGCTCGCCATCCACTCCACGTCGCCAAACAATTGCAGGTCGGCGGCCGGTTCCACGCCACTGGTGTCAAAGGCGGTGCTGCCCTCGCGGGTCTTGAATTCGTATTTGGCGATAATGTCGCTCTCCACCCGGCCACCGGTATTGGCGACAATACCGTCGCCCAGCGCCAGGGCCTTGCTGATCACCAGATCGGGGTCGATCTCCACTTCCGGCAGACGTGCCACAAAATCTTCGATAGCCGTTTGCATGGCGGCGGCGTCGTTGGCGCAGCTGCCACTCCAGCAATTGTGGCCCTCCAGCGCCAGCCGCTGTACCAGACGGGAATCGCCGGGGCTGTCCAGGCGGATACGGCTGCGGGCGCCGTCGTAGGCCACATCCACGTCGGTGCTGGCAATATAGGGTTGCTGGTTGAGGGCCGCGCCCTGGCGGTGACAGTCGCTGCAGTACTGGCTCAGCAGCGGGTAGATGGTAGCGGCAAAATCACTGCTGTCGCTGGGAAAGTTCTTGCTCGCCGATACGGTTTTGTCCACCGGGGGGGTGAGTACAATCTGGTTGGTAATGGTGCCGGCACTTTCGGCCCAGGCGGTAATATGGCCGCTGATAATGTCGGCGCAGGCGCTGTTGCTGGTGAGCCAGCAATTGTGGCCTTCGGCCACCTTGAGCACCATGGGTGACAGTACCGGTGTTCCCAGATCCACCAGCGGTTCGGCATTGGCGTAGGCCAGGTTGATATCGTCGCTGCGCACAAAGGTGGGCAGCTGGCCGCCGGTGCCGTGGCAGGCGCCGCAGCGCTCGGGAATGGCGAGGTTGTCCCACACATTGACCTTGAAGCGCTGAATATCGTCTGTTTGAGGGGGCGGCCCCTCATAGCGGAAGCCGTTATCGGGGCCGTTGTTTTCCGGGGGAATGTTCTGCTCTACCGGCTGGCCGCTGTCGGAGCCACAGCCCGCCAGCAGGCCGGCAAGTACAAGGCAGAGAGTGACTTTTTTCATCTCATTCTCCCTTGCAGTAGTCGGCGGTGTCGATAAACACCTGCTGGAGGTTATAGCCACTGGCGGCGAAATTGTCGGTAGCCGTGGCGATCAGGGCGCGGTCGGCAGTGTCGCCGGGAGCGCGTAGGCAAACGGTTTGAAAGACCTTTTCCACCTGGCAGCTGGCAAAGGCACCGGAGTGAGCCAGTTCGCGGCCCATGCTCTTGGCGCCCTCACCGCTGCCGGGCAGGCTCTCGTCCCAGGCGAGCATGGCATTGGGGCCGGCACGCCAGTAGTTGTCCCAGTGGTCATCGGGGGTGACATACCCGGGGGCGAAGGTGCTGTTGTTGATGTGGTATTTGGCTACCACCCGGGTGCCGGTGGCCGGGTCGGTTTGGCCTTCACCATTGTAGGTAATCTGGCCAAACTCGGCGTCCGGGTCCGCTTCCGGGTCGAAGTCGTAGTTGTAGTAGGCGTAGGCCTGAGCCAGAGGGTCCATGCCATTGTGGCAGCCCACGCAATTGTTGAGGAATACGCGGCTGTCGCCACCGGGGCTGCGACTGACATCCTGGCGAATGCGGTCGGGGGTGCGGGTAGTGTCGTGCACCTGTTCCAGATCGCGGCACAGGTGCGCCAGCAGAGTAAAGCGGAACATGGCGCGATTGGTGCCCAGATAGAAGAATGCCTTGGCGGCGGCGCGACTGGTCATCACCCCGGCGGTGGCCTCGGCGGGCAGGCCTGTTACGGCGGACTGGCTACGTCGCACCAGGGTATCCTTGATGGAGGCATCCGCCGCTTCCAGGGCCTGATAGTGGGCGTTATCGCTGGTACTGTAGGCCGGCAGGCCCGGGGCGTTGCTGGTATAGAGCACGTCTTCCCAGAGTACTTCACGAAAGTCGGCGCCATCGCGTACCAGTCCCATCACCGTGGCGGTGTAATCGTTAAGGGGGGCAAAGGGCGTCTGATCGCGATTGGTCCAGGGGGTAATCAGGGTTTTCAGGGTGGCGCGGTAGAAGCCCTCGGTGTCCATGGCCAGGCGTACGGCCTCATCGGTATTGCCCGCCTCTATATGGTCGGCCATTTCCAGCAACACGGTTTCGCTGGGAGGTGTCCCCGCTACGCGGTTGTGAATTTGCAGTGCCTGTTCACGCGGTCCGGCCCAGGCACTGGTGACAGCGGTGACGAGCAGCAGCGTTCCCAGTCGCCGCAGGCAGGGTAAGGTATTCTGGGGGCGAACAAGCATCCGCAGTGGCATGGGCCTCTGTCTCCACGGGTAGGACGTGGTTTGAAAAGGGTATTATAGCCTTATGGTGGTCTATACCCTGACTATTGGCACCACTGCTGGGTGACGACCCAGTCACAGAATAAACAACAAAAACTGGTTTAAACGCCATCAAAGACTTTTGAATACGTCATCGCGGCAGGCGATGCAAGGCAAAATGGCCGAACAGCGTGATTGGCCACAAAGAAATTAATGCCAAAAGCGGTCACAATGCATTTTTATGCGCGTGTGCATAGCACTGAGTCAATAGGGCACATCATGGCGTCGAGCCGTTATCCATTAGTTTCGGATTGTCTGCGATGGTTCGCCGCTGTCGGTGTGCTGTCGTTGGTTGCCTGTGGCGGTGGCAGTGACACCTCCCCGCCCGGCAGTGGTCAGTCACCCGATCCAGTGGTGGTGGATATACCCATCGCCTACATTGAGCGCCCCCTGTATTACCAGCCGGATGCCGATACCGAAGCGGAAATCTACCGCCTGCCGGCACCGGAAGACCGCCTGGGGTTTTATCCTGGTGCCCAGCTGTGGGTGAAGAGCCGCGCCACCCATGAAGCTGAGGCCATGGAGGTCAGTGCCCGCGCCTTCACCGATGTCGCGGGAGATGGCCGTGGCCACGATATTCGCCACCTGAGTGTGCACCCGGCGGGCGATCGCCTGTTGTTTGCCATGCGTGCCCCGGCACTTGAAGATGTGGACGAGGATGAACAGCCCACCTGGAATATCTGGGAGTACAACCTGCCGCTGGATCAGCTGCGGCGGGTTATCGCCTCCGATATTGTCGCCGAGGCCGGCGAGGATATTACCCCACGCTACCTGCCCGACGGACGCATCGTGTTTGCCTCCACCCGGCAGGTTCGCAGTCGCGCCATACTGCTGGACGACAACAAGGCCCAGTATGCCGCCGAGAGCGAGGCGGGTGACGGTCCCGCGCTGGTGCTGCACAGTATGAACGCCGATGGCACGGATATCCGCCAGCTGACCTACAACCAGAGTCACGATTGGAACCCGCTGTTACTGACGGATGGCCGGCTGCTCTACTACCGCCGGGATGACTATGGCAATCGTCATTTAAGCTACTACACAGCCCGCCCCGATGGCACCGATGTGCGGCTACACTACGGCTACAATACCCTGGAGGATGACACCCTGCCCTGGCTGTTTAACCCCCAGGTGATGCCGGGTGGTGAGTTGGTGGGTATTTACAAACCGCGAGACGAACTGGCGGGAGGTGATATGGTCAGCCTGGATCAGGCCGGCTTTATCGAGCCCGACCGGGATGTGTTCGGCAATGAGGGTGAGGCGCAGCAGCCGCTGACGGTCTTACCGGTGGTCATCGATGGTGAAATCTCCCGCCACGGGCTCTTCTCCGCTCTGGCTCCCCTCAACGATGGCACTAACCGCCTGCTGGTGAGCTGGAGCCAGTGCCGCCTGGCGGTACTGGAGGAAGGCAGCGAGGACGGCGAGCGGTTGGTACCCTGTACGGAGGAGTGGCTGGCTAACGAAGCCGCCGAGCCCGCCGACCCACTGTTTGGGCTGTGGATTTACAATCTCGACGACAACCTGCAACAGCCCGTGATCGTACCCCAGGAAGGGGTGATTTATACTGAAGTGGCCGCTCTGGCTCCGCGCGCGGCCATGCCCTGGCTGGCGCCCGAGCGGGATGAGACTCTCGCAGAGGAGGGGTTGGGAGCCCTGCATATACGCAGTGTCTACGATATGGATGGCACCGATGTTTCCGGTCCGGGTATCGGTGTGCTGCGCGACCCGGCGCAAACCATTGCCAACGAGCGGCCGGCGCGTTTTCTGCGGCTGGTGAAAGCGGTCTCTTTGCCCCCGGACGATATTCTCGATTTTCCCGGCAGCGCCTTTGGTTTCAGTGGCGGCGAGCGGATGAAGGAAATTCTCGGCTATGTCCCCATCGAACCCGATGGCTCGGTAAAAGTGGCCGTGCCCGCCGATGTGGCTTTTACCCTGTCCATTCTGGATGCCTCCGGCCGCCGTATCAGTAACCGCCATCACAACTGGCTGCAGGTGCGGCCCGGCGAGACCTTTGAGTGCAGCGGCTGCCACCAGGCGGACAGCGAGGTACCCCACGGCCGTCCCGAAGCCGCGCCGGCCAGCATCAACGCAGGTGCGCCCACCAGCGGCCTGCCCTTCGCCAATACTGAACCAGCCCTGGTGGCGGAGATGGGCGAGACCATGGCCGAGGTTTACGCAAGGGTGGT
>CBFGUT010000217.1:0-5573 GCA_965652265.1 uncultured Cellvibrionaceae bacterium | reverse complement strand
CAGGGCGTCTCCCAACTTGGAGCCGAAATGGCTGGCGATAATCTTGAAAAAATTACCCGGTACTTCCCGACAGGCGTTTTCATCGATCGCCTCACAGACACGGGCATCTTCCTCGTTAACCAGTTTTTGATAGAAATCTTCCTGCCAGCTCGACCGACTCATCATTCTCCCCAATACTCGCAGTATGATAAACCATTTTCAATAACGCCGACGCTGTGCATGGGGTCGGTCTGTATGTGTTATTCCTTCTGTATCCTGCGGTTGTTTTTATCTCTTTTATTAATCCTGACAATTCATCATCACTTTGCAGACTTATGATGGACAAATTGAATCAGTAAAAATCCTGGTTTAAAAACGTTTTTCCCACGCCCTGTCAAAGCGGGCATGGCGCACTTTCCAATGCTGCCGAGCTGCAGGTTAAGTGAGTGCAACGCCACCCAACATCCCAATCCTTGGGTGGCTTGGATTTGTTGGGTGGCGCGGCGCTTACCCAACCTACAAACAATTTGGGCGCCTTATAAATCCAGGGAAAAATCAAACGCCTGGCGCTCGTACTCCTCGGCCATTTGAATGATCAGATGCGTCGGCACATCCGTCACTTCCAGTGCGATAGTGGCATCGCCAAACATCTGTTCAATGCGTGCGGGCTGGCTAATAAGCTGGTCGCCATTGTAGGCCTGAATCGTCACCAACCGGGACATGTCGCCCTCCCAGGTCAAGTGAATTTTCCCCACCTCCCACTTGCTGACTTGCAAACGTAAGTTGTCGTTTCGCCAGGTCACCCCAAAACTGAAAGGCAGGTCGTAGTCGCGGGTGCGGCTCACCGCCACCAGCGCCACATAGCCATTCACGGCCTCCGCTTCGGTTATCTCGTTGTCCCGATCCCGAAGGCTGACGCTGCCTTTGTGCCAGGGCTTTTCCTCGTCGGGCTGATAGACGCCGTTCATCCAGTAGCCGCCATCACGCGCGAAGGCAAAAAACCGGGTCATATCCAGTGAGTGGTTCGTGCCATCGGGCGATTCCACCTGCGACAAGTGCAGCTCCCCTGCCCCCAGGCTGCCCACCAGATCAAAACGGTTGGACACATAAACATCGGCGTTAAAACTCAACCCAAAGTGCTGATCAAAATCCACTTCAGTCACCGCCAGACGCAGTGGTCCGGCATCCACTTCATAGGCGGGTTCCTGCCAGTCGTAGGTCACCTCGGGGGGTGCGGCCTGGCGCAGGCGCTCCCACTGTTCCGGATCCACAAGTGAAGGCGATGGTTGGCTATGAATAGTCTCCGAGGGAGGCGGTTGCAGGCGGTTTAACTGAAAGGGAAACCGGTGGACTTCCTGCTCACGGGCCAAGACCACCTCCACACTGGCAATAGTGCCATTATAATCCACCGTCCAGGATTTACCGCTCCCCCACAGTGAGCCTCCCCCCATTGAGCTGCCACTGCTGAGGGGTTCCCCCGCTGCGTTGCGCGCATAGATATGCAACAGGCGATCGCTGTCACCGCTGA
This sequence comes from uncultured Cellvibrionaceae bacterium, assembly GCA_965652265.1. GTDB lineage: Bacteria > Pseudomonadota > Gammaproteobacteria > Pseudomonadales > Cellvibrionaceae > Gilvimarinus. The sequence continues at coordinate 4,066 of CBFGUT010000217.1, read as the reverse complement.
CCTGATAGCGCAGACTGTGTTCGTCGCCGCCCATAAAACGCACCTGCACACCCTGACCCTCCACCACTTCTCCAGCCACGGGCATCGGCAGGACGTGGTGTTCCACGGCCAGTGTCTGTCGATATTCGATATGACCGCGTAGACGCTCAATGTCACTGAGTGTCACCTCGGCCGGCAGGCTCAGCGTCTTTTCGCCACTGATTTCCACGTAGGGGTGCTGCTCACCATCGACAAAATATGTATTCTTGATGACATTGCCAATATCACCCGGCTCGCGATAGCTATCGGGGCCACAGGGAATACTCGGCAACAGCGATTCCCCGCTCTCATTTTCCACCGCGTCCACCACCAACTGTGCCGCACTGCCACGGCTGGGTAAATTCTCCAGGTTGTAGGCGCGTGCACCGAGTGTAATGTCCAGGCCGCCGTCCTCACGCAGCTGTAGTGATTTGACCCCCAGACCAAAAGGGCCGGCCTCGTGAGTGGTTTTAAAAAAGTGCTGGGGGATCTGACTAAAATCGCTGTACACAGGTAGATTGCCCGCGGCAAGATCGCGATACTGCGGCGCATTGGTATCGATGCGCTCCTCACCGGGGTCGCCGGGTTCACCACCCATACCGGAAAACATGCCGCCCACCAAACTGCTCATCCAGCGACTCAAATCGCGCTTGAAGTGCTGATCAAAACGTATGGCCGCCCGCACACCGCGATCATTTTTCTGGACCGAGAGGTGGTCGTAAAAGTCAGCCATTTCCGGCCAGTTCTGCTGTGCCTTGGCCCGGGCTTCACTCACCCATTGCTGGGTACTGCTGTGGACTTTGTCAGTAAACGCTGGATCATCACTGGCCACCAACACACTCAACTCCACACCCGGTGGCAGCGCCACGGTATTCATCCCCAGGTAAAGTCCCTGGGCGGGGCTGGCGGCGGCCCCAAGGCCCTGCACCATCATACCGGCCATGCCGCTGACACCCCGACCCAGATCGCCGGGTACCAGTACGGCCAGTGATGCAATCTGCTCGGCACTGACCGCATGCCAGCGCGCCAGATCCACCTCGGCAGCCGCCCCACTCTGCAACCGCTGACGTAGAGCTTTCACCCGCTCGGGGTCACCCACCCACAAGCGATCACTCTCCACAAAGGCAATCTGGGGTGTCAGTAACTCACAGGTGTTGGGGTCCAGGCGGCTAAACAGGATGCCATCACCGTCGCGGCCCTGGAGGCTATAGCGCTCGCCCAGCCACTGTTCCAGCCGCGCCTGATCGAAGCGGCCACTGGCCACGCCCACCAGCCCGGGCGCTTCGCCACTGTAGTAACCGGCCAGCCACAGATGATCCACATCGCGCCGCGGGTCCAAACCGGCGTCCAGCATTGACGCCCAAAAACCTTCGGTGGCGGGCAGGCTCTCCACATCGGTTTCCGTCCCCGCCAGGGATTCCAGCGAGCGGATACGTTCAATATCCACATGCCCGAGCAAGGTGGTATCCGCCATGGCCAGTGCCGATACCAGGTCGCGCTGGTCTTGCTGTAATTCGGGGGACTGCCACAATGGGCGTGTGAGCCACAGGGCCAGCACAATCACCACGATCAGCACCACCGCAATCAGCCCCAACCACAAATAGCCGCGATTGCGTTGGCGGGCGGAAGGCCCCTGCGCCGCCAGTGATGAGGGGCTGGGCTCCTCGGTCACCACCCGCTGATAATGTGGGCCAGTGTCGGGCTCCTCAGTATCAGTGACCACCAAGACCGCACCCGCCCGGGCAAAGGCCTGCCGCCACTTGTCGGCCGTTTCCTCGGACACATCGCGCTTGATTACCACGGTTTTGCCGGAAAACAGCCGCTGGCTCACCTTTTCCGGTGGCTGTTTTAACAGGGCCGCCAGATTCTCCACCACCTGCTCGCGACTATAACCGGTGACCAACTCCCCGCTGAATGTGAGCGTAACCATGTGTTTACCCCCCAAAGGCTTTGTGTTCCTTATTATCCTCGTTTCACTTTACTACAGACTGCCCCTGCGACTCTACTTGCCGGTTCAATCCCTGTATAATCCCGGCTTTTGCGCCCCCAATAGCAACCGTTTGTCAAAGGTTTACGCTTCATGGATAAAACCTACCAGCCCCAGAGCATCGAACAACAGTGGTACCAGACGTGGGAGGAGAAGTGCTACTTCCAGCCCCGCGGCGAAGGCGACCCCTACTGCATTATGATTCCGCCGCCGAATGTCACCGGCAGCCTGCACATGGGCCACGGTTTTAACAACGCCGTAATGGACGCCATGATTCGCTACCACCGTATGCAGGGCGACGACACCCTGTGGCAAATGGGCACCGACCACGCCGGCATCGCCACGCAGATGGTGGTGGAGCGCCAGCTCGCCGCCGAGGGGCTGGACCGTCATCAACTCGGTCGTGAACGCTTTCTGGAAAAAGTGTGGGAGTGGAAAGCCGAATCCGGCGGCAACATCACCCGGCAATTGCGTCGCCTGGGCTCGTCGCTCGACTGGAGCCGCGAGCGCTTCACCATGGACGAGGGCCTGTCCACCGCCGTGCAGGAAGCTTTTGTTCGCCTCTACGAGGACGGCCTGATCTATCGCGGCAAACGGCTGGTGAACTGGGACCCGAAACTGCACACCGCCATCTCCGACCTGGAGGTGGAAAACCACGATGAAAAGGGCCACTTCTGGCATATGCGCTACCCGCTGGCGGACGGCGCCACTACTGCCGAGGGCAAAGACCATCTGATCGTCGCCACCACCCGCCCGGAGACCATGCTGGGCGACACCGCCGTGGCGGTACACCCAGATGATGAGCGCTACGCCGCGCTGGTGGGCAAATTTATCGAACTGCCATTGGTGGGCCGGCGTATTCCCATTATCGCCGACGACTATGTGGACCCCGAATTCGGTACCGGCTGTGTGAAAATCACCCCGGCCCACGACTTTAACGACTACGAAGTGGGCAAGCGCCACAACCTGCCGTTGATCAACATCTTCGACCGCGATGCCGCTGTGCTCGCCCGCGGCCAGGCCTTTAACTATGCCGGCCAGCCCCTGGCGGACGTGGACACCCAACTGCCCGACGCCTTCGCCGGACAGGATCGCTATGCCGCCCGCGACGCGGTGGTGGCTGCGCTGGAATCCGCCGGCCTGCTGGAAAAAGTGGAAGACCACGCCCTTAAAGTACCGCGCGGGGATCGCTCCGGCGTGGTGGTGGAACCCTGGCTCACCGATCAGTGGTATGTGAGCACCAAGCCACTGGCGGAGCCGGCCATTGCCGCCGTGGAAGACGGCCGAGTGCAATTTGTGCCCAAGCAGTACGAGAACATGTACTTCTCCTGGATGCGCGACATTCAGGACTGGTGTATCAGTCGCCAACTCTGGTGGGGCCATCGTATTCCCGCCTGGTACGATGCCGAGGGCAAAGTCTATGTGGGCCGCAGCGAAGCCGAGGTGCGACGCCAACACCAGTTGCCGGAGAGCACCGCGCTCACCCAGGACGAGGACGTGCTCGACACCTGGTTCAGCTCGGGCCTGTGGACATTCTCCACTTTGGGCTGGCCGGAACAGACCGAGGCGCTGAAAAAATTTCACCCTACCGATTTACTGGTCACCGGCTTCGATATTATTTTCTTCTGGGTGGCGCGGATGATGATGCTCACCCTGCATCTGGTCAAAGACGCCGACGGCAAACCGCAGGTGCCCTTCAAAACTGTGTATGTGCACGGCCTGGTGCGCGACAGTTACGGGCAGAAGATGTCCAAGTCCAAGGGCAATGTCCTCGACCCGCTGGACATTATCGATGGCATCGACCTGGAAAGCCTGGTGGCCAAACGCACCAAGGGGCTGATGCGCCCGAAAGACGCACAGAAAATTGAAAAGCAAACCCGCAAGGAATTCCCCGAGGGCATCGCCGCCTACGGCACCGATGCGCTGCGCTTTACCTTTTGCTCGCTGGCCTCCACCGGTCGCGATATCAAGTTCGATATGGGGCGCGTGGAAGGTTATCGCAATTTCTGTAACAAAATCTGGAACGCCACCCGCTATGTGCTCATGCAGTGCGAGGGCGAG
>CBFGUT010000216.1:0-5720 GCA_965652265.1 uncultured Cellvibrionaceae bacterium | reverse complement strand
GATGAAGCGGAGGGCGCGGACATTCTTATGGTCAAGCCGGGTATTGCCTACCTGGATGTATTGGCGGATATTCGCCGGCACAGCACTCGCCCTCTGGCGGTCTATCAGGTCAGTGGTGAATACGCCATGATCAAGGCCGCCGCCGCGGCCGGTTTGGCTGACGAAAAAGCCCTGGTGTTGGAAAACATGCTGGCCTTCAAGCGGGCCGGAGCGGACCTGATCATTACCTACTTTGCCGAGGATATTATCCGCTGGCTGGAGGAGGATGCGAGTGAATAAATCCCTGCTGCTGGCCTGGATCAGTATTGCTATCGGTGTGCTCACGCTGCTGGCGGGTATCTATATTCTCAGCCAGACACCTGCGCCCGATCAGTCGGAGCAGCCTCCCTTTGTGGTAGTGCCTCAATTAAAAGAAAAATCTCCTAGCGAGGATCCCTCTATCCCGCTGGCACCCGTGGAGCCTGGCAGCGAGGCCTGGTGTGAGAAAATGTTACACACGCCCGATGCCGAGTGGAGCGATAGTGATGCCCGTCTGTTTGCCGATTACTGCCTGTATCAATAGCATCCTGAGCCCGTTAGTATGTCCAAAGTCAAACCCTCCCTGTCGGGACCGCCGTCTCCCTTTTCCAATGCCGGTTTGCAAGCACGCTTTAATCGCCTGCGCAGCAATAAGGCTTTCGAATTGTTTGTGATTGGCATTATTATTTTCTCGGCACTGGTAATCGGTGCAAAAACCTATGATATTCCACCGACTATTGAACGGGTTGTGGTGGTACTCGACTGGTTTATTACCCTGTTTTTTCTGGTGGAGATATCCATACGCTTTGCAGGAGAGCCCCGCAAGCGCGATTTCTTCAAGTCCGGCTGGAATATCTTTGACACCCTCATTGTCGTCGTCAGCCTGATTCCCATCGATAACAGTGATATGGCTTTGGTGGGAAGACTGGTACGGGTTTTCCGGGTGCTACGCATGGTGTCCATTATTCCCGAGCTGCGCATACTGCTGACCTCTCTGCTCAAGGCCATGCCCCAGCTGGGTTATGTGGCGCTGTTGATGTTCATTATTTTTTATATCTATGGCGCTGTTGGCAGCCTGTTTTTCGCCTCTGTTAATGAGGCGCTGTGGGGTGATATTGCCATTAGTATGCTGACCCTGTTCCGTGTAATGACCTTTGAAGACTGGACCGATGTGATGTACGAAACCATGGCGGTCTACCCGCTGAGCTGGATTTTTTACGTCACCTTTATTTTTCTCACCGCCTTCGCTTTCCTGAATATGATTATCGGTATTGTGGTCAATGTCATGGAAAAGGAACATCGTCAGAAAGAACCTGAAGAAGATCCGGCGATTGTCCGTCTGGAACGGCAAATCCAGCAGCTGCAAGCTTCCATCGACAAATTAACCACCGGGCGGGACAAGCTGGAGGGCTAGCGGGTATGAATAACCTGGAACACTTTATCGAACGGCTGGAGACCTTGGTGACCCGCGTGGAGACACTGCTGCCGGCGGAACCCGCCGAACTCGATTGGCAGGCTCCCGCATTTTACTGGCGCTCGGGTGGTTTGCAGGCCGTCTACAAGCCACACTATATTGATCTGGAAGCTCTGCACAATGTGGAGCGGCAGAAACAGGCGATTTTACGTAATACCCAGCGCTTTGCCGAGGGCAAACCCGCCAACAATGTATTGCTCACTGGTGCACGCGGCACCGGCAAGTCCACTCTGATTAAAGCCTGCTGGTATCGACACCGTGAAGCCATCAAACTGGTGGAGATCGACAAGCCGGACCTCGGTGACTTACCGGAGTTGCTGCTGCGACTGGCCGAGCGACCCGAGCGTTTTCTGGTGTTCTGTGATGACTTGTCCTTTGAAGAGGGCGAGGTGCACTACAAGGCATTGAAGTCGGCACTGGATGGCTCCATTTGCGCCCCTGGCGACAATATTCTGTTCTACGCCACCAGCAATCGTCGGCACCTGTTGCCGCACAAGATGAGCGAGAACCTGGAAACCCAATACCACGGCGAGGAAATTCGTCCCGGCGACAGTATTGAGGAAAAAACGTCACTGGCGGAACGCTTTGGACTCTGGCTCAGTTTTTATCCCTTTTCCCAGGATGAATACCTGGCGGCCGCGCGCTATTGGGTGGAAGCCATGGGTGGTGACTGGAACGACCAGGTACGTGCCGACGCACTGCGCTGGGCCATGACCCGCAATTCCCGCAGCGGACGGGTTGCCTGGCAATTTGCCCGCGATCAAGCTGAGTGATAGAGCTCGAGGTATGCACTGGCACTTTTCTTCCAGGAAAAATCCTGCGACATGCCATTGATTTGTAACTGTCGCCACAGTGGCTTATCGGCGTAACAGGCCAGAGCGAAATCGAGTTTGTCGGCCAGCGCCTGAGGTGTTTGACCGCTGAACAGGAAACCGGTCTCGTCACTGATCTGGCCGTCTCCGCCGAGCGCATCACTGAGGTGAATAATGGTGTCGCACAGCCCTCCTACATAGTGGGCCAGCGGCGGTGTACCGTAGCGCTGGGAATAGAGTTGGTTGAGCCCGCAGGGCTCGAACAGCGAAGGCATTAAAAACAGATCACAACCCGCCTCTATTTGATGGGCCAGGGGTTCGTCATAGCCCAATTGAATACCCACGGCGCCGGGAAATTGTTCTGCCAGCGTTCGCAGGGCATTTTCATAACGAGCTTCGCCGCTGCCCAGTGCCACGAATTGACAGGCGCCTCGGGCCAATAAATCCGGCAGCACAGCCAACAGTAAACCTATGCCTTTTTGTTCCACCAGGCGACCGATAAATCCCAGCAGCGGCAAGGAATCTGTCGGCGGCAACCCCATGCGCTCTTGCAGAGCCGTCTTGTTGAGGGCCTTGCGTTTCAGTGTGCGACGATTGAAGGGGGCAACGAGATGTTTGTCACTGCCCGGATTCCACTCCTCGGTATCGATACCATTGACAATCCCCGACAGCTGGTGGCGACGTTTGTATAGCAGGCCTTCCAAACCGTGGCCAAAAGCCGGTTGCTGGATTTCCTCGGCATAGCGCGGGCTGACAGTGGTAATGTGATCGGCCCACACCAAACCGCCCTTGATAAAAGCCAACTGATCGTAAAATTCCAGACCATCCATATGCCACCACGACCACGGTAATCCCAGTTCGGCATAAGTCTGACGTGAAAAGAGTCCGCGATAGGCCAGATTGTGGATGGTAAAAATACAGCGGGGGCGGGGTGAGCTGTCGGCCAGTAACGGCGCGATCAATCCGGTTTGCCAGTCATTGGCATGGACCACTTGCGGGCACCAACCGAGACCAAAGTGGTCCTGTGCGAGGGCCGCAGCCACCTGACAAAAGCGATAAAACCGCTGGGCACTGTCTGGCCAGTCACATCCATCGGGTCCTGTATAGGGATTGCCGGCCCGGTTTGAAAAACCGATGGTATCCACCAGCCAAACCTGCACACGACTACCCGGCAGGCGGGTTTGCCAGAGACTCAGGTTCTCACCCAGAAAAGCACCGCGAAAAATTTCCCGACACCCCAGTGCCTGTGCCTTTTCCAGTACCTGAGGATAAGCAGGCAGCAACAATCGCACCTGGCAGCCCAGTTGTGCCAGCGCGCGCGGAAGGCTTCCGGCCACATCGGCGAGGCCACCGGTTTTGATAAAAGGGTAGGCCTCACTACAGGCAAACAAGACTTTCATGCGCCACCCCTTATTGGCGTTTGAGAATAATACAACCCAGTGGCGGCAAGGTAAGCGACAGGGAGGCGGGTAAGTTCATCCAGGCCTTATCCTCACTATAAATTCCGCCGCCATTACCCACATCGCTGCCACCATAGTAAGACGAATCGGAATTAAACAATTCCCGATAGACACCGGCCTCAGGCACGCCCACCCGATAGTCTTCACGCACCACTGGCGTAAAATTAAGGAGAATAATCACACTGGCCTGGTCGCCACAACGCATAAAACTGAGTACCGACTGGCTGGTGTCATGGCAATCTATCCAGGCAAACCCGTCGCTCTGGTAATTTTTTTCGTAAAGTGCCGGCTCCTGGCGATACAGTTGATTCAAGTCCCCCAGCAGTCGCATTAAACCGCTGTGCAGGGGATATTTCCGTAGCGCCCAATCCAGTTGTCGGTGGTGATTCCATTCACTCCACTGGCCAAATTCAGAACCCATAAACAGTAACTTACTGCCTGGATAGGTCCATTGAAACGCATAGAGCAGACGCAAGTTGGCAAACTTCTGCCAGTCGTCTCCCGGCATTTTGCCCAGCAGACTGCTCTTGCCGTGTACCACTTCATCGTGCGAGAAGGGTAACTGGAAGTTTTCACTGAACGCGTACATCAGACCAAAGGTGAGCTTGTCGTGGTGGTAGGTGCGATGCACCGGATCCTTGCGCATATACTCCAGGGTATCGTGCATCCAACCCATGTTCCACTTCAGCGAGAAACCCAGTCCGCCCAGATACACAGGGCCGCTGACCTGAGGCCAGGCGGTGCTCTCTTCGGCGATGACCAGGGCGCCGGGGTGTTGACCGTGGCACTGAATATTCAATTCACGAAGAAAAGCCACCGCTTCGAGATTTTCATTGCCGCCATACTGATTGGGAATCCATTCGCCGTCTTCACGGGAATAATCCAGATGAATCATGGAGGCGACCGCATCCACCCGCAAGCCATCAATGTGGAATTCCTCCAGCCAGTAGAGAGCGCTGGCAATCAGGAAGTTACGCACCTCGTTGCGGCCGTAATTGAAGATCAGTGTACCCCAGTCACGGTGTTCGCCGCGCCTCGGATCTTCATGCTCGTAAAGGGCGGTACCATCAAAGCGGGCGAGTGAAAATTCATCGCGGGGAAAATGGGCGGGAACCCAGTCCAGAATCACACCAATATTATGACGGTGCAGGTAATCCACAAAGAAGCGCAAATCATCCGGCGCGCCAAAGCGGCTGGTGGGCGCGAAATAACCGGTACACTGGTACCCCCAGGAATCATCCAAAGGATGCTCGGACAGGGGCAGCACTTCCACATGAGTAAATCCCAGCGGCTGTAAATACTCCACCAGCATCGGTGCGAGTTCGCGATAATTGTAAAACTCCCGGTCGTTAGGGCGGCGCCAGGAACCCAGGTGCAGCTCGTAAACCGACAGCGGGCTGCTCTGCCAGTGCCACTGATGGCGCTTTTCCATCCACTGGCTATCCTCCCACTTATAAGGCTGGGCGTCCGTGACAATGGCCGCCGTGGCCGGCCGCCGTTCAAACTGTTGCCCATAAGGGTCGGTTTTGACCAGGCACTTGGGCTGTTGGCGGGTGCGGATTTCAAACTTATAGACCTCGCCGGGCGCTATATCGGGTACAAACAGTTCCCAGACACCACTGCCACCTCGGCAGCGCATGGGGTGGCAGCGGCCATCCCAGCGGTTGAAGTTTCCCACCACACTGACTCGCTCGGCGCCCGGCGCCCAAGTGGCGAAAAGCACACCGTCAACACCGTCCACCTGTCGCCTATGCGCGCCCAGATGTTTATATATCTGCCAATGGCGCCCCTCGCCAAACAGGTGTAAGTCATAGTCCGTTAGCTGTGGCCAAAAGGTGTAGGGATCGTATCGCCAATGTCGATACCCAGAGGCATCCTCCCAAGTCACCCGGTAGTGATTGTCCAGTAAAGCCCGGTTCCCCACCCATTCAAAAAAATCCGCCAGGGAATGGGCCT
>CBFGUT010000215.1:0-5731 GCA_965652265.1 uncultured Cellvibrionaceae bacterium | reverse complement strand
TCCGTGTACCAATTCTACCGGCAGGTCGGCAAAAGCGCCCAGCTGTTGATGTATTTGCCGATAGCGTTCGGGATTGGCGGCCGGCACAATAAACTTGAGGCCGGGCCGGGTTTTAAGACACTGGCGGGCGGCGGCAAAAAACACCGACCCCAGTCGCTCCACCTCGCTCTGCCGGCTGCCGGGCAAGAGGGCGATAATGTCACCCTCGGGATCCAGGCCCAGTGCTTGCCTTGCCGCCCGACGATCGGTTTGCAGGGGAATTTCGTCGGCCAGGTGATGACCCACAAAGGCCACCGGCACCTGGTGTTGTTGGTAAATGGGCAACTCAAAAGGCAGCAGCGCCAACATCAAGTCCACGGCGCGCTTGATTTTGCGAATTCGTCCCTGACGCCAGGCCCAGACCGAGGGACTAACATAGTGGGCGGTCGTAACACCGGCTTTCTTAAGATTTTCTTCCAGCGTTAAATTGAAGTCGGGAGCGTCGATACCGATAAAAACCGCCGGGGGGTGCTCAGTAAAATGTTCCGTCAGAAAGCGGCGAATACGCAACAACTCGGGCAGACGCTTAAGGGGTTCCACCAGGCCCATGACCGCCAGGCGCTCTTGGGGAAAGAAAGAGTGGAACCCTTCAGCCAGCATACGCGGGCCACCGATGCCACTGAACTCCACTTGCGGAATTCGATGTTTGAGTTCCTTGATAAGTGCGGCTCCGAGAATATCTCCCGAAGCCTCCCCGGCCACCAGACCAATTTTAATTTTTGCTGTCATGATCCGTTCCAGGCAGACTGAAAAAAACGAAAATCTAGTGCAGGCCGCCATAAGTCACACTATCAGTGATGGCCTACACTAACGAACAATACCCCGGGTGGAGTTTTGCAGGGAATCAATCAGCAATGTCAGTACTGGCGATTCTTCAACCAGTTGTTGCAACTGCAGCAGCGCTTCATCCGCCGTCAGACCGCGGCGGTAAATGATTTTAAATGCCCGGGTGATAGCGGCGATCTGTTCACGGGAAAAACCGCGTCGGCGCAAACCCTCGGCATTAATACTCTTGGCCGCCGCCGGGCTACCATTGACCATGACATAGGCTGGCACATCCTTGCCGATGGCGGAACCCATACCGGTGAAACTGTGCGCGCCAATATGGCAGTACTGATGGACCAGGGTAAAACCGCTGAGAATGGCCCAGTCCCCCACCACTACATGTCCGGCCAGTGCGGTATTATTGACGAGAATACAGTGATCGCCCACCACACTGTCGTGACCGATATGCACATAGGCCATGATCAGATTGTGATGACCGATAGTGGTTTCCGAGCGATCCTGCACCGTACCGCGATGGATAGTAACGCCCTCACGAATGATGTTGTTATCGCCGATTACCAGTCGGGTGGGTTCACCCTTGTACTTAAGGTCGGGGGTATCCTCACCCACCGAGGAAAACTGATAGATCCGATTGTTACGACCGATAACCGTGGGCCCCTTAATCACCACGTGGGAGGCAATTTCACACCCGGGTCCAATGACCACATCGGCACCGATACTGGTCCAGGGTCCGATTTCCACATCGTCGGCTACCTGGGCATCGGGGTGAACAATGGCCTGCGGATGGATCAAGGGGTGGTTCCTCGGTGGTTAATTGACTTTCCGGTCGGCACACATGATGGTTGCCGATGCCGCCAGTTCATCATCCACCATAGCCCGACATTCAAACTTCCAGATACCCCGTTTCACCGACACCACCCGCGACTCCAGAAACAGTCGATCCCCGGGAACCACCTGGCGTTTGAAGCGGGCATCGTCAATACTGGCATAAAGGTAAATGGAGCCATCCTCCGGCCGCTTATCCATGGTCTTGAAGCCCAATACACCTGACGCCTGTGCCATGGCCTCGAGGATCATCACCCCGGGAAAAACCGGAAAATCGGGAAAATGGCCGTTGAAAACCTCCTCGTTGATAGTGATATTCTTATAGGCACGAATATACTCACCCTCCACCAGTTCCACGACTCGATCGAGCAGCAAAAAGGGGTAGCGGTGTGGGAGGTATTCTCTGATTGTATTAACGTCCATCATGATTTTTTGCCTGTCTGGCGCGCTGCGCCTGTTGTGAAAGCAATCCCGATCACTTTCTGTCGTTTAATTGTTTTTCCAGCTGCTTGATACGCTCGGCCAATTCATTGAGCTGATTAAAGCGCACGGCATTCTTTCGCCAAGTCCGGGTGTCCACAGCCGCCGTCCCGGATGAATAACTCCCGGGTTCGGTAATCGACTTGGTCACCATGGTCATGCCGGTTAGGTGCACATTATCGGTGATTTCAATATGTCCTGTAACCCCCACCGCCCCGGCCAGGGTACAATTCCGACCGATTTTGGTGCTGCCGGCGATGCCACTGTGGGCGGCAATGGCGGTATTATCGCCTATGATGCAGTTGTGAGCGATATGTACGTGATTGTCGATAATCACCCCATCGCCAATCTCGGTGTGGGTCAGCGCGCCCCTGTCCACTGCACTACCGGCACCTATTTCCACTCGGTGACCAATTCTCACGCCGCCCAACTGGTGAATTTTGCACCAACCCCCGCCCTCGCGATCGGGCGCAAAACCGAAACCGTCCGCACCGATCACAGCGTTGCTGTGCAAACAGCAATCTTCGCCGATCACCACATCGTGATAAATACTCACATTGGCAGCCAGACGGCTTCTTGCGCCGATTTGACTGCGGGCCCCGATACTGCAGCCTGGACCAATAATCACGTCCTCGGCAATCTGCACACCTGCGGCGATCACCGCATGAGCGCCGATACAGGCACCTGACGCGATGCGGGCATCCTCGGCCACCACGGCAGAGGGATGGATACCGGGCGTCTGCTCAAAGCTTCGATCGAATAGTCGGGTCAACCGGGCATAGGCCAGGTAGGGATCGGCCACCACCAGAGCGCGACCCGGGAAGGTGGCGGCATCCTCCGCTTTCAGTAATACCGCCCCGGCCCGTGTTTGCGCCAGCAATTTGCGGTAGACCGGGCTGGCCAGAAAGCTGATCTGGTCACTATCGGCATACCCCAAAGCAGCGATGCCGGTTATTTGATAACCGGCATCGCCACGTAAGTCGGCAGACAAGAACTCGGCGAGTTCGCCCAGGGAGTAGGTCACCGTTGTCGCCGCCTTATTTGGATTTGTTTAACTGCTCGACCAGATCGTCGGTAATGTCATATTCAGCAGTGGCATGAAAAACGGATTGGGCATTGATAATCAAGCCGATATTCTGGTCTTTCACCAATTGTTCCAGCGCCGGAGCGATCTTGGGAGACAATTGTTGCTGAACACGCTGCAACACTTGCTGCTGCTCGGCTTGCAACTTTTTGGTGGCCAACTCGTAGTCAGCGCGCAAATATTCCACTTTCTTGCGGTGATCAGCCGTCTGTTGCTCTGACCAGGTCATGCTTTCCTTTTCCGCCTTATCCTGCAAAGCGTTGATATCCGCCACCAGGCTTTCCAGTTTGGCGCGCAGAGCGGTAAATTCGGAGTCTTTTTGCAGGTTTTCCATCGTCTGCTTGGCCACGTTGGTGCCCATCATGGCCGCCTGCATATCCAGTACTACGACTTTCTCCTGAGCCAGGGCAACGGCACTGGTGGTCAATAAAAGCACACTCACAAACAGATTTTTCAAAATATTCACAAACAAGTCCTCTGGTTATCAAATTTTACACGCAGCTTATCAGAAGGTCTGCCCCAGTGAGAACTGGAAGCGTTTGTCTTCATCAAACTCGTTCTGTTGCAGGGGTTGGGACAAACTGAAGGTCATCGGGCCAAAACCGGAGATCCAGGTCAGGCCCACACCCGCCGCCACGCTCACTCTATCGAGGCTGAAATCATAACAATTGACCTGGGTACTGCTGCAATTGGTATCAAACACATTGCCCGCATCCACAAAGAATGCCGCCTGGAACATGCGCTGGTCCTCAATAAAGGGCAGCGGAAAAATGACTTCCATACTGGTTTCCAGCAGCAGATTACCGCCAAACGAGCGGGTGCGCTCGGTTACTTGCTGGGTGCGGTTGGTCATCAACTCACCCGCACGGCAGGTGGTCGCCCCATTGTAGCCTCCCAGCGAGGGATCTTCACAGAGCACATTGACAAAGGCCGAAGTCTCGGAGTTCTCCACATAGCCATCGCCGTTTTTATCATCCCAGGCGCTGAACTGAGTAAAGCGTGTCTCCACAGGGGTCGCACGCGGGCCCAGACTGTTGCGCTCGAAACCGCGTACGGAGCCAAAACCGCCGGCGTAATAGTGCTCAAAGAAAGGCAATTGCTCAGTCCCGCCGTAGGAGTCAGCCCAGCCAATGCTGGTGCGCAGCCGCAGGGTCAGGCTGCGGGTCAATGGTTTGAACATCTGTGCATCCAAGCGCAGCTTGTAGTACTCCAGATCACCGCCGGGCAGGGCCACCTCCAGATTCAAACGCTGTGATGAGCCGCGGGTGGGCAATATGCCGCGGTTGAGGGTAGAGCGACCCCAGGCACCCCGGGCTACGAAGTCGTGGAACTCGGTGCCGTGGGTATCCAGAAAGCCGGGGTCACCGCGTACATCGTCGGTGACCGGGAAGGTCTCCACACTCCCCACAGGGAAGTCGTTACCGGACCCTAAGCTCTCCAGAAGTTCCAGATACTCGCTCTGGGTAATGTAGACGTCATTCGGTGGGTAGAGGGGCGTGCGAATGATCTCTCGCGGTGAGTATTGGCTGGGCTTGACCGTCAGATTGCGAAAGCCCAGATCAAAACTCAAACGCTCCACATCGGAAATGGGATAGCCAAAACTCACCTCACCGCCGGTGATATCGGTACTATAACCCGCCACGTTGATACGGGCATAGTCGCTGCTCTGGTAATAGAGTTTAAAACCACGGCTGACACCGTCGACGGTAAAATAGGGGTCGTTGTAGCTGAAATTGTAAGCGGTCTGATACCGATTGTGACTAGCGGAAATTCCCACCTGCTTGCCGGTACCAAACCAGTTGTTTTGCTGCACGCTGCCAGAGATCATCATGCCGGAAAATTGAGCATAGCCCACTTGCAAGCCCAGGCTGCCGGTTGGCTGTTCCTCTACAGTAAAGTCCACATCCACCTGGTCGGGCACACCGGGCACTTCCACGGTGTCGGTGGTGACTTCCTTGAAAAAGCCCAGCCGCTCCAGTCGAATTTTTGAATGTTCGATCTGGGCAGTGGAAGCCGCCCCCCCTTCCATCTGCCGCATTTCCCGGCGTAACACATGATCCTGGGTGTTGGTGTTACCGCGGAAATTGATACGGCGGACATAGGCGCGTTGACCCGGATCGATAAAGAAAGTCACTTTTACCGTTTTATCCTCATCGTTGCGCTCGGGGATTCCCTCCACTTCCGCGAAGGTATAACCCTCGTTGCCCAAACGATTGGTAATAAACTCCGAAGTGGACGTCTTTAACGCCTGGGAGAAGGTATCCCCCTCGCGTATCAGAATCATGCGTCGTACCAACTGCTCGGAAATCGCAGGGTCTCCGGCCAGCTCCACGCCGTTAACCGTATAGACATCGCCTTCGGTAATATTGAGGGTAATAAAGACGCGGGTTTTATCGGGGCTCAGTGACACCTGAGTGGAATTCAGATTAAAAGCCAGATAACCGCGGTCCAGATAGTAGGACTCCAGCCGCTCGATATCACCGGCGCCCAAGATCAGGACGACATCGCCCTGCCCGG
>CBFGUT010000214.1:0-5778 GCA_965652265.1 uncultured Cellvibrionaceae bacterium | reverse complement strand
CTTCAGCGTTCAAACTCCCGCTTTCCCTCAGCATACCCTCATTCCCTAAAAACCATTTAAAAAGCAATTTAGACGCTAACTCAGCTCCCCTGAAGCTGCGAGGGTGGAATGCCCACCAGCGCGCGGAACGCCTTGGAAAAATGAGCGTGATCAAAGTAGCCCAGGCGGCAGGCAAGCTCAGTCAAATCCACCCTGGCCCCGGTATTGAGACTTTCCACAGCCTCGATCAGCCGGTAGCGATCAATAACCCACTTGGGCGAGACCCCCACATATCGCCGGAACAGCCGCTGCAGCGTTCGCACCGAGACACCGCTCTGTCGAGCCAGTGCGTGCGCTGAGCAGAGCTCTGGCTGTTCGAAGATAGTATCCACCCACTGTCTGACCTCTACCGCAGCCGTGGGCAGGGAACCTGCCCGTTGCGCCAGCAGGGTTTCAACCTTCTCGGCGATAGACGCCAGGGAGGCGGTACTGGCGATAGAACTTATCCAAGGGGATTCATCTTCTGCCCACAGCTCACTCAGTGCAATACGCCTATCGGTCAACTGATGGGCAGACACGGGATAAAAAGCGGCAAAAGCCCCTGGATGAAATTTCACCCCCAACACCCGCCCTCGACCGCTGAGCCGGTAGTAAAAACACTGACTGACGACACCGCGAATACCACAGAATCCATCACTCCCCAACGACAGGTGAACACTCGGGTGGGGCAGATTTTGCTGCAGATAATCGGCACGGCCCCGCAAATCCCAGCTGACCTGCCAGTAGTGTTTCACCAGGTGCGCCAGGCTTGGGCTGGGCTCACGGCGCAACAACTGGAAATGCCGGGCACTGTCTCGACGCCGAACCAGGCCACGCGCCTCCGCAGGGATGGACTTTATAGTGTCACTGTGTCGCATATTTACAAGCCAGGCCGCCAACAAAACGCCAGTATAAGCGGTATGTTCCACTATCGCTGTCACTTGAAATGACTATTATCCGCTTGATACTTATATTGTCCGTTTTTCAATCTCAATTCGCAGGAGCAACCCCCATGCAGGCCAAAGGTACTTTTACCGTCAATCTCAACCCCTTGACCATCGATTTCCCAGGAACCGAGGGCAATAATCTGGGCAGGATGCGCATCGAGAAAAACTACAGCGGTGAACTGACGGCGAGCGGCCACGGCGAAATGCTCAGCGTTCGAACCGCTGTCCCCCAGTCCGCCGGTTATGTGGCCATCGAGCAGGTCACCGGCACCCTGGCGGGCAAGCGCGGCAGCTTTATACTGCAGCACTATGGCCTGATGAGCCCTGACGGGGAAAGCCTGACGGTGGAGATTGTCCCCGACTCGGGCACCGGCGAATGGCAGGGTATCGCCGGCAGGCTGACCATTCAGCGCACCGGCGATGAGCATGCCTATCAGTTGGAATACGACCTGTAACACCTAATCGAGTCGTCGATCGTTGATTCGATCATCGACGACTCGGCTTTTCACGTCAGACCTCAGACCTCCGGCCTATTACTCTTCTGCCCAGGGCGGCACTCACCATCATCCACAGTAACCACCAAAAACCCAAACTGCCACCGCCACCACTGTTACTATTGTTATTGCCTGGAGACGGCGCGGGCGTTACAACCGGAACGCTTACCGTAAGAGTCTGCATGGCCGTGGCCATATTGCCGCTATTATCGGTGGCGGTCCAGGTAATGGTATGCTCGCCCTCAGCAAATGGCCCCTCCTGATCGGGAACCGGAGCAATATTCCCATCCACAAGATCCTGAGCCGTAGGGCTGGCGGGATTGTCGGCGGAGCCACCCACTGCCACCACCACTCTGGAGGTGGCCGGTACAGTGAGAGTGGGCGGCGTGGTATCGACAATATGCAGTGTCTGGATAGTATTCGCCTCCAGGCCGGTACTACCCACCGCCTTCCAGCTCAATTGGTGAGTCCCTAACGGGAGTAGGGAGTCATTTTCCAGCGTGGCGACGACACTGCCGCCATAGGGGTCCATGGCCAGCAGGCTGAACAGGCTGATGTCGGTGAGAGGGCCTGTCGCCTCCATGGTGAATTCACTGGTAACACCAAATACCGGGGGCAACTCAATCCGGGCATCCGTATCCCGGCCCAGATAAAAGACAGAATTGAGCGTTTGGGTCATACGATGGCCCTTTTCATCTTCCACTGTCAACTGTAGGGAACCAAGGCGGGAACCGTCCATTACCGGGAGACTGGCCTGGTAATCAACGCCCTCGCCCTGCAACGATAATGGCGTCCACTCAGTGTTGCCTTCCAGTCGGTAAGCCAGGCTGACTTGCGACACGGAGACCACCTTGCCCCGCGATCCCAGGCGCAAACGCACCGTCAATTCTTCCCCAGTCAATAGCCGCGTATTCTGGCCATCACTGAGAAAGCTCAAATCCTCCAGTGAGGGCGCTTCCATCCAGTCGGGAAGGTTATCCAGGCCAATGGTATTGTCGAAACTTTCCGGCGGCTGGCGTTTAAAGTCAATGACGATCCGCGAGCTGTCCTCCACATCATAAAACCGCGTGGGCATAGTTATGTTCAACGTCACTCGCTGGCAGTCACTCTCGCTGTAAAAGTCGACAAAGAAAGTCTCGTTGAAATCGTCCTCAGCCAATATCTCGCCGTCACAAGCCACGGTAAAGGGCAAGCTGCCGCCAAAACGGTTGTGGGTTTCGTCCTTCTGCATGCCATAACCCAGCCAGTCCCCGGCAATCACTTCAACGGCATTCATTTCCGGCGAGATGGCCGGTCGCGCCGAGAAGTAATAGCCGGGTTGAGATACATAAGACTCATTGTCCTGACTCTGGAAAAAGACATGCAGGCGATCTTCATCCTGGACGAATTTAAAGTAGCTATCGGTATCGATAAACCCCACCGGGCCAGTCGCTAATAGCGACTTTCTGAAAAAATTATCGTCCTGCGTATCGTCTTCCCCGGTTTGCTCCAATTCGATACCCGCAAACCATTCGGACAGACCCAGATTCGACACCTCTCCATATAGAGTGAAAGAAGCAGGCAAAGTGTAGGCCCCGCTAATAGTGGCGGGCAGATCTATGCCGGTTTTGCCATCCACACCCAGGGGCTTCACCAGATTGACACCCGCCCGCAACGCGGAGCCATTCCAGTGGGGATTGACCACATTAAGATTAAAGTGACCGGCGGTGGCTAAATCCAGGGAAATTTTTCTCGGCGCCGACAATCCGTTTTCCAGCTTATCGCTGAGGAGGTAAAGGTTGCGGTGATTGGGCTTATTCTCATCGCCTTCGCCGCTGATCACCATGGCGTAGTCCAGCACAAAGGCCTCGGGAATGTCACTGACTCTCAAGACGTGTCGGGGGTCGCCGCCGCTGGCCCCGCAGTCGAAATGCAGATACTCCATGCTCGGATGCCAAAGATTAAGGCAGGTATTATCCAGCGACAGGGTATCGAGGGCGAGGAGTTCACCCTGTTTATCGATAATTGCCTCAAGCCCTAACTCATGCACCGCCTGGTCACCCGAAGCCTCAGCACTCGATACAGTGTCCACTTGCACCTCTTCGCCAAACACCATCTTGTTGGGCGCGGAGCAGGGTTCATCGGCAAACATCCACACGGTTTGGTAGTGACCGGGCCGGAGCAGAAGCTCCCGCTCTTCGGGCTCCTCGGTACAATCCAGTGAGCTGGCATAGCGGCTGCCACCCCGCTCCTTATCCAGCAATATCACATATTCCAGCGTGCTTTCCATTTGCAATTTGAGCAGTGCCGATTTAATTAAGGCGAAAGGCAGGCGCACGGGGCCTCCATCCAGACTCAGACCCACGAAGGATTCGTGCTGCAGGGCTTCGTGGTCGGAAAAGGGCAGTGCACCATTGTCCACCTCGAGCGATATCATCAGTGACCGCTGTTCGCCGGGGGCTACCGGCGCTTCACTATCGCCAGTGACGGCCAGGTGCGTACCGGGAATCGCCGGCCCATGTTGCCCGAGATCAATGTGCCCCGGCGCCGATCCTAGGTTGCTCACCAGCAGCGGCGCCTCCAGTGTTTTGGACACATCATCCGGCGTAAAGCGACCCAGCAGCAAACTGGAAGGCGTAAACAACCACTGCGCCTGAGCCGAGGCCAACAGGTCCAGCGCCCCGGCTCCCTGAGTGAAAATATCCAGCTCCAGCCCCCGGCTGCCATTCACCAGCAAGGCTTTAATCTCGGCGGTGGAGAGCTGAGTGTGTAACTGGCGCAGCAGCGCCGCGGCGCCGGCCACATGCGGCGCGGCCATACTGGTTCCCTGCAAGGGCTTATGGGCACCGTTGAGCCAGGTGGAATTGATATCCACACCCGGCGCCACCAGATCGGGCTTGATATAGTCGCCAAGCACCGGGCCACGGGAGCTGAAACTGGCGATTTTATCTTCTTTGTCAATGGCCCCGACGGTAATCACCTTTTCCGCCGAACCCGGGGAATCAACACTGTTATAGCGACCATTGTTGCCGGCGGCCACTACCACAACGACACCGGCCTCCATGGCGGTGTTGACCGCTTCATCCATTGCCGCGTCAATACTGCCGCCGAGGCTGAGGTTCATCACATGGGCACCGTTGTCAGTGGCCGGATCGTCATCGGGATCTATCGCCCATTCAATACCGGCGATTATGCCTGTGGTGCCGCCAAACCCCGAGTCGTCCAGCACCTTGACCGCGTAGAGCTGCGCTTCGGGCGCCACCCCCCGGACCTGCCCATCGGCAGCAACAATGCCCGCCACATGGGTGCCGTGACCATTGTAATCGCGAAAGTCCAACTCGTTGGTCGAGGGTGACTCGTCACCCTCGGCACTCAACCCGGAAAAATCCACCCCGGCAAGCACTTTACAAGTTTTACCCACACACCCACCCAGATCGGGGTGGGCGTAGTCGATACCCGTGTCAAGTATGGCCACTCGCATGCCCCGCCCGGTCAGGGGCCTGTCCATGTCATCGCGCATTTCCCACACCTGGGGAGCGCCCAGGGATGCCACGCTATCATCCAACAGGGCCCGATGCCGACGTTCGGGGTAGACCGCGGCCACCCCCGGTAATTGCCGAATTGCGTCAAGTTGATTGGCCTGTGTGCTCACGCTGACAAGATTGCCCACATTAACAAACTGTCGGTGAACGGACGAGACCAGCCCCTGCTGCTGCATTTTTGTAATCAGCCGCTGTTGGTCAGCCAGCATCTTTTGCCGTTGTACCCGTACCTGTTTAGCAACGGTACGGATCTGGTCTGACGCCAATGATTTATCGGTGAGGGTGTCGCGTTGCTGCTTGGCAAATAGTGCCAGCGGCTGCCCTTCCAGTTTCACCAGCACCCTGATGGGCGAATCGGCAGGACGGGCGTTGGGCGCCGGGGGATAAATGGAACCCTGAGCATGATGGGAATTGATCGATTGATAGAGATTAATGTGATTGGTGTTAGAGTTAACACGCTCGTTGGTGTAGGCATGAGCGGTAAGCGCTACACACAGACTGACGCACAAGACACAAACTGTTTGACGAACCATTGTTATTATTCCCTGTAAACAAACAGCCTTAAGGTTAACATAACCATAAGCTCGGAAACGGGGAAATCTTATGAACTGCTTCTCAAGTAAACATCCAGGCTCGAAGAACCCGGTATTGCCAAAGCCCTCTCGAAGAGGGAATTGTATTCTTTCCCAGATCGCCGAGGTCGGGTAGCGGCCTGTGGGACACGCCGTTAACCCTTCCTTGGGGGCTCCCATTTTCCATCCTTGGCAAATGAGGGTCCCACACACCACTACCCGACTC
>CBFGUT010000213.1:0-5861 GCA_965652265.1 uncultured Cellvibrionaceae bacterium | reverse complement strand
GAGGGCGATTCACACAGCATCTGAAAGCCGCTTTCAAACACCGCGTACATGGCCACTTCGTGGGCGCGCGTGCCAATACTCATGGGACGAAAATGGTTGATATGGTGGTTGTCGGGTTGCGCATTGCGCAGCGCTCCCGGGGTGTAGTCCATAGGACCGGCGAGCATGCGGATAAAGGGCAGGTTGAGATTGTGGTCCGGGGTAATATCGCTGCTCCATTTGTTGTTCTCATTGCCCTTGACGCCCTCGTGAGTGACCACGTTGGGATAGGTGCGGCGCAGGCCGGTGGGCTTGTAGCCACCGTGGAAGCTCACCATTAACTGGTTTTTGGCGGCCTCGCGGGCAATTTTTTCATAGAAGTTAACCATGTACTGATCCGAGCGCTGCATAAAGTCTACCTTGATGCCGGCCGCGCCCCATTCATGATAGGTTTTAAGAATGTTTTGGTAGTCTTTGTCCAGCGGTCCCCAGAGGTTCCACAGGATGATACCCACATTCTTTTTCTTGCCGTAACGGATTAGCTCACGCACGTCGATGTCGGGATTGGTTTCCAGAATATTGGTGGTGGTTTTGGTCCAGCCCTCGTCCAGGATGACGTATTCCAGGCCGTATTGCGCGGCAAAATCGATATAGTACTTGTAGGTGCGGGTGTTGATGCCGGCCTCGAAATCCACGCCGAACAGGTTGTTGGCGTTATACCAGTCCCAGGCAATCTTGCCGGGCTTGATCCAGCTGGTATCCGCTACCCGGTTGGGGCTGGAGAGCAGCCACACCAACTGGCTCTCCACCAGCGCGCCGTCGCGGTCGCTGATCACCGCCACCCGCCAGGGGAAGGTGCGCGTGCCCGCGGTCTCGGCAATAATATCGCCGTAGCTGATCTCCTGGTTGCGATCTTCCGAGCCGGCCATGGGCCTGGCCTGGGTGACCACCCGAGGGTGATCGCCGCGCAGCCCGTGATCGCTGGTGCCGTATAAAAACAGGCCGGGGTAGTCCAGCAGGTCCGCCTCGGTAAAGACCACATGGGTGTCCTGGGTGTGCATGTACACGGGCAGGGAGGCAAAACGCTCGGGAGCAATCTCGTCGATGTTGGTGGGTATATAGAGCCGCTCGTTATGCGAGATCAGCGACTCCTCCTCGGGGAAGCGGGTGCTGGCACCGGCGGGGAAATTGAGCGCCAGCTGTTCACGTTTGATACGCAACCTGCCCTCGCGTTCGCTGACAAACCGATAGGCCACGCCATCGTCGTAGGCGCGAAAGTCCAGGCCGAAGCCGTTATCAAAGCGCAGCGCCAGTTGATTGTAGTGCTCGCGCACACGGGCGGACTTGAGCGCCACCACCGGCTCCAGCCAGTTGTCCACCTGGGTGCGCTCTTCACTGGTGATCTCGATATCTCCGGTAATGCTTCCAGCCTCGGCCAGCTCCAGCCCTATCTCGCTCGGCGCAATCACCGGTTCGCCCCGGTAGTTGACTGACCAGTGGACACCCGTATCGGTATCCACGGTGATGGCGAGATCGCCACTGGGGGATTGCAGTTTATATTGTCCGGCCAGGGCCGGCAGGCTGAAGACAAGGAAAAGCAGGGCAGTCATGGGGCGTCGCATGGTCAACCTCGGATGATTGTTAAAAGAGTCTTTTATGATTTATATGATATATTGGAATGCTACCTTTGTCGGGTGCAGGATTCAAGAACTCTTGCAGCGCGATAAAAAGATTGTGGCATACTGCGGGCGGGCACCTCTAATAACATCAAGGGACGAGTTGTGAGCGAGAGCGAAAAGCAACGGGCGCAACAGCGCATTGACGAGATTGCCGGCTTTGAGGCGGAGCTGGAGCGCCTGGCCTCGGCGGGCGTACTGGTGCTGGATGAACCGCAGTGCCAGGCAGTGGCCGATTACCACCGCGATGTCAGGCAGCACTTGCAGCAGCATCACGATGTGGATTTGTCGAGCGGGGCGAAAAGCCTGTCGCTGGGCATGCAAGTTGTCTCCTTTCTCGGCGCCTGGGCGCTGGCGGCCAGTGTGTTTTTCCTTTTTCACCAGTACTGGGGCTATCTGGCCAGCGGCTGGCAGGTACTGGTGTTGATCTCGGCCTCGGTGTTGTCGCTGGGATTGACGGCGCTGGTGTGGCGGCGGGACGACACGGGCTACTTTGCCAAGCTGGCCGCGCTGATCGCCTTTAGCTGCTTTGTGCTGAATATCACCATGCTGGGGCAAATCTTCAATTTGCGCCCCTCGCCCGGCGCCCTGCTGGTGTTCGCGTTTTATGGGCTGCTGCTGGCATACCGGCTGCATATTCGCCTGTTGCTGGCGACGGCCATTCTCTGCCTGTTTGCCTATATCGGTGCGCAGACCGCCACCTGGGGCGGGGGCTACTGGTTGAGCCTGGGCGAGCGCCCGGAAAATTTCCTCCTGCCCGCGCTCGCGCTCTTCTGGCTGCCCAGCCTGGTGTCCCAGCAGCGCTACCACGGCTTTACCGCTATCTACCGGCAGCTGTCCTTGATCGCCTTTTTTATTACCCTGCTGGTCATGTCCAACTGGGGGCAAGCCAGTTACCTGCCCTGGCGTGCCCCGGTGATCGAGGGCTGGTATCAACTGGCGGGATTTGCCGCCAGCGCCGGTGTTATCTGGCTGGCCATGACGCGGGGCTGGCCCGCGGTGATGGTCACCGGCAATGTGTTCTTCTCCTTGTTCCTGTTCACCAAGTTTTTCGACTGGTGGTGGCAGTGGCTGCCCAAATACCTTTTCTTCTTCCTGATGGGCATGACCGCCATCCTCGCGCTATTGATCTTCTCGCGCCTGCGCCGGGCCATGCAGCTGGCGGGAGGCAGTGATGCGTAAACTGCTTGTGCCCCTGTTGTTGATTGTGCTGGTCAATGTCTGGGTGCTGGGCCGGGTGGCCTATAACCGTATGGGGGAGCCCGCCCAGCAACTGATGCTGACAGAGCGCGAACTGGCCCTGCCGTACCGCTGGAAGCACAACAGCGAGAACAGCGGATTGTCCCTTTCACTGCGCTGGCAAACCCTGCCGGAGGATGTGGCCGAACACCGACATTGGCGCTCGCTGGCGGTGTCTGAGGCGGTATACAACCGGCTGGGTTTCACGCGGCGGGAGCAGTGCCCCAGCCGCCAGCGGGGCGGGCAGCCCTTGCCGACAGAGGCCTGGGTAATGCTGGAGTACGACGGCCCGCACTACCGGCAGTACTTGCAGCAAATGCGAGAGCATGTGAAATTTCAGGAGCTGAACGCCGAACCGGATTCGCACGCGGTGAACAATGCCCGCACTCGCTGGCACAAGGCCCGTGAGGAGGAATCGCGCCTGTTTGCGGTGGCGGTGGACACGAGTATCGAGCCGCTGCTGGAGTTGCAGCGCGACGGCCGTCGCTACTGGTTGTCTCCCGCCCTGGTGGCGCCCAGCGACGATTGCATGAGACCACAGGTGCGGGTGGTGAGGCTCTTGTCCGGCAGTATTGCCATTCCCCTGCAACATCGCCGGCTGCTGGAGCACCTGCGCCCGCGTCCATACAGCGATGACCCCCAGCCGCCGAGGTACAGCGTCAAACTGGCGGCCGGCCAGCTCTACGAACCCTGGGTGATGGCCGTTGAAACCTGTCCATCGGAGCATTGCGCCGAGGTGGTTGAGTAGGTTCCTGTCAGCGAACGCCGGGAATACGATAACGAGGATCGGCTGGCGGGATGATGTCGCCGTCTTCATCCAGGGGCGGGTAGGGCAGTCCGTGAGTGATGCAGTATTTGGCCATCTCCGGGTGGGCCCATTCGAACAGGGTGCGCCAGTAGTGTTCATCCCGGACAGGTTGGCGCTCGTAGTGCCCCGCCCGCAGCCGCTGGTGCATGGCCTCCTGCAGGATAATGCCCGCCGCCACACTGACGTTGTAGCTGGCCACCAGCCCCATCATGGGAATAGTCAGGTGGGCGTCGGCCCGCTCGGCGGCCGTGTCGCTGAGGCCATATTTCTCCGCCCCCATCACCAGCGCGAAGGGGCGGGTATAATCCACTTCCCGGTAGCAGATGGCGCGCTCGGACCAGTGGGCAGCGTAGAGAGCGAAGCCCTGTTGCTGCAAACAATCGCAGGCCTCGTCGATATGATCGTGCGTGACCTGGGCGGTAAAACGGCCCACGCCACCGGCGGTATTGTGATAGACCAGGTGTCCGCGCTCGGGCTTGACCATATGCACGGTGCCGATGCCCGCCGCTTCGGCGGTGCGCATCATGGCGGAAATATTCTGCGCCTTGTGGACCTGATCGGTGAGCAGGGTCATATCCGGCTGGCGGCGGTCCAGCGCCCACTGTAATTTTTCGAATCGCGCTCGGCTCATGGTATGGTGACTTTTCCTTATCAGGCAAAGCCGGCCATTATAACGCCCGGGCACTAAATATCACCCGGGCGGGGAGGTTGTATGAAAGCATCAGAGTTTATGAAGAAGTACGAGCGGGAGCAAAAAGCCCGGGAAAAGGGGCAAGAGGCCGATGAGGAGGATCACTCCCTGCAGGCTCAGGCCCGTGGGCGCGCCCGACACCCCGACGCCCTCAATGCCGGTACCCCCTACGACTGGGAAGATCTGGAAAAATACCGTGAGGAACTGGCGCGCATGGAGCGTGAGGGCGTGACGCCGGATAAACCCCGACAATCGGGTAAGGAATAGCGGCTCTTGGAGATTATTTGGTGGGCCTGTTACCTGTTGCTGGGAGCGATAACGGGATTTTTTGCCGGTCTGTTTGGCATTGGTGGCGGCGGTATTATGGTGCCGGTGCTGACGCTGCTGTTTGCGTCGCAGGGTATTGACGATACTGTGATCATGCACTTGGCACTGGGCACTGCCATGGCCGCCATTGTACCCACCGCCGTTGCCAGCACCCTGGCGCACCAGCGCCGCAGAGGCGTGGATTGGCGGGCGGTGGGCCAGCTGACCCCTGGCGTGCTGGCGGGGACATTCGCGGCCACCTTTTTGGCCGCCGTGGTGACCGCTAAGCCGCTGGCGGTATTCTTTGCATTTTTTATGACGGTGATGGCCGCCTATATGATCTGGGGGCGTCCCCCGCGGCCCGAACGGCAACTGCCGGCACTTCCCGGCATGACAGGAGTGGGGACGGGCATCGGTGGCATATCGGCGCTGGTGGCTATTGGCGGCGGGTCACTCACGGTACCCTTTCTGGCCTGGTGTAATGTGTCCATGCCACGGGCGATTGGCACCTCGGCGGCGGTGGGATTGCCCATTGCCGCCGCTGGCGCGGCCGGTTACATCATTAATGGTTGGCATGTAGCCACACTGCCGGCCCATGCCTGGGGTTTTGTCCTCTGGCCCGCCGTGTTGGCCATGGCCGTTATGAGCTTTATCACCGCCCCGCTGGGCGCCCGCCTGGCCCACACCCTGCCGGTAAAAACACTCAAACGGGGCTTTGCGGTGTTGATGGTGTTGCTGGCGGCGAAGATGTTGCAGGGGGTGTGGTAGATTCTGGCGTCAGACGTCAGACCTCGGATGAGGGGTGTTGCAGCGCCAACAGAGTTCGAAGGATGCGTCGTTGATCTCACCGCACTGGGGGCAGTGCCACTCGGGGGCGTTATCCGCACTCAAGGCAGTAGCGATAATTTTGCAGGCGTGACCATAATCGTTGTCATTGGCTACCCATAACTCCGGCCAAGTATCAAAGGCGGCAATCTCACCCAGGCCGCCCCCGGCATACTCGTTTTTTACTACCACCTCGATGCCCTCGGCTTCCACCAGATTTTTGGCGTTGTACACCAGAAAACGATTTTCATGGGTGTAAATTTTTTTCATAGCACTTACCCTTCAGACCTCAGACCTCAGACCTCAGACCTCAGACCTCAGACCTCAGACCTCAGAC
>CBFGUT010000212.1:0-5873 GCA_965652265.1 uncultured Cellvibrionaceae bacterium | reverse complement strand
GTCAGCGATTACCAGGAAGGGCTGGATGAGACCGACCCCAACGACCCCGAGGACTATGTGGATACCGATGCGCCGCAATTGACCGCACCGGCTCCACAGGTGTTTAACGCCGAAGGCCTGTTTACCGCCCTTACCCTGCGGCAACTGCTGGGGCTGGAAGCCGATGCCGACGAGGTGGCACTCTCCGCTGCGCTGGCCGCCCTGGCCACCGACCAGGTGGATGGCGAAGACTGTTGCACGCCTAGCGTACAGGGCATGAACGAAGGCCGCCTCCGGCTGCGCCCCGGCCGCCAAGTGGTGACCTGGGTGGCCACCGACCGCAAGGGCAATGAGGCCCTGGCCGAACAGACCGTGGACGTGCGTCCGCTGGTGTCCTTCGGCAAGGAGCGGCAGGTAGGCGAGGGCGGTACCGCTACCATCCCCGTACTGCTCAACGGCCCCGCGCCGGTCTATCCGTTCACCGTACCCTATGTGATCGACCCGGCCAGCACGGCCGATGCGGCCGACCACAACCTCACCTCCGGTAATGTCACCTTTACCGAGACCGAGGGTGTACCCCAGGTGCGGGCGGAGATACTGGTGGACACTTTCCTTGACGAGTCTACGGAAGGCGATGAGACGGTAATCTTGCGGCTGGATAACAGCAGCGGCAGCGAACCGCCAGCGGCTGATGCCGAAGCGGATATCCACAATATCAATGTGGGCCGGGGCGGGTTCCAGTTGACCATCAGCGAAGCCAACCTGGCGCCGCAGGCGCAACTGCAACTGTGGCAGGCGGAAACCACCACCGCGCAGGTAGCTCAAGCCGGTGGCGAGGTGACTCTGGCTGCGACGATCAACGACCCCAATCCCTTGGATAGCCCCACACTGAGCTGGACGGGTACCGATACGGTGTTGCTGGATCTGGCCGAAGAGGGTGAGAACCAGCTGATCTTCGACCCCGCCACACTGACTCCCGGCGCCTATCGGGTGCGTGTAGTGTCCACGGACAATGCCGGCGCCAGCGGCAGTGCGATGCTGGACTTTGTGGTACTTGCCGAGCCGCCGGTGCTGTCGGCAGACGAAGACAGTGATGGCGACGGCCTCAGCGATGCCGAGGAAGGTAACGGTGACAGTAATGGCAACGGCATACCCGACTACCTCGACCCGGGCTTTGTCAGCAATGTGCTGCCCCTGCAGGTGGTCGAACCCGACCGCCACCTGGCCGAGTGCGAACCGGGCACCGCTTGCCGGCTGGGCCGGGTGGCCCTGACCGGCACCGGTGGCGGCATCCTGCTGGGCGACGACGACCTGGCGGACCAGGCCATCGACGCAGATCCTACCTACGAACCGGTGGGCGGGATCTTCGACTTCGAGATTGACGGCCTGCCTTCCGCCAGTCTAAGCGCCGAGATCGTGTTGCCGCTCACCGAGGCTATCCCCGCCGAGGCGGTGTACCGCAAATACCTGGACGGCGAGTGGGTGGACTTTACCGAGGACAGCCGCAACAGTCTGGCCTCGGCGCCGGGCGAGCCCGGTTACTGCCCGTCACCCATACTGCCGGTGTGGGAAGAAGGACTGAACGAAGGCGATTACTGCCTGCGCCTGCAGATCGAGGACGGCGGCCCCAACGATGCCGACGGCGAGGCCAACAGCGCTATTGCCGATCCGGGTGCGGTGAGCATCGTCCGTGAGGATAATGGCGGCGTCGATGGCGGCGGAAACGGCGGCGGCGATGGTGGTAATGGCGGCGGTAGCGGTGGTGGTGGCTCCTCCTCCGGCGGTGGCAGTGGCGGTGGCGGCGCCATCGGCCTGTGGTGGCTGCCGCTGCTGCTGGCCGCTCGCCTGCGTCGCCGGCGCAAAGGAATAGACACAGTGTAGGGCAAGAGCAACGCTGCCCAGCAATAGGCGGTGAGCGTGGGGCAGAACCGGAAACAGGAAACGCAGAACCTGGGCTTGTTGGGCGGCGCGAAGCTTGCCCAACCTACTCAGTAAACTATTGAATGAGTTGTCGAATCACCGTTCACCGTTCACCGTTCACCGATTCGATGATCGGTGACTCGCTCTACCGCCGCCGTTTCAGCAGCGCCGCCAGGTGCTGCTGTTGGACCTCGGGGCTGTCGTAGAAGTAGTAATCGCCGCTGGGGGCCGGTCGCAGCCAGCGGCGCAGCAGGCTAACCGGCAATGTGTGCGCCACGCTGAGCCTGGGGACTCCCAGTTTGCGGTCGGCATTGAGGGTCTGGTTCCAGTGAATCAATAATCGGTGCTTGGCGATGCGTTGCGCCTCTTCCTCGGAGGTGGCCTCCACCCGCCGACAGGTGACAAAGCCGTTGATCGGCCTCTCCTGGTCATTCTCAAAAAAAATTTTGTCACCGGTGAGAATGACGTCGTAAAACTGTGTGCTCATAATATCTGTCAGGTAAGGGGTTCCGGCGAGGTTCGCAGGCCGCTGAACAGCCCGGCGAAGTACTGGCGCATGCGATCGTTGTCGAGGGTGGCAATATTACTGGAAAAACCGAACCAGACATACAGCCCGTTCACATCCCGGAACATAGGCGGTAAAAAGTCCGGCGAGCTGATAATGCCGTCCAGGTGTCTTTCGTAGAGTACCGGCAAATCCTCCAGGGTGACCTTGCCCACATAGAGCATGGGGATCATCTCAGGCACGCCGGCTTCGATGGCGCTGCGAATAAAGCCCACATTTTCCACAAAGCCCTTCACATAGCTGATGTCCTTGGTGAACACCGAACCGCCGGTCAGAGTGCCGCCGCGAAAAACCCGCTGCGTCACCCGGTAACTGTCGTGTTCGCTGTCGCCGCGTTCGCGAAAATAGCGATACACCTCCACAAAGTCGGCGCCGCGCTCTGCCATGTCCACCGCCAGTACCCGGTCGCTGACACGGCGGGCACGGTCGGGGAAGGAACTGAAGGTGAGGGTCTCCATCAGTACCGCCATACCCTCCTGGATAGCGGTGATACGCGGTGAACCCACGCTCAGCCAGGTGGCCCAGGGCTGTTGGCGGCCATTGAGGGTGGTGCCGATATGCACCCAGCCCTCGTGGACTTCCAGCACCTTGATATCCAATTCGGAGAAGCGGGCGCGGCGGTTGATCTTGATGCGATCCCCCCCGGCGGCGGCATCGGAGACGATATCGTCGCTGATCTCCACGCGCACCCGGCCGGGGCCAAAATAGCTATCCATTTTCTGTTGTAATTGAGTCACGGCCTCGGTGGCCTCGATATTTTTCGGGTAGGTATGGTGGAGACGTGCCGCCGCTGGCAGCGAGAAAATCCGGCAGAGCTTTTCCCCCAGATCCAGCAGCGATTGGTTGTCGCCGGTAATGCTGTGGCGGGGAGAGCCGTACAGATCCCGACTGTAGCGGCCAAAGTCCCGTGTGCCCCGGGTGGTCAGCAAGTGGATCACCGTCTGGTACTGTTCGATGGTGGCCAGCAATATGCGGCCCAGAGCGTCGTCACTCCCCAACTGGCGCGCCACCGCCTCGCCCAGTTCGCGAAATTGGGTGGAGAGCCGAGCGGGTTCGAAGGGCAATCCGAGACGCTGGTAATAGTCCGCGTCGATAGCGGGCAATTGTCGGCCGCCGGCGCGCAGAAAATCCTCCTCGATGCGCGCCGGCCATTTGATGGCGTCCAGAATACGAATGGGGCTTTGCAACTGCAGCAGTTGCTCCGACAGGGCGCGCAGGCGCTCGAGGTAGCGGGTGTGACTCATAACAGCTCCATCAGGGGTGGCATTTCCGCCACGGCTACGGCATATTGTGGCAAACCCGCTGTGGGTTGACCATCGAAATGCCGAGGTGTGGTATGAGTTTTATTCCCCTGGCAAAACTTCATCAACTCTATGACGGCCTATGCCTGCCGGTGGTGGTGGCCGGCAAGCCGCTGCTGCTGATCCAGGAAGAGGGCAAAACCTACTTAATCGCCAACCAGTGCCCGCATCTGGGGGCCTCCCTGTCGCGCGCCACGCTGCTGGACGGCTGGCTGCGCTGCCCGGTGCATGGTATGGAGTTCAATCTGGCCTCCGGTCAGCCGCGCCATCCGGCCGTTTGCCCCGCCGGGTTGCAATATTACTCCCTGGCCTACGAAGGTAATAGCGTGGGCGTCTATCTGGAGGGGTAGGGGGTATTACCAACAACCTGCTTGTGGGTCGGAAAAGCGGTTACCTCATGTGGGTAAAGCCAGTATTTGCGGGTTCCTGCTCCTCTGTCTGTAGGGTATAATTGCGCGCTTTTTATGGCCGGGATGTTTTCCCGGCGCGGGTATGTGAATGGCGATAGCGCTCAATCGCTCTACAAGAGGAATTTTCATGCCTATATACGAATACTGCTGCGGCCACTGCGGCCATGAGCTGGAAGCCCTGCAAAAGCTCAGCGATGCGCCCCTGGTGACCTGCTCCGAGTGCGGTCGGGAAACACTGGTGAAGAAAATCTCCGCGGCGGGCTTTCGCCTAAAGGGCGGGGGCTGGTACGAGACGGATTTCAAGTCCAGCAAGCAAAAGAATCTGGCCGGTGACCGTACCGACAAGAAGAGTGACAGTAAAGCGGGCGAAACATCGACCAGCAGTAAAGACAAATCATCGAAAACCACAGGCAAGCCGGCCAAGCCGGCAGCCTGATTGAGAGAAGCGAACGGGAAGGGGTTATGCGCACTGATTACTGTGGCACCATCAGGGCCACGCATATAGACCAGGAAGTGACCTTGTGTGGCTGGGTAGACCGCCGCCGCGATCACGGCGGGGTGATTTTTATCGACTTGCGCGACCGTGAAGGTGTGGTGCAGGTGGTGTTCGACCCGGATGCCCAGGAGAACTTCGCCCTGGCCGACAAGGTGCGCGGCGAGTATGTGCTCAAGGTGACCGGTCGCGTGCGCGCGCGCACTGCGGAAACCGTTAACCCCAAGATGCCCACGGGCGAGGTGGAGGTCTACGGGACGGCGCTGGAAATTCTCAACGACGCCCAGACCATTCCTTTCCCGCTGGATGATCATTCCACTGTGGGCGAGGATGTGCGCCTGAAATTCCGCTACCTTGATCTGCGCCGCACAGAGATGCAGCAGAGCCTGCGTTTCCGCTCCAAGGTGACCATTGCCATTCGCAACTACCTGGACGAAAACGGCTTCCTGGATATCGAGACGCCGATTCTCACCCGCGCAACCCCCGAGGGTGCACGCGACTATCTGGTGCCCTCGCGCACTCACGAGAACAAATTTTTTGCTCTGCCGCAGTCACCGCAACTGTTCAAGCAATTGCTGATGGTGTCGGGCTTCGACCGCTACTACCAGATTGCCAAGTGTTTCCGCGACGAAGACCTGCGTGCCGATCGCCAGCCCGAATTCACCCAGATTGATATCGAGACCTCGTTTATGGACGAGGAGGGCATCATGGGTGTGACCGAGGGCATGATTAAAAAGCTGTTCAGTGAACTGCTGGGTGTGGATCTGGGCGAGTTTCCGCGCATGGACTATGCCACTGCCATGGCCAAATTCGGCTCCGACAAACCGGACCTGCGCATTCCCCTGGAACTGGTGGACGTAAAGGATCTGATGGGCGAGGTGGAGTTCAAGGTCTTCGCCGGCCCCGCCAGCGATCCCAAGGGCCGTGTTACCGCTCTGAAAGTGCCCGGCGGCAACGACAAACTCACCCGTAAACAGATCGACGACTACACCAAATTTGTGAGCATCTATGGCGCCAAGGGTCTGGCCTATATCAAGGTCAATGACAAGAGCGACCTGGAAGAGGGGCTGCAGTCGCCCATCGTCAAATTCCTGCCCACCCAGGTGCGCGGCGATATTCTGGAGCGTGTGGGTGCCGAAAACGGCGATCTGATTTTCTTCGGTGCCGACAAGGCCACTATCGTTAGTGAAGCGCTGGGTGCGCTG
>CBFGUT010000211.1:0-5874 GCA_965652265.1 uncultured Cellvibrionaceae bacterium | reverse complement strand
GGACAAAACTGGCTCCAGCCCTGCGGGTTGCGGCTAAAAATCCGCCACTCTGCGTCGCCTGCATGGATGCAGGTGAGGCGCGAGAGCAGGATGCGGTAAGCTTTGCTCGGACCCAATACACACGCTGCGCTCGCGGGGCCAGCTTTCGCTCATTTGGAATAACCAAACCACTCTCCTCGCGCCTTGATTGGCGAATTTTTAGCCGCAACAGGTTGTATTCAAATAGTGTTAACAGGCCCTAATAGCGGGAAGTCATCATTCCGACCCGCGCAGAGCGCGAATGGTAAATTCATCGGCGAGTCCCGTCCACTCCAGCAATTGACATAACTCCCGGGTGCACTGGTTGAGAATCATGTCCCGGGGGGTCACTTGCTGGCGCTCCTTGAGCATTATCAATAGTGCCAGCGCGGTTAATCCCACTTCCTCGGTTTCCTGCATATCAACTTCAAACCGCTGAGTATGCAGGCGCCGACAGTCGCGCAGAAGCCGGCGCCACTGTCCGAGTGTGCGGATGTCAGGGCAGCCGCTGATATTCACCTTCAGACACAGACCGTTATGGGTGGGGTGCCAGTACACCCGGGCCTCTGCTGCCCGGTTTGCTGCGGGCCTGGAAAGGGGCGCGGAGGGCTTGGACTGCCCGCCACCTTGCCTTCGGCTAGTGGATGCGGCCTTGGCATTGGGGGCGGGAGCCATGGTACTGGCACGCGCAGGTGGAGCGGGCTGTTTGTCCCGCACCAGATACTCTTCATCGACAAACGGTACCGGGTTTTTCATTTTGTATCCGCAAGCATGGGGCGGACTATCCCTGTGATGCCGTGTTCGGGTCTCTGTAATAACTCTAGTTCAGGTTGCCAAGAAATGCTTTATAATGCGCCAAAATATTGTTTAAATGACAAAATCTTGCACTACCGACCCTTTTCTAATAGATTGTGGTTATAAAAATAAGGGAACAGGATAAAATTTGGACTAAAAGCCCTTTATTGATGCCTTCCCGATACTTCGTCCAAGGGTTAAGGGGCGATTGACTATTCACCCAATGATTATGGGACTCTATGCAGCAAAAGCACAGTGCCGTTGAGCTGATCAAGAAGTATCAGCAGCTGTTTACCGAGCTGAATCATCGGCAAATTGCCGAACGCCTGGTCAGCCTGGTGGGTTCCAAGCCCGCCGTGGTACGAGCGGCCCTATTGGTGACCAGGCGGGATACTTACTATGTCGAAGCGGTGGCTGAGTATAGCGATACCAAACTGAAAGCCCAACATATCGGCCGCCCCCTCAATGCTTTCAAGCTGCTACCCCGACACTTTATCGAAGCTCACTATGCCAGTGAGCATCATTTTCTGACCCAGGCTGATGCCCTGGACAGCGCCGGGCGCGATCGCCTGCACCCCGAGACTCGGTCACTGGCGGTGGTGCCAATCGAGGAGTGCGGGAAAACTATTGCCGCCTACTATATCGAGTCAAGTGATTCGGTGGCCGAAACCGGCGCCTTGATCGGGCAACTGGATACTACCTGGCTGCTCAGTTCATTGATGGCTCGACAGATTATCGATGCCTGGCGCTTTGCCGACCAGGCGGAGCGCTACCGGCTTACGGAAAAGGCGCTGTGGGCCAATGAGACTTACCTCAATGCCATTATGCGCTATTCGCCGGCGCTGATAGCGGTCAAGGACCTCACCGGCAACGTCATCATGGCCAGCGATCACTACAAACAGCTGGCCAGCGTGGGCGAAGATTCCATGATTGGCAAGAATGCCTATGACCTTTACCCCAAAGCGTTGGCTGACTCTCTGTGCTCCATGGATCAGGCGGCAGTGGGAGCCAACAAGGCTTTTGAAACTGAGTTGGAATTGATGCACAAGGACGGCACCCTGCACACCTACCTGATGGTGCGTTTCCCGCTCAGTGACCGCGATGATGAAGTGTTTGGCGTGTGCACAATTTGCACCGATATCTCCGAGCGCAAGCTGGCCGAGAATGCCCTGCGCGAGCAACAATCGCGTTTGAATTACATGGCCTTTCACGATGCGCTGACGGATCTGCCCAACCGCTCGCTGTTTTACGACCGTATCAATCACGGGATCGCCCGCGCCGGGCGTGCCGACAGCCGTCTGGCGTTGATGCTGCTGGATGTGGATCGTTTCAAGATCATCAACGACAGTCTGGGTCACGATTCGGGTGATATGTTGCTGAAAACCATCGCCAGCCGCCTCAATGAAGGGGTGCGCGATATGGATACTGTGGCGCGTCTGGGCGGCGATGAATTCGTGGTAGTGCTGGAAGGTGTTCACGACATGGACGATGTACGCTTTGTCGCCAACAAGCTGCTGGCGACTTTGGCGCGGCCGGTGGAAGTGGCCGGACACGACATTTCCATTACCGTCAGTATAGGCATCAGTGTCTACCCGGAGGATGGTGACAGTACCGATGAGCTGTTGAAAAACGCCGACATTGCCATGTACAAGGCCAAGGAGGCGGGCAAAAACAACTGTCAGTTCTATGCCAAGGGGATGAGCGCCACGGCGGTAAACTATTTACTGCTGGAAAACGATCTGCGTCGCGCCATTGAACAGGAACAATTGATCCTGCATTACCAGCCCCAGGTAGACTTGACCAGTGGTGAGCTGACAGGGGTGGAAGCCCTGGTGCGTTGGCTGCACCCGGAGCGCGGCCTGGTATCGCCGGCGCACTTTATCCCCCTGGCTGAGGAAACCGGTTTGATTGTGCCTCTCGGAGAATGGGTATTGCGGGAGGCCTGCCGTCAGCAACAGCAATGGTTGCAGGAGGGCAAACAGGTGCCACAAATGGCAGTCAATTTGTCCACCCGTCAGTTCCGTCAGAAGGATTTCCCCGGCAAGGTGGCGACCATTCTGCGCGACACCGGGTTGCCGGCTCAATACCTGGAACTGGAAATTACCGAAAGCTGTGCCATGGAACACGCGGGTGAGACTATTAACCAACTCAACCAGTTACATCAGATGGGCCTGTCACTGGCCATTGATGATTTCGGCACCGGCTATTCCTCGCTGGCCTATCTCAAGCGCTTTCCGCTACACAAACTGAAAATTGACAGCAGCTTTATTCACGATCTGCCCGCCGATACCAATGACGCCGCCATTGCCAAGTCGATTATTAACCTCGCCCACAATATGCAACTGGTAGTGGTGGCAGAGGGTGTGGAACAGCCAGAGCAGGCCGAGTGGCTTTTGCGCGAGGGCTGTGATCAGGCCCAGGGCTTTATGTACGCCAAACCTCTGTCGGCGGAACACTTTGCCGGACAATTTCATCGCAATCGCTTTACCGGCAATAATGTAGTGGCGCTTAAGGGCGCGTGATTATGACTTGAGACTTGCGGTTGCACGTCAGTCGGTTAATCCTCGGCCCACATGCGCAAGAGGTTATTGCGGCTGCGGCTCAGCCGATCGAATTGCTCCGTTTTCCCCCGCGCGTCGAATTCCGCGTGCATCGCCATTGCCAGATCCAGCAGTATTTCCCGCTGATCGGCCCGTCGGATATAACTGCGTACCCAGCCCACCACGGCCAGGCGGACGCCACGGGTGACAGGGTCCACACGGTGGAGGTAGGTGCTGGGGTAGAGTAGGAGGTCGCCAGCATCCACACGCCAGGCGCGGTCACCGCTGTGGTCCTCCAGTACCAGTTCGCCGCCCTCGTACTCTGCCAGAGCGCTAAGCCCCAGGGTAAATGACAAATCGGTGCGCTGGTCGTGAATCAGGCTGTCATCCATATGCGAGCCGTAGTGCATGCCCTCGCTATAGCGGTTAATCAGCAGACGCGGGAAGGATTTGGGTTGTGCCGCGCTGGCGAAAAGCGGGTGCTTGCGCAGGCGCTCTTCCACCAGTTGCACAATGGCAGCGCGGGTTTTGTCGTTGCGCGCCTGTTGGTTGTGTTTCACTTCCCGGGCCGCCCAGCCCGCGCTGGTGGCGCCGTCGGTAAACATCTCATCGCTGAGCTGCTCCCGAATAGCCGCCACGGTTTCCGTGTCCAGGGCCTGGTGAATGGTTAAAATCATTTTTGGTATTGAGACTCAATATCACTTGTGCCAGAATCCTCGCATTATGACATTATCCACCTGACACAGGAAATCAATCATGAAAGAGCAGCGTAAAATCTGGATGGGATTGGGTGTTGCCCTGGTGGCCGGTTGTACAGCGGCCCAGAGTGCCGATGATCCCGCCAGCGCGCGGCATACCAGTCATCAAGCCATGCAGACCGCCGCCTATGCCGGTGAAGGCGAGGGCGAAGGTGAAGGGGGTGAGGGCGCACGCCAGGTGGATCTGACCACGGATGATGCCGCCTATCTCTCACACCTGGGATTGGTGCGGGGCCACCTGTGGGTAGGGGTGCAGCTGTATTTAGCGGGACACCAGGATAT
Organism: uncultured Cellvibrionaceae bacterium; assembly: GCA_965652265.1. Classification (GTDB taxonomy): domain Bacteria; phylum Pseudomonadota; class Gammaproteobacteria; order Pseudomonadales; family Cellvibrionaceae; genus Gilvimarinus. Next base: position 1,481 of record CBFGUT010000211.1, on the reverse strand, counting down.
GGCACTCACCCATATGAAACACCCCGGTGATGAACTCTACGCGGGCCTGAAGCCCGCGCTGGATGCTCGCCGTGAAGAAGGTTTTGCCCGCGAGTTGAGTGCACTTGCCCAGGCCGTGGAGAACAAACTGCCCAGAGAAGAGGTGCTGGCTCACCACGCTCAGCTGGAGAAAGCCATTGCTGGCGCCGAGGATCTTGATCAAGTTCCCCTAAAGACGGTATTGAGCAGCATCGAAAGCATAGTGCGCACAGCCGCCGAGGAATACGCTATCGGGGTTAAAGAAGGGGAAATTGTCAACGCACACGAGTATCAGGATTCCTATGGTTTTGTCACTGTTGCCAGGGCGCGCCTGCAAAACCTTACGGATACCCAGAAACAGCGGGCTCCGGAAACCGTCGCGCAAATAGAAAATTACCTACTGAGCGTTCAGGATTTGTGGCCGCAACTGCTTCCGGAGGGCAGCCTGAAGGGAGATGCCAGCAGGTTGCACGGCGCCGCGGCCCGTAGTCAGTTGGGGCTTTGGGGGAACTGACACCGCTATAGGTCCAACTCGTCCTCGCCGATAAAAAACGGTTCCTCGCCGTCTTCGTCACTGGTGTTGTAGGTGTCATGGAAATCCACCACCCGGTCAGCCACCTGGTGGATTTGCTTGCTGTAGTTGGCCAAGTGGAAAATCGCCTCCGCTTCGTGCACCAGCGGCAGATTGGTCAATCCGATCACAATGGCCGCCGCCGGAGCCAGTACCGGGGTTTCGGCAAAGCCCGTGGGGTCGCAGATATAGCCCAGCACCGTGCCCTTCTTTACCTTGGCTCCCAGGCGCACCATGGTGCGCATGACGCCGCTGGAGGGAGCGCGTACCCAGCGGCTGTCATCGGCGATGGCGGTGACCTCGGGCAGTTTCTTGCGGCCTTTCTTGATGGGCAGCATGTCCAGTGCCCGCAGGATATTAAAAACACCGCGCGTGCCCGCGCGAATACTCAACTCGTCGAAACGCAGTGCCTCGCCGGCCTCGTAGAGCAGCATGGGAATACCCATGTCAGCGGCGCACTGTCGCAGGGAACCGTCGCGCAGCCGGGCATCGAGCACCACGGGCACGCCAAATTGCAGCGCCAGTTCGCGCGTGGTGTCCTGGCCCAGGTCAGCGCGGATTTGCGGCAGGTTGGTGCGGTGGCGGGCACCGGTATGCAGATCGATACAGTAATTGGCGTGGCCGAGGATCTCGCGCACCAGGGTGTTGGCCACCCGTCCCGCCAGGGAACCCCGGGTGGAACCGGGAAAACTCCGATTGAGATCGCGTCCATCGGGCAGGTAGCGCGACTGGCTGAGAAAGCCATGCACATTCACCACCGGGATGGCCAGCAGAGTGCCGCGCAACTGGTTGAGTACACGCGCCCCCAGGGTGCGGCGGATAATCTCCACACCGTTGATCTCATCACCGTGAATGGCGGCGGTCACCAATACCGTGGGTCCGGGCTTCTTAC
>CBFGUT010000210.1:0-5913 GCA_965652265.1 uncultured Cellvibrionaceae bacterium | reverse complement strand
GTTGGATGCCGAGGCCGGTATTTTGCAACTGTGTGTGGATGAGAAAGAGCTGGCCGCGCGCGAGCACATTGAGGCGGACCTGAGTTCCAGCCACGAGGGCATGGGACGTGAACTGTTTGCGCCACTGCGCAGTACTGTGGGCACCGCCGAAGAGGGCGCCACGGTATTCCGCTGGGAATAATGTGACAAAACAACGACAAAAATCTGACTGCTAGGATTGATTCATGCAAAAGCCTTTTGACTTTGTGATTTTTGGGGGCGCGGGTGATCTGGCACTGCGCAAACTGATTCCCGCCTGGTATCGCGCATTTCGCGAAGGCCAGATGCCGGAAGGATCACGGATTTTTGGTACCGTCAGAAAACCCGAGTTGTTGGAAAACTATCGGGATATCGTCCGCGAAGCCGCCTACAGTTATCTGCGCGACGATGAAATTGACAATGAAACCTGGGCCGCTTTTGAAGCTTGCGTGCACGGTGTTTTTATCAATATTACCGAGTTGGACCATCACTGGGCCGAGCTGGCGGAAACCCTGAATCAGGGCAATGAGGAGCGCATTTTCTACATGGCCACACCGCCGGCGGTGTTTTCCGAGTGCTGTCGCAATATTTCCGAGTCCGGGCTGATTACACCCACCGCGCGCGTGGTGGTGGAAAAGCCCCTGGGGTACGACGCCAAGTCCGCCGAGGCCATCAACGCCGAAATCGCCCAGTATTTCGAGGAAAATGCGATCTTTCGCATTGACCACTACCTGGGCAAGGAAACCGTACAAAACCTGCTGGCACTGCGCTTTACCAACTGCATTTTCGAACACCTGTGGGACTCCAAATCCATCGACCACGTGGAGATCAGCATCTCCGAAACCGTGGGCCTGGAGGGCCGCGCCAGTTTTTATGATGATGCCGGCGCGCTGCGTGACATGATTCAGAATCACCTGATGCAACTGTTGTGTCTGGTGGCCATGGAACCGCCGAGCAAGCTCAATGCCGACAGCATCCGTATGGAAAAACTCAAGGTGTTGGATGCACTGCGCCCGCTGGTGGGAGACGATGTCAACAAGCACACCGTGCGCGGCCAGTATGTCGCCGGGGAAATGGGCGGTAAACCTGTGCCCGGTTATCTGGAAGAGCTGGGCAAGGACAGTAATACAGAAACTTTCGTGGCCATTCGTGCGCATATCGACAACTGGCGCTGGTCCAATGTGCCTTTCTATTTGCGTACCGGCAAGCGTTTGAAGAAGCGCTGTGCGGAAATCATTATTCAATACAAAACCGTAACCCACCATATCTATCCGGATTCCGCCGGCAAGATGATTCCCAATCGATTGGTGATTCAGTTGCAGCCGGATGAAAGTGTGCAGATGATTGTGACTTCCAACAATCTGCAAAAGCACGAGGCCGAGCTGGTTCCGGGCGTGCTCAATCTCAACCTGACTCACGGGTACGACAAGTTCTACAGCGATGCCTACAAGCGCCTGATGCTGGATGCCGCCGCCAACAATCCCGCGCTGTTTATCCATCGCGCCGAGGTGGCCGCTGCCTGGAACTGGATCGACCCAATTATCGAGGCCTGGCAGCGGCCCGAGAACAAGCCCAAGCCCTATACGGCCGGCAGTTGGGGGCCGCAGGAGGCCATCGATCTTTTACAGGAAGATGGTCGTTGCTGGTTTAATGTTGGCGAAAACATCAGCAGGGAGAAATAATCATGGCGGTGGTGGAAAAATTTTTTGATAGCCGCGAGGCCATGATTGATGCCGTTTACGATGAAGTAAGCGGTGCCTTGCAAAGTGCTCTGGAAGCGCGAAATGAGGCCGCTTTTCTGGTCTCCGGTGGCAGTTCGCCCGCGCCCATTTACCGTCGCCTGTCCGAGGCCGAACTCGATTGGCCGCACGTCGCTGTAGCACTGGTGGATGAGCGCTGGGTGGATGCCGATCACGACAAAAGTAATGAACGCTTTATTATCGACACACTGCTGCAGGGAAATGCTGGCAAGGCTCGCCTGTTGGGGATGAAAAATGATGCCGTCACCGCCAGGGCAGGGCGCGATGAGTGTGAACAACACTATCGGCAATTACCCAGCCCCTTCGATGTCACAGTGTTGGGTATGGGGCCAGATGGACATACCGCGTCGCTGTTTCCCCACGCGGAGGGATTAGAAGACGCATTGTCGACGGATGCGTTAGTCAGTGCGATTGAAGCTCAACGCAGTGAAGTGACTGGCGATTGCACTGAGCGTATGACGCTGTCGCTGGCGGGCATTCTCAATAGCCGCCATTTGCTGTTGTTGATTTCCGGAGAAGAAAAACTCGCCACCTATCGTCAGGCCCTGGCAGGTGATGATGTGGCGGCTATGCCGGTGCGCGCCGTGTTGCAACAAAAGGATGTTAACGTCACGGTCTACTGGGCACCCTAGGTTTATTCTGGTACTTCAGCACTTGAGACCACGACGGTAGTCAAGCGGCTGAGCGAATACAAACAGTTACAGAAAACAGAGGAAAGTAATGTGGGTTTGAGCATTGACGACATTTTAAAAGTGGCACCAGTCGTGCCGGTAATGGTGGTGGAACGGCTGGATGACGCCGTCCCTCTGGCACAGGCCCTGTACAATGGTGGATTAAAAGTCCTGGAAATCACTCTGCGCACCCCCGTGGCGCTGGATGCCATCCGCGCCATGGTGGACGCCCTGCCGGAAGACGCCGTCATTGGATCGGGCACGGTGATTACCCCCGAAGATTTGCAGGCATCGGTGGACGCTGGTGCGCGCTTTATGGTGAGCCCCGGTACCACGCCCGCGTTGATCGAAGCGGCCAAGCAGTGTCCGGTTCCGCTGTTGGCGGGTGTCGCGACGCCGTCTGAAGCCATGAACCTTTATACTCAGGGCTTCAAACATCAGAAGTTCTTCCCTGCCGAAGCCGCCGGTGGCGTCCCCATGTTGAAATCCATTGGTGGTCCACTGCCGCAAATCACTTTCTGTCCCACCGGCGGTATTGATCTGGCCAAGGCACCCAGCTACCTGGCACTGCCCAATGTGGCCTGCGTTGGTGGCACCTGGATGGCACCCAAGGCGCTGATAGAGGCGAAAAAGTGGGATGAAATTGAAACCCTGGCTCGTCAGGCGGCCAGTCTGGAACGTTAAGATTAATCTTTACGCTGCATGATAAGCGGCGATATTTACAGGAGAGAAACAGATGACAATTCGAGTAGCGATTAACGGTTACGGACGCATTGGCCGCAATGTTCTGCGTGCCCTCTATGAATCGGGTTATCGCGACCGTATCCAGGTGGTCGCCGTGAATGACCTGGGCGATGCCCAGCTCAATGCTCACCTGACAAAGTACGATTCCGTCCACGGGCGCTTCCCCGGTGAGGTCAGCGTCAGCGGCGACAAAATGATCGTCAATGGCGATGAAATTCAAATCACCTCGGAGCGCAATCCCGCCGATCTGCCTTGGGGCAAATTGAATGTGGATGTGGTTTACGAGTGTACCGGTATTTTTACCAGCGGCGAGAAAGCCAAGTCGCACCTGGAAGCCGGCGCCAAGAACGTGATTATCTCCGCACCCGGTACCGATGTGGATGCCACCGTGGTCTACGGTGTTAATGACAAGGTACTCAAGGCCAGTGACAAGATTATTTCCAACGCCTCCTGCACCACTAACTGTCTGGCGCCGATCGCCAAGGTGCTGAATGACAAATTTGGCATTGAGCAGGGCTCTATGACCACCATTCACGCCTATACCAATGATCAGCATCTGAGCGACGTTTTCCACAAGGATATTTACCGTGCCCGCTCGGCCACCCAGTCCATGATTCCTACCTCTACCGGCGCTGCCCGGGCCGTGGGTCTGGTATTGCCGGAGCTGAATGGCAAGCTCGACGGTATGTCCGTACGCGTGCCCACCATCAATGTGTCGCTGGTGGATTTGAACGTGCTGGTGAAAACCGATGTGACCGTTGAGCAAATCAACGCGGCCATGAAAGAAGCAGCCGAAAAAGACATGCCCGGCGTATTGGAATATACCGAGGAGCCGCTGGTTTCCATCGACTTTAATCACAACCCGGCTTCATCAAACTTTGACTCCAAGCAGACCAAGGTGATGGGCAGCCGCTGGGTGAAAGTGATGTCCTGGTATGACAACGAGTGGGGTTTCTCCAACCGTATGCTGGATAACACCATTGCCCTCATGAACGCACAATAACTGAGAGACTGCTATGCAACGCCGTACCAAAATTGTCAGTACTCTGGGGCCCGCTTCCGAGTCTGAAGATGTACTGGAAAAGTTGATTCTGGCTGGTGTCAATGTTGTGCGCCTTAACTTTTCTCATGGATCGCCGGAAGATCACAAGAATCGCGCCGAGGCGGTACGCCGCCTCGCTCAAAAGCATAACCGCTTTGTCGCGGTCTTGGGGGATCTGCAAGGCCCCAAAATCCGTATCGCGCGTTTTGCCGAAGGCAAAATTTACCTGGATATTGGCGATAAGTTTATTCTCGACGCCAAGCTGGAGCGCGACGCTGGCACTCAGGAGCGGGTGGGTATCGACTACAAGGAACTGCCTGAAGACTGTCAGGCTGGTGACCTGCTACTGCTCGACGATGGCCGCGTAGTGTTACAAGTGGACAAGATTGTCGGTCATGAAATCTACTGCACCACCACCGTCGCCGGCCCACTGTCCAATAACAAGGGTATCAACCGTCAGGGTGGTGGCCTCTCGGCGCCGGCTTTGACGGAAAAGGACCTGGCCGATATCAAGACTGCGGCGGAAATCAATGTGGACTACCTGGCCGTGTCTTTCCCTCGCTCGGCGGCGGATATGAACCAGGCGCGCACATTGATGGAACAGGCGGGTGGCAAAGCCGGTTTGGTGGCCAAGATCGAACGCGCCGAAGCCGTGGCCGACGACGAAACTCTGGACGATATTATTCGCGCCAGTGACGCCGTTATGGTGGCGCGCGGTGACCTGGGTGTGGAAATTGGTGATGAAGCCCTGATCGGTGTGCAAAAGCGCATCATTACCCGCGCTCGCGCACTCAGCAAGGTGGTGATTACCGCCACCCAGATGATGGAATCCATGATCAACAGCCCATTGCCCACCCGGGCTGAAGTGTTTGATGTGGCCAATGCCGTACTCGACGGTACCGACGCGGTAATGTTGTCCGCGGAGACCGCTGCCGGCAGTTTCCCGGTGGAGACGGTAAAAGCCATGGCCCGCGTGATTGTGGGCGCTGAAAAGCATCCGTTGGCGAGCTATGACACCTACCGTTTCAACGAGGAGTTTGCTTCCATCGATGAATCCATTGCGCTGGCGGCCATGTATACGGCCAACCACCTGCATGGCGTCAAGGCGATTATTGCTCTGACCGAGTCGGGCGCCACGCCGCGACTGATGTCCCGTATTGGCTCGCAGTTGCCGATTTTCGCTTTCTCCCGCCATATCGATACCCAGCGGCGGGTGGCGCTATATCGCGGTGTACAGCCGGTACCCTTCGATACTCACAGTGCTCCCTCCAACGCCGACTATCTGCGCGCGGTGGAAACCCTGAAAGCCAAGGAAGTGCTAGTGGATGGCGATCTGGTGATTCTCACCAGTGGCGACACCGACCAACTGGGTGGCACCAACACTATGAAGGTCCTGCGCGTAGGTGGGGACCTGTAAACTCCCGTTGGGAGTGTCACAAACGGCAGCCTCCGGGCTGCCGTTTTTGTTTGGTGGCCGGACAGGGTAATATCTGACCCATTACAGACCCCGACAGCGAGGATCTACTCAGCAGATGTGGTATCGACTTTTCTTCATCGGTTGCCTGTGGTTGCCACTGGCGGCCGCGGGACTTGAATTACAGGGTGACTGGCGCCAGGGCAGCGTCTTGCGCGGCCGGGTGGCGCCGGACAGTGAATTGCACTTTCAGGGACAGGTGGT
>CBFGUT010000209.1:0-5959 GCA_965652265.1 uncultured Cellvibrionaceae bacterium | reverse complement strand
CTGCGGGTGATGAGCTACAGTTTCGCCAATCTGGACGGCGCCGACACCATTGCCGCCCTGCTGGACGAGTTGGGCGGACGGCCCTACCAGCACCTGCTCTACCAGCACCTGGGCGAACTTTACCTGGCGCAGAAACGCTACCTGGACAGCGCCGCCACTTTCGCCGCCTTTGTGGCGGAAAACCCCAATGCCGACCTAGCGCCGGACTTCTCCCTGCGCGAGATCACACTCTATCAGCAGGGCGATTTCCCCTCGCGGGTGCTGCCGGCCAAACGCGCTTTTGTGGAAAACTACGGTATCTACAGCCGCTTCTGGCAGGCGCGTTCCGACATTACTCCACCGGCCAGTCCACTGGCCCAGTGGCAGCAAGCGCGCGCTGACAGCCGGCCCACTATGAGTGCGCGCGCCCTCGACCATCTCAACACCTACCTGGAAGAGCTGGCGCGCCACCACCACGCCCAGGCACAGGCCCTGGACGCCGACGAAACCGCCGCGCCTGCGGCGTTGCGCGCAGCCTATGGCGAGGCGGCGCGCTGGTACCTCGAGCTGATTATCACCTTCCCCGAGGCCAACCGCAGCGATGCCAATATGATGCTACTGGCCGAGGCGCTGGAGGCCGCCGGCGAAACCGTGGAGGCCCTGGAAACCTATGAGCATCTGGCCTTTTCCCGTTTGAGCCCCGACTACGGCGCCGAAGCCGGCTACGCCAGCGTGCTGCTGGCAGCGGAACTGGTCGCCCGGGAGGCCGCGGGCGCCCCCCTGTGGCAGTGGCAGGAGCGCAAGATCAATAATGCCCTGGCCTTTGCAAGGCAATACCCCGGGGATGAGCGCGCCGTGAGTGTACTGGGCGCGGCGGCCCCGGAGCTGCTCTATCAGGGCCGCCTGCGCGAAGCCGCCGAAGCCGCCCGACAAGTCATCGACTGGCAGCCCCCCGCCCCGGATGCCCTACGCTACAGCGCCTGGCTCACCCTGGGTCACGCCAGCTTCGACCTCGACGACTACACCCGCGCCGAGGCCGCCTACTGGCAGGCGCTGGCGCTGCACACCGAGGGCGCCCGGCCCAGCGCCGCCGACCTGCGCGAACGCATTGCCGCCAGCCTCTACAAGCAGGCCGAAGCCGCCCAGACGGCTGGCGATACCGCCACAGCCATCGAGCTGTGGCTCGCCATCGACAGCCGCCTGCCCAGCACCGGCATTGCCGCCCAGGCCCTGTTCGACGCCGGCAACGCGGCGCAGATGCAGGGCGACTGGACGCGCGCCGAGACCTTGCTGGCGCGCTTTGAAAGCCGTTACCCGGACCACCCGCTCACCGCCAACCTGCCCGCCAAAATGGTGGCCATCTACGAGCAACAGGAAAACTGGCAGGCCGCCGCCGAGCGCCTGAGCCAGCTGGCGCAAACCAGCAATGACCCGGAGCAGGCACGCCAGGCACTGTTGTCCGCCGCCGAGTACTTCGACAAGGCCGACAACTGGGAGCAGGCGCGCAATCACTACCGCGACTACGCCCATACCTATACGGAGCCGGCCGGGGATCTACTGGAAGTGGAACATCGCCTGGCGGAGCTGTATACCGAGGCCGGTGACACCGCCAACCGCGATTTCTGGCTGCGCCGCATCGTTGACCGCTATCGCCAGAGCAGTGAACCCGGCGAGCGACTGCGCTACCTGGCGGCGCAGTCGTCCAGCACCCTGGCGCAGGCTTCCTATCGGGAATTCACAGTGCTGCCGCTCACCCTGCCACTGGATAAAAGCCTGCAGCGCAAACAGACGGCCCTCAAGGAGGCTATCGCCGACCAGCAGGCGGTGCTGGACTACCGGCTAGCGGACTTTACTACCCGCGCCAATTTCCATATCGGTGAAATTTACGTCACCCTCGCCCGCGATTTGATGAACTCCGAGCGGCCCGACAACCTCAACGCCCTGGAGCTGGAGCAGTACGAATTTCTGCTGGAGGAAGAGGCCTTTCCCTTCGAGGAGCGCGCTATCGAACTGCATGAAGCCAACGCCCGGCGCAGCCATCAGGGTGTCTATGACAACTGGGTAAAGACCAGTATCGAATCCCTGGCGCGGCTGCTGCCGGCCCGCTACGGCAAGCGTGAGAACACTGTGGAGCAGGCTCGTGAAATTGACTGACCGCCAGATTATTCACCCCGGCCTGTGGGCGGCTCTCGCCCTCCTGGTCAGCGCCTGCGCCAGTGGTCCCGGCGAGCAGCCGGAAACAACCACCGCAGAATCGGGCGTCTTTAATGCCGTGCTGCCCTCGGTGGCACCGGAGCGGCCCAACCCCTATTTGCGGGGTTCGCGCGCCCGGGTCAGCGACGCCGAGCGCCAGACCTTTGCCCGGGCCCAACAGGCCATGCGAGACGGGGACTGGCCCGTGGCCCGTAGCGCGCTGGAAAGCCTGACACAGAGCAGCCCCAAGCTCTCCGGCCCCTGGCTGAATCTGGGTATTGTGTGGCAGAAGCTGGGGCAGCCGGAGAAAGCCCGCGTCGCCCTGGAAAAGGCCATCGATGCCAACCCCGACAATCTGGACGCCTATAACCACTTGGCTGTGCTGCTGCGCGAGGCAGGGGAGTTCGAACAGGCGCGGGATGTCTATCAACGCGCGCTGGCGGTCTGGCCCTGGCACCTGGACACCCACCGCAACCTGGGTATTCTCTACGATCTCTACCTGGGTGACGGCAACCGGGCGCTGTTGCACTACGAGGCCGCGCAGGCACTCACAGACGAGCCCAGTGCGGAGCTGAATGGCTGGATTATCGATTTAAAACGGCGCCTGGACGCCGGGGAGGGTCAACCCTGATGCGAATCACCCTGCTGTTAATGTGTCTGGCCACACCGCTGGTATTGGCCCAGGGTGAGGAATCGGCCCTGGAGAGCACCATTACCGGCAACCAGGAGCAGCCACAGGTCAGTTATATTGTGCCTTGGCAGAACCCGGAGGGCCCCGAATTGACACTGGAGCTGAGCGGCAGTGCCGCCACGGGGGTGTTCGATCACCTGGAGCGGGACCAATTCCAGCGCGAGCTGCGCGCCCTGCCGGAGGTGCCACCGGTGACGGGCGCGACGCCAACAATTGAGTCACCAGAAGACGACCCGCAAGACTAAGTAGTACGCCGGTCACATCGTCGTGGTGAAATGTGATGCATAATGCGCCGTTAACTTCCGATATTGCGGCGAATAACACCCTCTGAGGACAGACACCTATGGATTTTTTACTGACTGTGACGCGCTTTTTCCAGAATGGCGGGCCCTTTATGTATCCCATCGGTATCGTACTGGTGGTGGGCCTGATCATTGCCCTGGAGCGCTACCTGGTACTCAGCCGCGCGCGCCGCGCCAATCAGCAGGCCTTTGCCCGGGTGATGCCACTGCTGAAAAAACGCGACTACCAGGGGGTGATCAATCTGGCCCGAGAATCCAGCGCGCCCATCGCCCGCATCGTCGCCGCCGGGGTGGCGCGCATGGGACAGTCGGGCAGTCGCGACGAGATTGAGCTGGCCATGGAAGAGGGTGTGCTGGAGGCTATGCCGCGGTTGGAGAAGCGCACGCCCTACCTGGCCACGCTGGCCAATATCGCCACCCTGCTCGGTCTGCTGGGCACCATTATCGGCCTGATTGCCGCCTTTACCGCTGTGGCCGAGGCCGACCCGGCGGAGAAGGCCACACTCTTGTCCAACAGTATTTCCGTGGCCATGAACACCACCGCCTTTGGCCTGATGTCCGCCATCCCACTGTTGCTGTTCCACGCCATGCTGCAAACCAAAACTACCGAACTGGTGGACTCGCTGGAGATGACCGGGGTGAAGTGCCTGAACCTGCTCACCAACGGCGGCGCTCGTCCGACCGCCAAAGCCTGAGCCACTGCCCATGCGTTTTAAGCGGCGAGGTCACAAGCGGGAAGACGCCGAGCTCAATATCACCGCCTTTATGAATCTGATGATCGTATTGGTGCCGGTATTGCTGCTGTCCATGGTGTTTGCCCGTATTACCGTGCTGGAGCTGAACCTGCCCGACAGCGCCTCCGACAGCAGCGAGGCGGACAATGAACCGCTGGACTTTCTGGAAGTGGTGATTTACCCGGACTATCTGGGTGTCAATCACCCCGCCGGCAATCGCGCCGCCACCGTGTGCCCTGCCGCGCCGGGGGAGCATGACTTTGAGCGACTGTCGCGCGTGCTGCAACAGATCAAGATTCGCCTGGAGGATCACGCCGGCATGGAGAAAGACGATATTGTTATCCTCGCCCAGCCGGATACCGACTACCAGACCATTGTCAGTACCATGGACACGGTGCGCTCCTTCGAGGCCGTGGTGGCCGCCAGTGTGGTGGACGCCGCGCTCTTCCCCAATATCTCCCTCGGCGATGCGCCGGTGAACGATCCCCTGCAGGGGCAGTCGCCCTGCCCCGGAGGTGACGCGTGAAGCAATCCCTGCGCGCCCGCCGCATGGCCAGGCACCATCGTCGCCAGCAGTCGCCCAAGCTCAACCTGGTGTCGCTGATGGATATCTTCACCATTCTGGTGTTTTTCCTGTTGGTGAACTCCTCGGACGTGGAAGTGTTGAGCAGCAACAAGGCGGTGGAGCTGCCCACCTCCGTGGCCGATGCCCAGCCCCAGACCACGCTGGTGATTATGGTGAACAGTGAGCAGATCCTGGTGGGTAACCGCGCCGTGGCGCGGGTGGCGGATATTGGTGAGGAGCTGATTATCCCGGCGCTGCAAACCGAACTGGAATACCGCGCCCGCCGCGCGCCGCCGCTGACGCCGGAGCAGGAACAGAAGGGCCGCCCCATCACCATCATGGGCGACAAGGGCATCCCCTACACGCTGCTCAAGCAGGTGATGAGCACCGCTGCCGACACCGGCTATCGTGATGTTTCCCTGGCCGTCAACCAGACTCTGTCCAATGGTGCGGAGGACTGATGGCCCGCGCCCCGCTACCACCGCCCGGCTTCGACCCCTGGCAGGCATCGCAGGAAGACGACCAGCGCTTTGTGCGCATGGTCAAAATCGGCGTGGCCACCGCCACCGTGGTGGCCCTGGTGCTGGCGGTAATTCCAGTGCCGGAAGTGAGCCGCGAAGAGCAGGCTGAGCTGCCGCCGCAACTGGCGCGGGTGATTCTGGAAAAAGAAGAAGTGCCACCGCCGCCTCCGGAACCCGAGCCAGAGCCCGAGCCGGAACCTGAGCCCGAACCGGAAGAGCAGGAACCCGAACCAGAGCCTGAACCGGAGCCCGAAGAACCCGAGCCGGAACCAGAACCGGAGCCGGAACCCGACGAGGTGGAGCAGGCGCGCGAAGTGGCCGAGCGCAGTGGCCTCTTGCAATTTCGCGATGCACTGGCGGATATGCGCGAGAGTGTGGATGTGGAAGACGTGGCCTCCGAGGAGATCACCCGCGGCCAGGCGGAAGCCGAGCGCACCGAACGCAACCTGATTACCAGCGGCGCCACCAGCGACAGCGGTGGTATCCAAACCGGCAATCTGTCGCGCGATACCGGCGGGGTGGCGCTGTCCGGCCGCGAAACCACCCAGGTGGAAAGCCCCATCGGCGAAACCGGGGCAGCGGGCGAGGGCAGCGATGAGCCGGGTGACACTGCGGCGGGGCGCCAGCGCAGCGACGAGGAAATCCGCAGCGTGATGGAGAGGCACGCCAGCGCCATCGACGCCTACTACCGCCGCGCCCTGCGCCAGAACCCGGCCTTGCAGGGAAAGTTGATCCTCGCCCTGGTAATTGCCCCCGACGGTGAGATTACCGAAGTGAGCATTGTCAGCTCCGACCTCAACGACCCCGATCTGGAGACGCGGGTACTGGCGCGCATCCGCATGATTACCTTCGAATCCCGCCCCGACCTGGCCGAAACCCGCCGCAACTATACCTTTAACTTCTTGCCGCAACTGTAAAAAGCACGATCGACGGGTCGGCGATCAGCGAGTCGTCGAATGAATCAAGATTGATAA
>CBFGUT010000208.1:0-5965 GCA_965652265.1 uncultured Cellvibrionaceae bacterium | reverse complement strand
GGTGAACGGTGAACGGTGAACGGTGAACGGTGAACGGTGAACGGTGAACGGTGACCAGGATAGCGGCTAAAATTGATATAAACCAAGATCGCCCACGTAGATTTCGCCTGTGGACTGCTGGTATTGCTGACGGTAAATTTCCACCAGTGGTCGTAAATCGACCGTCACCTCTGAGGTGATAAGCGCTTCACAACTGTCGTCAGTCTCGTGAGTAAGGCTGGCGTTGATTTGCAGAGGGTGGCTTTCCATAAACGGTAGCGCGGTGTGGAGTTCAAAAGAGTGATCCCCACAGCCACCGCTGTGGCGCAGGGTCAGGTTGAGGTCATGCTCATCAAAGTCGGCGTTTTGTACAACCACATCCGCTGCACTGTCCGGTAAATCTGCCTGCTCGGCATGGATAATCACCGCCGATGCCGCCTGGGTCAAACTCCCTTCCAGTTCACCACACTCACCCTCAAAACTGATAAGCTCGGCACCCGCGGCTGTGGCGTAGCAACTATTGGAAAATGTCTCGTATCGCAGCGGAGGTTGGGGGCCCACCAGGCCACAGACGGGCTGGTAAACCGCAGGGCATACAGTGTCCTGCCCGTCGTCTTTATCCGAACCTCCACAAGCACTCATCAGCACAACAGCGGCGGTCAACAAAATGAAAGTGCCTATATTCGCAATAGTCATGGCCTGCCTCCTGATGGTGATTACACTACCACGGACGACAGGCCGCCACTATCGGTAACCTGTAAAAAAATGTGGTACAGGTTAATAATCGCTAGTCCTCGTCGTGAATCTGCTCCTCGATCGCTTCAAAGCTCTCGTGACGCACATCCTCGCCCTTAACCAGGTAGATCACATACTGGGCAATATTGCGGGCGTGATCGCCAATGCGCTCCAGAGCGCGCAGTGACCACATAATGTTGAGCACCCGGGTAATACTGCGCGGGTCTTCAATCATAAAGGTGATCATCTCGCGCATGGCCGTGCTGTACTCCATATCCACGGTTTTGTCCGTTTGCACCACTCGCAATGCGGTTTCCATATCCAGGCGGGCGAAGGCGTCCAGGGCATCGGAGAGCATGCGCGAAACATGACTGCCAATATGGCGTACTTCCACATAACCGCGTGGCGACACACCTTCGCGATTGAGCGCAATTGCCTGGCGGGCAATCTTACTGGCCTCATCACCCACACGTTCGAGATCGGTAATAGCCTTGGTCACGGCAATCACCAGGCGCAAATCACTGGCGGCCGGCTGACGGCGGGCAAGAATACGCACGCACTCTTCATCAATGGACATTTCCATGTCGTTCACTTGATTGTCTGTGCGCACCACACTTTCGGCTTTTTTCAGATCGGCATCAATCAGAGCTGCTATGGCTTCATTCACCTGTCGCTGGGCCATGCCACCCATTTCCGCCAGATGGGTACGAATCTCGTCCAGCTCAATATTGTACTGTTGAGAAATATGATGCGTATGGCTGGTAATATCCATCGCCATGGGTCACTCCTTAGCCGTAACGGCCGGTAATGTAATCTTCTGTCTGCTTTTGGGCGGGATTGGTAAACAGCGTATCGGTATCGCCGTATTCAATCAAGTCACCCATATACATAAACGCGGTGTAATCGGACACACGCGCCGCCTGTTGCATGTTGTGAGTCACAATGACAATGGTGTACTTATCTTTGAGTTCGTAAATCAGCTCTTCAATTTTTAAAGTGGAAATAGGGTCCAGTGCCGAGGCAGGCTCATCGAGCAAGATCACCTCAGGTTCAATAGCGATGGCACGAGCGATAACCAGGCGCTGTTGTTGCCCCCCGGAAAGGCCGAAGGCATTGTCGTGCAAACGATCTTTCACCTCATCCCAAAGAGCCGCGCCGCGCAGGGAATTTTCCACCACTTCATCCAGTGTCCGCTTTGACTTAACACCCTGTAAGCGCAGACCATAGGCCACATTTTCGTAAATAGACTTGGGAAAAGGATTGGGCTTTTGGAAGACCATTCCCACCTGGCGGCGCAGTTCGGCCACATCCACTTTTTTATCGTAGATGTTCTGGCCGTCCATCAACACTTCCCCTTCGATGCGACAGCTGTCCACCAGGTCGTTCATGCGGTTGAAGCAACGCAGTAAGGTGGATTTACCGCAGCCGGAAGGGCCGATAAAGGCCGTCACTTTCTTTTCCGGTATTTTCAGGCTGATGCCCTTCAAGGCCTGATCATCACCGTAAAACAAATTGAGGTTGTTAACCTCAAGTTTGAAGGTTTCATTTGCCAGGGAAGCGGCACTACCACGCCCCTGGGGTTGCACCGCACCAGGTTTGACAGCTACTGCCGGCCTGTCAGCCGGGGCAGAGGCCTTATCATTCATAGAATTATCTCCATGCGGTTGTCCAGTGGGAGAATCCGTCTCGGCTTTATCACTTTCAACAAACATAGTGGTGCTCCTGAATCAGTCCGAGGCACTGCGGTATTTTTCCCGCAGACTGTTGCGAATTTTAATGGCGGTCAGGTTCAGCACCAGAATCAGGATAACCAGTGTCAGTGCTGTAGCATAGACCAGAGGACGAGCGGCTTCCACATTGGGACTCTGGAATCCCACATCGTATATGTGAAAACCCAGATGCATGATCTTGCGATCGAGATGTAAGAACGGCGGATTACCGTCGATTGGCAGGGTGGGCGCCAATTTAACCACACCCACCAACATCAGGGGTGCCACTTCACCGGCGGCTCGGGCCACGGCGAGGATCAGACCGGTCATCATTGCCGGCGTGGCGAGGGGCACAACCACCTTCCACAGGGTTTCCGACTTGGTGGCTCCCAACGCCAGGCTCCCCTGACGTATGGTACTGGGGATACGCGACAAGCCTTCTTCTGTGGACACAATGACCACAGGAAGCGTCAACAGCGCCAGCGTCAAGGAAGCCCAAAACAATCCGGGCGTTCCAAAAGTGGGTGCGGGCAGCGCTTCGGGATAAAACAGTTGGTCAATATTGCCACCCAGGAAATACACGAAAAAGCCCAGACCAAAAACCCCGTAGACAATAGAAGGGACACCGGCCAGGTTGTAGACGGAAATACGGATCAAGCGCAGTACAGGCCCCTGTTTGGCGTATTCGCGCAGGTAAATAGCCGCCAGCACCCCAAAAGGCGTGACCATGATGGACATCACCAGTACCATGGTGACGGTGCCGAAAATTGCCGGGAAAATGCCCCCTTCTGTATTCGCCTCGCGGGGCTCCTCGCTGACAAATTCCCAGAAGCGATCCAGATATTGCCCCAACTTGCCTATCACTCCCAGCTGATTGGGACGGGTGACCCGCACAATGTCGGCAAATGGCAGTGGCAGGCTGCGGTCATTCACGGAAGTGACCGTCAGGGTATCACGCCGCAGTTGTTGTAATATGGCTTCGCGTTCTTCGCGGACCTGGGCGTAGCGGGCATCCAGCTCAGCACGGCGGATGGCGAACTCCGCATCGGCGGCGGCGAGTGCCGCCGGGTCGGCGCCACTCAGTTCCAGCTTGCGCCGCTCCAGCCGCAGCTGTTCCAGTTCATAATTGATACGACCAATATCCTGACTCTCCAACCGCTGCAATTGGTGATGCAAATCCAGACTGCGATCCACCCGCTGCTCCACCTGCTGCCAAAAGTCGGCATCGCCAACACTGCTGACCAGTTTTCCATTTTCAGTGATCTCTGTGGCGTAACCGAAAAAGTCGCCCCACTCGCGCCGTTCAATGGAGAGCGCATTGTCCGGATATTGCCACTCGGACATGCCATCCTGCATATGCCAGGTAAAATCGCGACCAGTTAAGTCTCGGTTACCCACCTTGAACAGGTAGCGACGGATAATATCTTCCTCTCCACTGACCTCGTAACCGCCGTCACGTGCCACAGCGGCGGAAATCACTTCACTGCGCACCAGTTCACCCAATACCTGATGGCGCTCACCATTGCGGTCCACCGTTGTGGTATAGATAATGTCGCTGGGCCAGAAGTGACCGAAGCCCCGAATGGCGATCAGCCCCAACAGGCCGAACACCATGATCATACACAGGGCTACGGCACCGCCGTTTAGCCAGATCCAGGGAGCGCCGCTTTTAAACCAGTTTTGCTTCATGAGTCGTCTCCCGGTTACAGATTGCTGTAGCGCGCGCGCAGACGTTGGCGCACGATTTCAGCCAGGGTATTCACCACGAAGGTCATGGCCAGCAGTACCAGTGCCGCCAGGAACAACACCCGGAAGTGGGTACTGTTAATTGCCGTTTCCGGCAGCTCCACGGCAATATTGGCCGACAGGGTACGCATACCTTCGAAGATATTAAAATTCACCACGGGGCTGTTGCCGGTGGCCATGAGTACGATCATAGTCTCGCCCACGGCGCGACCAAAGCCCATCATAATGGCGGAGAAGATACCGGGGCTGGCAGTGGGTAAAACCACACCCAATACGGTTTGCCACCGGGTAGCACCCAACGCCAGGCTGCCCTGGGTAAGATGTTTGGGCACATTGAACACGGCGTCTTCGGCGATGGAAAAAATCGTGGGAATCACCGCAAATCCCATGGCGATACCCACCACCAGAGCATTGCGTTGATCGTAGGTGATTCCTTTGTCGGTAAACCACTGACGCATGCTACCGTCAAAGAACCAGACTTCAATGTGAGGACTCAATACCACACACAGCCAACCCGTGAGCAAAATGGGAATCACCAGAATGGCTGCCTCCCAGCCCTCGGGCACACTGGCGCGCAGATTTTCCGGCAGCCGGCTCCAGATAAAACCCACAGCCAACATCAGCAACGGCATAAAAAGTAAAATACTGAATACGGCCGGCAAATGGCTTTCCAGAAAAGGCGCCAGCCACAGACCGGCGAGAAAACCCAGAATAACCGTAGGCAGGGCCTCCATGATTTCAATGGATGGCTTGACGATGCCGCGCAGCTTGGGGGTCATAAAGTACGCCGTGTAAATCGCACCCATAATGGCGAGTGGCATGGCGAACAGCATGGCAAAAAATGCCGCCTTTAAGGTACCCACCGTCAGCGGCACCAAGCTCATTTTCGACTCAAAATCGTCACTGCCGGAGGAGGATTGCCAAATGTACTCCGGCTCAGTACGGCCTTCGTACCAGACCTTATCCCAGAGCGACTTCAACGATACCTCCGGGTGTTTATTCCAGACGTCGGCATGCGTTAATTGTTGCTGTTTATTCAGTACAATCAGTCGCGAATTAATGGGCGATATGGCAAGTTGTGAAATCGCTGCATCCACTACCGGGTAAATGCCCAGATTATTGCTGGAAGTGCCATAGTATAAACCCACGTGACCTTGATCATCGGCGGCCAGAAACCCCTTGCGAGTGTATTCGGTTTCCACATCGGTGATACTGCCGGGAAGACTGTCGAAGTCGCGTACCGGCGTGAGTTCATAGTTGTTACTCTGGTTGCGCACTAAAAACCACTGGCTGACGCTACCGGTATCGGTACCCACCACAAAGGAACTGGTTCCCACCAGAAATTCCAGGGCACTCGTCTGCCCCCGATCGGTGGCAATTGACATCCCCAAGCGGGCACTGGCGGGAGATTCAATATCGTAATAATGCAGGTAGGCACGGTCATCCGCCACCACCAGATGTCGACCGCCCTTATCCATCAGTAAATGCAATGGCTGGGCACCACCGGGTAGCGCCGGCAGCGTGTAGCGACTCTGTGTTACTTGAACACCACCGGTGAACAGGTTTTCACGCATTTCAAAAACGCCCAGCAATAGTCGATTGTCGGCCGTGGCGCCGGCGACATAAATGCCTGTGGGTGTTTCCTGTATGGCCAAAGCCTGCAAAGACTGGCCCGTCTCATCCAGTCGTATGGGTTCTTCACCCAAGGGGTAGGACAGCTCGGGGGTAATGAGGCGCTGGTCATTGGGATAACTGAGACTGTATTCATGGCAGATCGGAAGAGCGTCGTGTAGGGA
>CBFGUT010000207.1:0-5996 GCA_965652265.1 uncultured Cellvibrionaceae bacterium | reverse complement strand
CCACCACGGTGGCGGCGTTGGTGCTGTTCTCGTTTACCAGCGAGAGACCAATGCTGGCGGTGAGCTGAAGGGTCTTGCCCTCCACGTCGACAATATGATCTTCAATCAACTGATAGAGATGGCGGGCGCGCTCCAGGGCTTTCTCCGCGGTGATATTGTCGGTCAATAGCGTAAAGGTGTTGTCGCCAAAGCGCGCCAGGGTCTCTCCCTTGCGCACCTGACTTTTCAACAGGCCGGCCAGATCGGCCACGGCTTTGTCGGTGCCGGCGATACCCAGCACTTGCTGCACCGCTTCGGCAAAATCATTGATATCGATATAGAACAGGCTGAGGCTGGTGCCGTCGGCCAGATTGTCGATACTGTTATCCAGGTGTTGCAACATGTAGCCGCGGTTGTAGAGGCCGGTTATCACGTCCTTCCACTTCATGGCCTCGAGCTGCTTGGCGGTCTCGGCGTCCACGCCAGCGGTGGACGCCTTGGCCAGAAACTGTATGCAGGGCTCGTCGTCGTAGGTGGCGTGGGAAACGTCGAGGGCGATGGGGGTGCTGCTGCCGTCGTGGCGCACACCGCGAAATTCCAGCCGGGTATTGTCCGCTTCCAGGCCCTTGAGCGTGAAATCCTTGAGGAAATCCTTGAGTCGGGGTTGGTCGTCGTCCACCACCATGTCCATGATGGGCATGCAGTCGATCTCGTCGCGGTCGGCATAGCCGAACAGTTCGGCGAAGGATTCGTTGGCGTAGAGGTAAAGGCCATCCTGTACATAGGCGATGGCATCGCGCGAGCTGTCCAGCAGCGACTGGGCGCGGCGCTCGGATTCGCGAAAGCGGCGGTCGGCGATGCGTTTTTCCTGTCGGTAGGCGCGGTTTTGCAATTCGCGGGTGATCACCAGCAACAGGTGCTGGTCCTCATCCAGTCGCACCACATCCGCGGCGCCCATCTTCAGCCCCTCAATGACGGACTGGGTATCTTCGCTGTTGTCGCTCAAGAGGATAACCGGTACATCCTTGTTCAGACGGCGAATGCATTTGAGGGCATTCGCCGGCGGCAGGTTGCGGGTTTTTTCATGGGCGATCATGATGTCCCAGGCATGCTCCTGCAGCAGTTTGGTGAGGGACTCCTCGCTGGTCACATACTGGGCGCGGTTGGGGCGGCCGGCGTTGTGCAGCATGCTGATCAGGCGTTCGGCTTCCTGCTGAGAGTCATTGAGGATCAAAAGGCGGATCGTATCGTTGGGGCCCATAGCAGATGTTGCGCTCGCTTTTGTCTTATTTCTTACTGCCCCGGTGGGGAAGTCCGTTCACACGCAAGTATAGCCCGGTGGTCGGGCGGTGCTTGCAATGCGGTCGCAGATTTTGGTGCGCCACGGGTATATTACCTGATTCCCTTGGCACCTCAATAGCAATCATGGCGCCAAATGGGCAGTCGTGACGTCAAAAGCATCACATTTTGGCGTATTAATTTATTTTTTAGTCAATTCATCCCAAAGCGACGCCACTCCGGAATGTGTCTGTGGCGTCTTGTCACTTTGCGTCTCGCTGCCGGCCAGCTCCCGGAAGGTAAATTGGCTGACCGTGCCCGTGGTGAGCAGGCGCTTGGTCAGCTGGGTGGTACTGGTCTTGCCCTGGCGCAGCAATTTGATTTTGGTCTGTTCCTGAAAGCTGATGGCGTTGGTGATCAGCGTCTCCGCCTGCCCCAACATGCGCAGCGCCGGCAGCACCAGAGCGCGTTGGTACTCGGCCTGGCTGCCGGTTTTTTGTATCACTGCGGCGGCCGCAGCCTGGGCCTGGGGGGCCAGCACTTGTATGCCCAGGTGAGTGCTGGTCTTGCCCCGCCTCACCCAGCGCACCACGGCAACGGCCCACTTCACCCGGCCCGGTTCACGCACGCCCACCAGATCGCCGGACTTGAGAGACACGATGGTTTGCTCCTTGAGAGCCAGGCCGTAGCCGCTGGCGCTGGCGTCGGTAACATCCAGGGTGATAATGGGGTGCTGGCCGCGATAGCGCGCCAGAGTGTCTCGCCGAATGCTCTCCTCCAGTGACGAGGTGTCCTGCTGTGTCCCGCTCAGGCCGGGGCGCTTGACATCGAAGGCCTCGCCCCAGGGGTCGGTCTCGCCGGGCTCCTTTTTCAGGGTCAGGCTGCGGCGCTCGAAGATGCCGGTGTTATCGGCTTCCACGCCGCTGTCCGGGTCGATAAACAGGCTGAAAGGTATGCCGCCGGCGGTATGAAAATGCACATTGCTGAGGCCGATGGTTACCTCCAATTGGCCGCTGCGCAGTTCGCGATCAAATACCCGCTGTGCCGGTTGAGCCAGGGCGTTGGCCAGGTGTGCCACCAGCGCCGAATTAAGTGGCAGTTCGGCGCGCCCGGCCCGGGCGGATTCCAGCGTGTGCAGTAATTCACGGGTGTCCAGTTCGCGGATTTCCCGGCTCTCGTAAAGCCCCAGGCGCGAGCGGTAAATGGGCGGTTGGGCTGTATCCAGCAACATCAGATACAGTTGCCCCGGCGTGGCACTGTCCGGTGTGTGGGGTTTTATACGGGCCTGGGCGGAGAGGGTTTCCAGCGCCAGGTAGAGGTCGGCCATATCCTGCTGACGCAGTTGATTAGGGCGTGCGGCGGCCAACAACACTATGCGCACATAGGCCTGCTCGATGGTGCGTACCTGCTGGTGCCCGCTTAGCGGGTCCTGTAGCGGTGTCTGATGCAGCCCCAGGCTTTCAGCCAGTTGATAGAGCGTGTGTATTTCCACCCACAGTTGATTGAACGCCGGGGTATAGAGCTGGTAACTGCGCAGCAGTAACAGCCCGAAGCCGGTGAGTGCCCGGTGAATGGCCAGCGCGGTGGATTCCCGATGACTGTCGTTGCCCAGGGTATCGCGCAGGGCGCCAAGATAGGCATTGCCCAGGTGTTTTTGTAGTGCCTGAGCCACAGTGGCGGCCTTGAGGGCGTGGGTGGGCAGGATCAGCGGCTGGTTGATAAAGGTGTGCGACAGGGCGCCGATGCAACTCTGGGCCACGGGGCGCACGATTTCCAGCAATTGGATATGGGTGGCGCCATCGGTCTGGAGTCGTGCCATTTCGGGCAGGGCGGAGTAGAGCACGGCGCTGGCAAAATTGATGCGTGTCAGTGGCAGGGACTCAATCCACTCGCGGATATGCGCCGGGGTGGGGCTCTTGCAGAAGCTCAAGGCTTTCAACTCGGCCGCCGGCAGGCGCAGTCGTTCAAGCAGGGGTTGCAGGGCGGTGGCGTCAGTCATGGGCAACGTTCATCAATAGCGCGCGGCGCGCATCCTTGTCCGGAGTCGAAGGTCTTGCCCCAGGGCATCAGCTGAGGGGCGTTTTACTGGGCTGACCCGGTATCTCCCGCACCAGCCGCGGTACCAGGTAGCCCGGCAGGCGATGGCGCAGCAACCGGTGCAGCTCGCGAGCGCGCGCTTCGGTCACCTCGAAGTGCGCGGCGCCTGCCACCTTGTCCAGCATATGCAAATAGTAGGGTAGCACACCCAGCGCGAACAGCCGCTCGCTGAGTTCGGCGAGGGCGTCCTCGGTGTCGTTGATACCGGCCAACAGCACCGTCTGGTTCAGCAGGGTGACGCCGGCCTGCTTCAGCCGGGACAGGGCAGCGGCCACCTCGGTGTCCAGTTCGCGCGCGTGATTGCTGTGGATTACCACGCTGGTGGCAAAACGCTCGGTCGCCAGCCAGCTCAGGCAGGCGTCGTCGATGCGCGCGGGAATCACAATAGGCAGCCGGGTATGCACCCGCAGGCGGGTGAGATGGGAAATGGCGGCCAGTTGCTCCACCAGCCAGGCGAGCTGGCTGTCGGGGGCATTCAGTGGGTCCCCGCCGCTGAAGATCACTTCGGTGATACTGCTATCGGCGCGGATATATTCCAAAGCCGCCAGCCAGTCGGCGCGAGCGGGGCGGTTATCGGCATAGGGGAAATGGCGGCGAAAGCAGTAGCGGCAATTGATGGCGCAACTGCCGGTGACAATCAGCAGTACCCGCCCCCGGTATTTGTGAATCAGGCCGGGGTGGGGGTTGGCCTCGGCTTCCGCCAGCGGATCCTGGCTGTAGCCGGGCTCGGCCAGTAATTCCTGGCCCAGGGGCAGCACCTGACGCAGCAGGGGGTCGTTGAGATCGCGCTTGCGCATGCGCGCCACAAAGCCGCGCGGCACCCGCAGTTCAAAGCGGTCACTGGCGGCCAGGGCCGCCGGCAGGAGCGCCGGGTCCAGCTCCAGGGCCTCAAACAGGTCCCGGGGGGTGCGAATCAGGTCTTTTAATGCCTCCTGCCAGGTTTCACCCTGCCATGTGGCCGCGGTTCGATGTATCATTGGCGCCCTTGAATTGTCCTTTAACGTTACGCGAGGGGTTATGGCCACCTATTCTATCAACGATTTCCGCGCCGGTCTGAAAGTCATGCTCGACGGCGATCCCTGTTCCATTGTGGAGAACGAGTTTGTCAAACCGGGCAAGGGCCAGGCCTTTAACCGGGTCAAGCTGCGCAACCTGACCACGGGCCGTGTGTGGGAGCGTACCTTTCGCGGCAGCGAGTCGCTGGAGAGCGCCGATGTGGTGGACCGCGAAATGGAGTATCTCTACAACGACGGCGAGTTCTGGCACTTTATGGAGCCGGACACCTTTGACCAGTTTCAGGCCGATGCCAAGGCCGTGGGCGATTCCGCCAAGTGGCTGCGCGAGCAGGACCGCTGTGTGGTGACGCTGTTCAACAACGCCCCGCTGGCGGTGACGCCCCCCAACCATGTGGAACTGGAAGTGGTGGAGACCGATCCCGGCCTCAAGGGTGACACCGCCCAGGGCGGCACCAAACCCGCCACCCTGAGTACCGGTGCCGTGGTCAAGGTACCGCTGTTTATGAATATCGGCGATGTGGTACGCGTGGATACCCGCACGGGTGAGTACCTGGGCCGCGCCAAGGACTAAACCCCCTGCCTATGAGTGACAACTGGCAGCCGGGGGCCTCGCGCCGGCAACGGCGGGCGCGGGCCGACTTATATGCCCGGTTGCGCGCTTTCTTTGCCGAGCGTGGCGTTTTGGAGGTGGATATGCCCATCATGGCATCCACCTTCGTCTCCGACCCGTATATCCAACCGGTGGTCGCCCAGTGTCAGGGGCGTTCGCACTATTTGCAAAGCTCCCCCGAATACGCCATGAAGCGCCTGCTGGTAGCCGATGGCGAGGATATCTACAGCCTGGGAAAAGTCTTTCGCGACGGCGAAAGTGGCCGTCGGCACAACCCGGAATTCACCCTGTTGGAGTGGTACCGGCTCGGCTACGATGACCGCGCGTTGATGGATGAGGTGGTAGCACTGGTAGAATCCCTCATACCCGGTATCGCGGTGGAGCGTCTGAGTTACCGTGACTGGTTCCTGCGCCATCTGCACGTGGACCCCCATGTCGCCCCGGTGGAGACCTTGCGCGCCATTGGTCGCAAGCACATCGAGATCGATGACCGTGGGCTGGATGCCGACGCTTGGCTGGACCTGCTGGTCACTCATGTGCTGGAACCTGCGCTGGGCGAAGGCTTGGCACTGATTTATGATTACCCGGCGAGCCAGGCGGCACTGGCGCGGGTTTTGCCCGACAATACTGGCCAGCCGGTGGCGCGCCGCTTCGAAGCTTTTCTGGGGCGCATGGAGCTGGCCAACGGCTACTGGGAGCTGACCGACGCCGGCGAGCAGCGCCGCCGTTTTGAGCAGGATCTGGCGCGGCGGCGAGAACAGGGCACGGCCTGTTACCCGTTGGATGAAAAGCTGCTATCGGCCCTGTTGGTGGGCCTGCCTGACTGTGCCGGGGTCGCCCTGGGTGTGGACCGCTTGTTGATGCAGATGACCGGTGCCACCACTATCGACGAAGTGCTGAACTTTGCCTGGGGTAGGGTTTAGGGGGAAAAGTCTGACGTCTGACGTCGGATGTCTGAGGCTGAACGCAGAACGCAGAACGCAGAACGCAGAACGCAGAACGCAGAACGCAGAACG
>CBFGUT010000206.1:0-6057 GCA_965652265.1 uncultured Cellvibrionaceae bacterium | reverse complement strand
ATTGGCGGTGGTGTTCAAAAACACCACGGCATGGTACTGCTTGAGGTGGTCGTCGTTAAACAGGTCGGCGCGCTCGTTCCAGTGGATACTGAAATGATGCTTCTCCGCCAGCTTACGCATGGCGATCACGCCCTCGTTGATGGATTCGTGGTGCCAGCCATCGGTTTTGGTAAACAGCAGCACGTTAAACTGCTGGGCCATTGCCGACAGGCTGGTGGCCAGCAAACTGGTCAGCAGGGCCAGGCTCAGGGCAAATTTCTTCATGGGATACTCCGGTTGGTGTCGTTATTGGTATAAAAGCACATTAAACGCCCGCCCGCCGGTGGGCAACAGGACAATTACCCTGCTTTGCAATTTTTTACCCCGAGTGTCTGATTTATCAGATATTCAGGCTCTCCCAGAGGGCGTCCACCCGCGCTTTGACGGCGGCATCCATAACAATGGGGGTGCCCCATTCGCGGTCGGTTTCACCGGGCCATTTGCTGGTGGCGTCCAGGCCCATTTTTGAACCCAGCCCAGAGACCGGGGAGGCAAAATCCAGATAGTCGATAGGGGTGTTATCGATCAGCACCGTGTCGCGCGTGGGGTCCATGCGGGTGGTGATGGCCCAGATGACGTCCTTCCAGTCGCGGGCATTGACGTCGGCGTCGGTGACGATCACAAACTTGGTATACATAAATTGCCGAAGGAATGACCAGACTCCCATCATCACCCGCTTGGCGTGACCGGGATACTGTTTTTTCATAGTCACCACCGCCATACGGTAGGAGCAGCCTTCCGGGGGCAGGTAAAAATCCACAATCTCGGGAAACTGCTTTTGCAGCAGCGGGATAAAGACTTCGTTGAGGGCCACACCAAGCACCGCCGGTTCGTCCGGCGGGCGGCCGGTATAGGTGCTGTGGTAGATGGGATTATCGCGATGGGTAATGCGGGTGACGGTGAATACCGGGAAGGTGTCCACCTCGTTGTAATAACCGGTGTGGTCGCCAAAGGGGCCTTCGGGCGCTGTGTCACCGGGGGCAATATAGCCTTCGAGGATAAACTCCGCCGAAGCTGGCACCTGCAGGTTACCGGCACCGCAGTGCACCACTTCGGTCTTGCCGCCGCGCAGCAGGCCGGCGAAGGCGTATTCGCTCAGGGTGTCGGGCACGGGGGTTACCGCGCCGAGGATGGTGGCCGGGTCGGCCCCCAGGGCCACGGCTACCGGGAAGTTTTCACCGGGGTGGGCGGCCTGCCACTCGCGAAAATCCAGCGCGCCGCCGCGATGCGCCAGCCAGCGCATAATCAGCCGGTTCTTGCCGATTTTCTGCATCCGGTAGATGCCCAGATTCTGCCGCTCCTTATGAGGGCCGCGGGTAATCACCAGGGGCCAGGTGACCAGTGGCCCGGCGTCGCCGGGCCAGCAGGTCTGGATGGGCAGGGTATCCAGGTCCACGGCTTCTCCCTCCAGGACCTGTGCCTGACAGGGTGCTTTCTTGAGCACACGGGGAGCCATATTCAGGACCTGTTTGAACACCGGCAGTTTGCTCCAGGCATCCTTTAGCCCTTTGGGGGGCTCCGGCTCCTTTAAAAAGGCCAACAGTTTGCCCACTTCCCGCAGTGCCGTGACCGAGTCCTCTCCCATGCCATAGGCCACGCGCTCGGGAGTGCCGAACAGATTGCCCAGAACTGGGATGTTATAGCCCTTGGGATTTTCAAACAGCAAGGCGGGACCGCCGGCACGCAGGGTGCGGTCGCAGATTTCGGTCATTTCCAGGTGGGGATCGACTTCGGAGTGAATGCGCTTGAGTTCGCCGCGCGCCTCAAGCTGGGAAATAAAATCGCGAAGGTCGGTGTAGTGCATGAGGTATCCGCTGAATGCTAAACGCTGAACGCGAAACGCTTTTTACTCTGCGTTCCGCGTGCGGCGTTGTGCGTATTACTTTCTCTTCATGGACAGGAAAAACTCATCATTGGTTTTAAAGTCCTTGAGCTTGTCCACCAGAAACTCGGTGGCGGCTACGTCTTCCATGTCGTTGAGCAGGCGGCGCAATATCCATACGCGCTGCATTTCATCTTCCTTCATCAGCAGGTCTTCGCGGCGGGTGCCGGAGCGACGAATATTGATGGCGGGGTAGACACGACGTTCGGCAATTTTGCGATCGAGATGCAGCTCCAGGTTGCCTGTGCCTTTAAATTCTTCGTAAATGACTTCGTCCATCTTCGAGCCGGTGTCCACCAGCGCGGTGGCGATAATGCTCAGACTGCCGCCCTCTTCGATATTGCGCGCGGCACCAAAAAAGCGCTTGGGACGCTCCAGAGCGTGGGCATCCACACCGCCGGTGAGCACCTTTCCGGAGGAGGGAATCACGGTGTTGTAGGCGCGGGCCAGACGGGTAATGGAGTCGAGCAGGATAATCACATCCTTTTTGTGTTCCACCAGTCGCTTGGCGCGCTCAATCACCATCTCCGCCACTTGCACGTGTCGCGCCGGTGGCTCGTCAAAGGTAGAGGCTACCACTTCGCCGCGCACGGAGCGCTGCATTTCCGTCACTTCCTCGGGACGCTCATCGATCAACAGGACAATCAGGTGACACTCGGGGTTGTTGCGGGTAATGGCCTGAGCGATGTTCTGCATCATGATGGTTTTACCGGCTTTGGGTGGTGCCACAATCAGGCCGCGTTGGCCTTTGCCGATGGGAGAGATCAGATCGATGATGCGGCCGGTGAGGTCTTCGGTAGAACCGTTACCGGCTTCCAGTACCAGGCGTTCGTCGGGAAACAGAGGAGTGAGGTTTTCAAACAGGATTTTGTTGCGTGAATTTTCGGGCTTGTCGAAGTTGATTTCATTGACCTTAAGCAAGGCGAAGTAGCGTTCACCTTCCTTGGGGGGACGGATCTTGCCCGAAATGGTATCCCCCGTGCGCAGGTTAAAGCGTCGAATCTGGCTGGGCGAGACGTAGATGTCGTCGGGGCCGGCCAGGTAGGAGCTGTCAGCCGAACGCAAAAAACCAAACCCGTCTTGCAGAATTTCCAGCACACCGTCGCCGTAGATATCTTCGCCGCTTTTGGCGTGGCGCTTGAGGATGTTGAAAATAATATCCTGTTTGCGCGAGCGGGCGAGGTTTTCCTGCCCCATTTCGCGCGCGATATTAATCAGGTCTTCAATGGGTTTGGTTTTCAGATCGGTTAGATTCATACAATTGGACTTAAGATAGTTGATTGTTATAGCAGGGTTAGGGGTGGCCGGATGGCCGTGAATTCGTTAGAGCGATGGCTATTGTTGTTGTGTGCCAACGTCAGGTCGTTACCGTTTATCGTGTATGCACATGTCCCTTGGGCTCAAGGCAACGACCGTTGGCTGAGCGTGAGGAATTGCAGGAATTCTATGGGTTTGCCCTAAATCTGGCAGGTTTGGAAAACGCTGTTAGCAGGCGCAACCGACAAGATCATGTAACGAGTGACCGGAGTATAACGGCAAACATCATCAAGTGCAAAATAAAAAAGAGCCACGTGTGTGGCTCTTGGCATAGGGTGGCCGAAATCAGGCGACGCTGTCGAGGAATTCCACCAGTTGCGGGCGGGACAAGGCACCGACCTTGGTGGCCTCGGCGCTGCCGTCCTTGAAGACGATCAAGGTGGGGATGCCGCGAATACCGAATTTGGCCGGGGTCTCTTTGTTGGCATCCACGTCCATTTTGGCAATTTTCACTTTGCCGCTGTACTGATCAGCCAACTCGTCGAGGATCGGGGCAATCATTTTACAGGGGCCGCACCAGGCCGCCCAGAAGTCCACCAGGACGGGAACATCGGATTTCAATACTTCGGTCTCAAAGTTGTCGTCGGTGACATGTACGATTGCATCGCTACTCATAGTTGGTTTTCTCCGGGCCCAGTGGGCGGTTGCTTGGGGCGCTGGGAGCGGGCTGCTGCCACGGCCCATCCATGTCGCCCAGTCGTTTGTTGTATGCATGATAATGACTGGTTATAGAGGGATCAAGAACAAAAAAGCTATGGTCACCATAAACTGCGCCAATTAGACAGGGTGATAAAGCACTGGCCAAGCTATAGATGTGACAGAACACTAGTGCTCATTGGCCTGCAGCGCCTGGGGCCTGCCGGGGCTCAAACCGGCCCGGTACAGTGCGGCGTAGAGGCTCTCCAGGGTGATGGGTTTGCACAGAAAATGATCCATGCCACTGGCAAATACGGCCTCCCGGTGTTCCTCCAGGGCGTGGGCGGTAAGGGCGATAATCACGGTGGCGGGCCGGGCCTGGGTGCGCTCGAAGTCGCGGATGGCACCCGTGGCCTCAAAACCGTCCATGACCGGCATTTCACAGTCCATAAGGATGGCATCGTAGGGACGACCGGCCTCAGTATGGCGCACCTGCGCCAGCGCCTGCTCGCCATCTTCCACAATCTGGGGCTCAATCCCCAGTTTTCCCAGCAGACCCTTGATCACCATACGGTTGACGGCATTGTCCTCCGCTACCAGGACACGCAGGTGCGAGAGGTTGGGGTAGCGTACCGCCGTGGCTCGCGCCAGGGGCTCGGGGGCACTATTGGGTTCCGCCAGGTGCTGCCATTGCCCGGCCAGCTTGCGGGGTATAAGCGGGGCGCGCAACAGACCGGTGACGCCCGCCATCGCCAGTTGCTCGGGCTCGAAAGGCAGTTCACTGGTGGTTAGCAGCAGCAGTGGAATGTGCGCCAGCTCGGGTCTAGTGCTCACTGTCCGGGCGCGTTCGAGTGCCTCCTCGCGACTGCCCCGGGTGGCCAGCAGTACCATATCCGGCGGTGCAGCGCGGCTCAGGGCCGCTTTAACACCCGCCGCGTCGGTGCATTGTGAAAGTTTCACCTGCCAGCGCTGGCAGAGGGACTGCACCTGCCCGACCAGTCTTTCGCTGCCGCCCACCAGCAGCAGGTGCTGTCCCGCCAGGGGATGAGCAGGCGACTGCACAGCGTGCTCGGCGGGGGTAAACCTTGCGGTAAACCAGAATTGCGCGCCCTCGCCGCGGCGGCTCTCTACGCCAATCTGCCCGCCCATTAATTCCGCCAGGCTCTTGCAAATGGCCAGGCCCAGGCCCGTACCGCCGTAATTGCGGGTGGTGGAGGCATCGGCCTGGTTGAAGGCGTCAAACAGCTCTATCTGGGATTTTTCGCTGATGCCGATACCGCTGTCGCGCACGGTGAAATGCAGGACCGGGGCAAACTTGTTGTGGTTGGGTGCCAGCGACACATCGATGGCCACCGAGCCCTCGGCGGTAAATTTAAAGGCATTGCCCACCAGATTGTTGAGGATTTGCCGCAGCCGGGTGGCGTCACCCTTGATGCGCGTTGGGACCTCGGCGGCAATGCGCCCGGTCAATTCCAGACCGCGACGATTGGCGGTGGCGCCAAACAGCCCCAGCACATCTTCCAGCAGTTCCTCCAGGTCGAACTCCTCCACCTCAAGCTGCATCTTGCCTGCCTCGATTTTGGAGTAATCGAGGATGTCGTTAATGATGTTTAACAGGGATTCGCCCGAGCGGTGTATGACATCCACGTAGTGACGCTGGTTGTCGTCCAGGGGAGTGTCCTGGAGCATGTCGAGCATGCCGATAACACCGTTCATGGGCGTGCGGATTTCATGGCTCATGGTGGCCAAAAACTGGCTTTTGGCGCGGCTGGCATCCTCGGCGGCGAGCTTTTGCCGACGGGTTTCCAGTTTTTCCTCTTTTTCCGCCAGCAGTGCCAGCTCGATACTGCGGCGCTGTTCAATATCGTCCACCAGGGTTTCGCGCATGTGGTTGATGGCGTCCACCACATTGTCTAGCTCATCGGGCTGCGGGTCGGGCTTGACCCGATTCAGCCGCAGCGGGGTATCCAGCTTTTCCAGGTTGAGCTGGCGGGCATAGCGGGCAATAGTGTCCATATGGCGGGTGAGCAGTACATAGATTAGCCACAGAATGAGCAGCGAGATAATCAGTGTTTTCGCCCCCTGAACCACCGCAATAAACAGGGCGCGCGACCACAGGCGGTCGTAGATGCTGGCCAGATCGGCGGTAATGGTCAACTGTCCCAACGCCTGGGGCGGGGTCA
>CBFGUT010000205.1:0-6068 GCA_965652265.1 uncultured Cellvibrionaceae bacterium | reverse complement strand
AGCGTTCAGCGTTCAGCGTTCAGCGTTCAGCGTTCAGCGTTCAGCGTTCAGCGTCAGTCGTCAGTCGTCAGACATCCGACGTCAGACGTCTACTTATTCCCCCAAATCTTCGCCACCGCCCGATCGTTGCCCAGCAATCCAACCACCAGCCCATAACTGCCGGCGGCGAGAAACACTATCACTGGCAGGTAGTATCCGGGGTCGGGGTCGGCGGGCATCAGATAGAGCACCAGAACGCCCAGGCCGCAAAAGACCACGCCAAAAAACAGCAGGATTTTGCGGCTCAGGGGTTTGTAGTGGTAGGGCTCGTCGCCGGCCTCCAGCGGTTTGAGCAGGGGTGCAAACAGATTGCGCAGGGTCTGCTTCATCCGTTTTCTTCTTCAATCATTGCCTGGTAGCCGTCGGCATCGAGAGCGTCTTCCAATGCAGACAGGTCATCGGGCTTGACACGGAAGAACCAGCCATCGTCATAGGGTGAGCTGTTGACCTGCTCGGGCGCGTCCTCCAGCGACTCATTGACCGCAATCACTTCCCCGCTGACGGGCGAGTAGATATCGGAGGCGGCCTTGACCGATTCCACCACGCCCGCTTCCTCACCGGCGCTGACATTGCTGCCCACTTCCGGGGTTTCCACATAGACCACATCGCCCAGACTCTCCTGGGCGTGGTCGGATATGCCCACGGTCACCGTGCCGTCTTCTTCCACCCGTGCCCACTCGTGGCTGGGCAGGTATTTAAGTTCGCTGCGAATTTCGCTCATGGGGGTATTCCTTTCGCTGTTGCTGTTAAATAAGCGCGTGCCCGTGGCGGACAAAATTGGGTTTGACGATGTCTACCGTCACCGCCCGGCCGCGCAAGTCAACCTGGGCCTGCTGCGCCGCCGCCACTGGCACACGGGCCATGGCGATGGAGTAACCCAGGGTGGGTGAAAAGCTGCCACTGGTAATAATGCCCGTGTCGTCGCTCTCCGGCAAGGTGACCGCCTGCCCGGCTCGCAGCACGCCGCGATCGCGCATAACCAGCCCCACCAGTTTATGGGTAATACCCTCAGCGCGCTGCTGTTCCAGCGCCTGGCGGCCGATAAAGTCGCGCTCGGCGGGCTCCCAGTGCACCGTCCAGGCCATATTGGCCACCAGGGGCGAGGTGGTCTCATCCATTTCATGGCCATAGAGGTTCATGCCCGCCTCCAGCCGCAGGGTGTCCCGTGCTCCCAGACCGCAGGGTTTGACACCCGCCGCGATCAAAGCCTGCCAGAGGTTGATGGCGTCGACGCCCGGCAGCATGATTTCCACGCCTTCCTCGCCGGTATAGCCGGTTTTGGCGATAAACCAACCTTCCGAGGCTTCGCCCTGGAACGCCTGCAGCCGGGCGATAAGCGCCTGTCTGGCGGGGCTGACGCAGTCGCTGGTCAACCGCAGGGCCTCGGGTCCCTGCACGGCGAGCATGGCCAGGTCCCGGCGTTCGTCCAGCCGAACATTAAAACTCCCCGCCTGCTGGGTCATCCAGGCCAAATCCTTGTCGCGGGTGGCGCAGTTGACCACCAGGCGGTAGCCGGGATCGGTGAAGTAGACAATCAGGTCATCGATAACCCCGCCCTCCGGCGTCAGCATGGCGCTGTAGAGGGCCTTGCCGGGTTTGCCGTCCAGCCGCGCCACGTCCGCCGCCAACAGGTGGCGCAGCCAGGTGCGGGCATCGACACCGCTGACATCCACCACAGTCATATGGGAGACGTCGAAGAGCCCCGCGGCCCGGCGCACCTGATGGTGTTCCTCGATTTGCGAGCCGTAGTGGATAGGCATATCCCAGCCGCCAAAATCCACCATCTTGCCACCCGCCGCGAGGTGCAGTTCATAGAGTGCGGTTCTGTTGCCCATAGTGCTGTTCCGGCCCTGAAAAGGCGACATTCTAGTGTAGGTGGTCATTTATTTCATCACTTGCGACGGATTGACAGTCTGTGTTCGGCGACGCTGCTAAATAGTCAGTAAACTGCTATGCTCGGCATCCACTGAGCATAAAGGGAGAGGTACCGGTGAAAACAGTTCTCAAAATTCTGGCGGTGTTGATCCTACTGCTGGTGCTGGCCCTGCTGGCGCTGTTTTTTCTGTTTGACCCCAACGCCCTCAAGCCGCGCATCGAGAGTATGGCCCGCGAGCAGGGGGTGGCGCTGTCCATTCGCGGCGATATCGGCTGGCAGTTCTGGCCCAGTATTGGTATTGAAATCAATGACTTGGCGGTTGCACATGTGGACACACCGACGGATACGCTGGCCGAGCTGGACAGTGCCAGCCTGCTGGTGGCCACCCGTCCACTGCTGCGGCGTGAATTGATGGTAGAGCATGTGCGCGTGGATGGCGCCCGGGTGAACCTGCAAGTGGATTCGGCCGGTGTCGGTAATTGGGAGGTCTTCCTCCCCGATGTCGAGGCGCCGGGGCAGATGCCCGCTGAGGTGTCTGACGCCGTGGCGGAGCGAGCTCGCGCCGCGCTGGCAGAGGCCGAGGCGGACGAAGCGGCGGCCCAGGCGGACGCCGTGGCGGGCGGAGAGGCGGACGGAGAGGCCAGCCAATCCCTGTCGCTGGCTGTGGATGAAATCAACTTTAGTAACCTGGCATTGACTTACACCGACCTGGTCACTGGCACGGTATTGGCGGCAGAGGTGCGCCAATTGCAATTGACCGATGTCAATCTGGGGGGCCGGCCCATTGCCATTCAAGTGGAATGGCAGGCAAGATTACAAGACAGTGGTACCTACGCGGATGAGCCCCTGGTGGTGGCCGGTGCTACGGACACACGTATTACTGTCGCCGAGGACTTTGAAACCATTACCCTGCCTCGCACCTTGCTTGAATTGACCATCAGTTCGGCGGACCGGGAGTCGCCGCTGGTGCTGGAACTCGAAGCCTCGGTGAATTTACCCGCAACTGGACCCGGTTACAGTGGCCGCCTGGTGTTGCAGCCCTTTAACCCCAAGCAGTTGCTGGCGAGCCTGCAGGTGCCCCCGCCGGAAACGGCCCTTGATACGGCTCTGACGGAGGTGGCATTCAGTACCGCTTTTACAGGCACGGCTAATACCCTCACGCTGTCCGAACTGCAGTTGCAGTTGGACGAGTCTCGCTTCGACGGTGAAGTCTCGATCACCGACTTGAGCCGACAGGCCCTGGTGATTACGCTTACCGGGGATGCCATCAATGTTGACGACTACTTGCCGCCCGCAACGGAGGAGGCACCGGAACAGGCGCCTGCCGAGGGTCCGCTGATTCCTCTGGAAACCGTCCGCGCCCTCGAGGCCCAGGTACGCCTCAATCTGGGCACGCTGGTGTTCAGTGATCTAACCTTCGCCAACCTGCGCCTGCGACTCAACGCCAGCGGGGGCGTGGTAGACCTTTCGGAAGCCAGTGCCGAGGCCTATGAGGGTAAACTGACCAGCCGTGCGCGACTGGATGCCAGGGGCGATACTGCGGCGATGGACTTTAATGCCGATGTCCAGGGTTTCCAGCTTGCTCCGGTGATGCGGGATCTGGAGCTGGACGAGAGTGTGCAGTTTGCCGGTGGTTTGCAGCTGAGCGCGCAGGGCCGCTCACGAGGAGTCACTGCGGAGGAAATTATCCAGGCACTGGTAATGGAAGCCGAGTTCCGTGGGAACGAGGTGACTATGGCTCCCGTCAACGTGGAAAAATACTTCTGTCAGGCCGTGGCCATGATGCGCGACGAGGACGTGGCTGAAGGCGAGGAACCCGTTGAGGAGAGAACCTGGCCCGAGCAGACCAATATGCAACCCCTGGCCGGACGCATTCGTATGGTGGACGAGGTCATCACCATTGAATCCTTCGATGCCAGTGTGGAAGCCCTGATACTCGGGGTACGCGGCCGCATTGATCTGGGGCAGGACAGCTACGATTTGCAACTGCCACTGCGGCTGGTGGAAAAAACCACCAGCGAGAACGGCTGTACAGTGAAGAGCAATTACTGGCTGGATCGCACCCTGGAGTTATTGCGTTGTCACGGCTCCCTGTCGGAGATGAAGCCCTTGAGCGATTGCGGCATCAGTGGGCGGCTGCTCGAAGATATGGCCAAGGAGTACGCGGGCCAGCGCTTGCAGCGGGAACTGCTGCGACACCTGGGCGGCGACGAGCAAAAGGCCGAGGGTGAGGCCGCTGAGAAAGATGCTACCCAGCAGGCTGTGGAGGGACTTTTCCAGCAGCTCCTGCGCCCTAAAGACGACAAGAGCAAGCAACCCCAGAGTACTGAATGAGTAACCCTTTTGCCCGTGCCGTGCTGGCCTGGTATGACCAGCACGGCCGCAAGACCCTGCCCTGGCAAAAAAACACCACGGCTTACCGCGTCTGGCTGTCGGAAATCATGCTGCAACAGACGCAGGTGTCGACCGTGATCCCATACTTCGAGCGCTTTGTGACCCGCTTCCCCAAGGTGGGGGACCTGGCGGCGGCTCCGTTGGATGAGGTCTTGCACCTGTGGACCGGGCTCGGCTACTACGCCCGGGCCCGCAACCTGCATCGCTGTGCCCGCCAGGTGGTTGAGCAGCACGGGGGGCGGTTCCCACGCACCGTGGCACAATTGGCGGCCTTGCCGGGCATCGGCGAGTCCACCGCGGGGGCCATTGTCAGCCTGGCTTACAAAAAACCGGCCACCATCCTCGATGGCAATGTCAAACGGGTACTGGCCCGTTACCACGCGGTATCGGGCTGGCCGGGCGAGAGTCGGACCCTGCAACAGTTGTGGCAGCATGCCCGCGAACACACACCGCAAACCCGTTGCCATCACTACTCTCAGGCCATGATGGACTTGGGGGCGCTGGTGTGTACCCGCAGCCGGCCCAACTGTGGGGCCTGCCCGCTACGCCCTGGCTGTGTGGCCTTTGCCACCGGCGCCTGGGCGAGCTACCCCGGCAAAAAGCCCAGGAAAATCCTGCCGGTGAAGTCCACGGCCATGCTGATGCTGCGCAATGCCGCCGGCGAGTTGCTGCTGGAGCAGCGCCCGCCTCAGGGTATCTG
The DNA here is from genome assembly GCA_965652265.1 of uncultured Cellvibrionaceae bacterium. Lineage (GTDB taxonomy): Bacteria > Pseudomonadota > Gammaproteobacteria > Pseudomonadales > Cellvibrionaceae > Gilvimarinus. The sequence goes on along the minus strand of CBFGUT010000205.1, from coordinate 1,059 downwards.
GGGCGGGCTGTGGAGTTTCCCTGAGCTGGCAACGGACGTCGATATCCAAGGCTATTGTCGCGATCACTACGGCAGGCCCCAGACCCTGGAGCACTGGGACCCGGTGCGCCACACCTTCAGTCACTATCACCTGGATATTTCCCCGGTGCTGGTGCAGGTGGATCGGCCGCGATCGGCGGTGATGGAATCCGGTCGGGCACTTTGGTATAACGTGCACCAACCTGAATCCGTGGGCCTGGCCGCACCGGTGAAACGGCTGCTGCACAAGCTGGCGGCCCTGCAGCCGCTGGGCGAGCCCGGCTGACAATCAACGCGAGGAGTACCCATGAGCCGCACTGTCTTTTGCCGCAAATACCAGCGGGAGTTGCCCGGCCTCGACGCCCCGCCCTTTCCGGGGTCCAAGGGGCAGGACATCTATGAGAACGTGAGTCAGCAGGCCTGGCAGGAATGGCTGAGTCACCAGACTCTGTTGATCAACGAAAAGCAGCTCAACCTGATGGAGACCGGAACCCGCGTCTACCTTGGCGAACAAATGAGCAAATTTCTCAGCGGTGAGAAGGTCGATCAGGCGGAGGGCTATGTGCCGCCCAGTGAGGACAAATAATTTCCGGGCCTCCCCTTGACGGCGGCGCCCTGAGAAGGTTTAATACGCGCCTCCTGCGGCCAGTGGCCACGGTATGCCCAGATAGCTCAGTCGGTAGAGCAGTGGATTGAAAATCCTCGTGTCGGTGGTTCGATTCCGCCTCTGGGCACCATACAAAAATTGACTTAAAAGCCCGGTAGCGATACTGGGCTTTTTTGTGTTTGAAGGAAGCGGAATCGAACGCTTTTTAAGGTGGTTCGGTGGATGCAAGCCGTCCATGGCTTGCACCCTTCGGGTGGCTGCGCCATCCCAATTGGCTCCCGGCCGATTGGTCGCCTCTGGGCACCATAGATTAAAAAGAACCCCGAGACTGTTTTCAGTGTCGGGGTTTTTTATTGCCACCGAGGTGGCGGAATCGAACAACGGTGAACGGTGAACGGTGAACGGTGAACGCTGAACGCTGAACGCTGAACGCT
>CBFGUT010000204.1:0-6127 GCA_965652265.1 uncultured Cellvibrionaceae bacterium | reverse complement strand
GATACAGATATTTGCATGCCATAAAACGATTTGACCCGACACAGGGTCGGGTCAATAGTCGTAGCGGTGAAGATTCACAAAAGATTATTGCCAGGGTTTGCCGCGCGTGCGTTCCACATAGGGCAATTTAATGTGCAGCGCCGCTTTGGCAACAATATGCGCACTGACCGGTGCAGTGATAAATAAAAATAAAGTCACCAATAATTCGTGCAGACTGATGCCGTCGCCACGCGTGCTGAAAAATATCACAGAGCCGATCAATACGCCGCCGACACCGAGGGTGGTTGCTTTGGCTGGGCCGTGCAAGCGCATATAAAAATCCGGTAGTCGAACCAGGCCGATGGAACCGATTAATGCAAAGCTGGCGCCGATCAATAAAAACAAAGAAATAAGCAACTCAATAAACGAAAAGTTAGCCACGGATTTACCTCCACTATTCGATGATGTCACCGCGCAATAAATATTTTGACAAGGCGACAGTTCCCACAAAACCCATCACCGCAATCAATAACGCGGCTTCGAAATACAAGGCCGATTGTTGGTAAATACCGAACAGGATCAGCAGCGCGATGGCGTTCACGTACATGGTGTCCAGCGCAAGAATGCGATCCGGTAACGAGGGGCCGATGGCCAGCCGCCACAGGTTGAGTGCAATGGCGATGCTGATCATCAGCATCGCGACAGGAATGACGATCATGAGCATTCAAAGATCTCCTTCAGCGGTTGTTCATAGCGCTGTTTTAATTCAGCGATAGATGCATCGATGTCATCGACATGCAGTACGTGAATCAGCAGCGCGCTGCGATCAACACTCAAATCTGCCGAGACGGTGCCGGGCGTCAATGAAATGGTGCTGGCCAGGACGGTGATGGTGAAATCTTCCTTGATGTCTAACGGCAGGGTCATAAATGCCGGTTGTAATTTCTTGCTCGGGCCAAGGATACGCACGGCCAGAACAGCGTTGGCAATGACGATGTCCCACCGGACCATCAGGACAAAACGCAGCGCCAGAAGCGGTTTATGCAGCGTGGTCGCCTCGGGCCAAAAAGCGTGCGTCAGGAAGGGAATCAGCCAGGCGAGTATCGCCCCGAGCACAATATGGCCTGCGCTGAATTCGTTCACCATCAGCAGCCAGAGCACCCACATAAACAGGCTCAGGGCCGGGTGCGGCAACCAGCGGCGCGCGGCGCGTGGCAGATGGGGCGATGAGGAGTTTCCAGTGGATTGGCTCATGGTCAATCTCCTTGCAGCGGACGGTGGTTGAGCACCGCATCAATGTAGTGACCGGGGTTCATCACCTGCTCGGCAATACCGCGGGTGTACTCGATGGCGTAGTTGCCCCAGATCATCAAGGCAAAGCTGAAACCCATCAAGCCGAAGATCGCCAGCAGCGACCAGATGTCGGCTTTGGGCGCCTCCTCCACCCGATTTTCCGTGCGCCAGAAGATGGTGCTGCCGCTGCGGCTGAGGGCCGTGAGCACGGCGAGGCTGGCGGTCAATACAGCGGCCCACAACCACACGGCCTGGGTACCACTGGCGGCCTGGAGTATCAGCGCCTTACCGATAAAGCCGCTGAGAGGTGGCATACCGATAACACTCACCGCGCCGGCAAAGAACAGGCTGCCTAACAGGATCGGCTGACGCAGCATGGGGCCGGCAATGATCTGGTCCGCCGTGACCCCGCGCTGCCGCACAATCAGGTCAGCCAGCAGGAACAGTGCACCGGCAATCCAGGTGGAATGCAGCAGGTAAAAGAGCGTTGCACCCAGGGCGACTTCGCTGTTGATGGCCACCCCGGCCAGCAGGGTACCGACGGAAATAATCACCAGGTAAGCAATCTGCATCCGCAGTTCCTGGGCGGCCAGGGCGCCGATAAAACCCAACACCAGCGTGGTGATCGCCAGCGGCCAGAGCCAGGGCAGGGCGAGGTTGGCCAGCAGGCCGGCTTCGTCGCCGAAGATCAAGGTATACACCCGGATGATGGTGTAAACCCCCACCTTGGTCATGATGGCAAACAGGGCTGCGATGGGCGCGCTGGCGGAGGCATAGGCGCGCGGCAGCCAGAAATACAAGGGTACCATCGCCGCCTTGAGCCCAAAGACCAGCAACAGCAGGATAGCGGCGGCGGCTACCAGAGGGGCATCGGCCGGATTCACCTGTGCCACCCGTTGCGCCATGTCCGCCATGTTGAGTGTGCCGGTCAAGCCGTACAGGATGGCGACCGCGATCAGAAACAGCGCCGACCCCGCCAGGTTAAGCACGACGTAATGCAAGCCCGCCTTGGCTCGCGCAGCGCCATTGTCCTGTAACAGCAGGGAGTAGGAGGCCAGCAGCAGTACCTCAAAGAACACAAACAGGTTAAAGATATCGCCGGTCAGGAAGGCGCCGTTGACGCCCATTAACAGAAAGTGCGCCAGGCTGTGGAATGACTGACCGCCCTGGGGGGCCTCTTCAGCGGTGGTGTAGAGCAGGCTGAAAAACGCCAGGGTACTGGTCAGCACCAACAGGAGTGCGCTCAAGCGATCCAGCACCAGCACGATACCGAAGGGCGGTGCCCAGTTGCCCAGGGCATACACCACCAGCTCGCCAGTGTTGGCGGTAAACAGCAATTGCAGGGTGACTAAGGTCAGCACCGCTGTGCTGATCAGGCTCAGGACATGCCCGAGCATCCGGCGGCTCTCAGGTACCAGTAGGAGTAACAATCCCGTCAGTAACGGCAGCAGGATAGGGAGGATAATCAGGTGGCTCATTGCGCGTCATCCTCCGCCGTCGGGCGGCCATCCACATGGTCATTACCCAGCTCAGCGCGGGCGCGCAGGGCCAGTACCAGCAAAAACGCCGTCATGGCAAAGCTGATAACGATGGCGGTGAGCACCAGGGCCTGGGGCAGGGGATCGGTGTAGCGATCACCGGCACCGATCACGGCGGGGGCGCCGCTATGCAGACGACCCATGACAAAGATAAACAGGTTGACGGCGTAAGACAGCAAAGTCAGCCCGATGATGACGGGAAAGGTACGGCCGCGCAGCATGAGGTAGACGCCGCAACCGGTTAGCACCGCAATAATGATAGAAATCAAGGCTTCCATGGGGAGTCCTCCTGTGTGGTCTCAGCGGGTGTGTCATAGCTGGTCTGGGCCAGTTTGCCCAGGTTGGACAGGATGACCAGGGTTGCGCCGACGACGGTGATATACACCCCGGTGTCAAATATCATCGCGGATGCCAGCTCGAATTCACCGACAACCGGCCAGTGGACATGGGTAAAGGTGGAGGTGAGGAAGGGATAACCGAACACCCAACTGGCCAGGCCGGTCGCGGTGGCGATCAGGACACCGCCGGCAGCGACGCTGCGGTAGGACCAGTTAAGCCGCTGCTGTACCCAGTCGGTACCACTGGCGACGTATTGCAGGATCAGCGCCACGCTGGTAACCAGGCCCGCGATAAAGCCGCCACCCGGCAGGTTGTGGCCGCGCAGGAAAATATAGAAGGACACCATCAACGCCAGGGGCAACAGAATGCGCGCCAGCACCATCAGGATGGGCGGGTAAGGATCTTTCGACCAGACCCGGCCGGTGCCATCGGCATTGGGTACCGGCAGGCGCAGCCGACGTAGCATGGCAAAGATGCCTACTGCTGCAATGGCCAACACGGTAATTTCTCCCAAGGTATCAAAGCCCCGGAAATCCACCAGGATCACATTAACTACATTGGTCCCGCCCCCGCCGCTGACGCTGTTGGCCAGGTCATAGCCGGCGATGGAGTCGTAAGGACGGGTGAGTACCGCCCAGGTTAGCAAGCCCATACCGATACCGGCGGCACTGGCGAGCAAAATATCGCGACTAATGCGCAGCTGGCTGGATTCGCTCGGGCTGACCTGGGGCAGGAAGTAAAGCGACAACATCATGAGTACGATGGTGACCACCTCAACCGAGAGTTGCGTCAACGCCAGATCCGGTGCCGAGAAGCGGACGAAGATAAGCGCCACAATCAAGCCCACCACGCTCAACAGCAGGAGTGCGGCGAAGCGATTGTGGTGGATGATCACCGTACCCAGCGCACCTACAATAAGCACCAGGGTGGCCAGTACGCTGACGCCGTCGAGCGGTGTGGTGGTCACGCCGCCGGTGAAACTTGCCAATGGCCATAACTCAAGCCCGGCAGCCACTATCGCCATGCCGACAAACAACACCAGATAACGTTGCAGGGAACCCGTCTCCAGCCGTTTGGTGATCGACTGCGCCAGACGGACACTGCGCTGGACTCGGGCCTCAAAGACGATCTTCTCGTCGCGGCGGTACTGGCGCTCATAAAAAGCAAAGAACCCTTTGCGTTGGTAGTAGAGAAGCAATCCTCCGGCGAGCGCAAGAAAACTCATCAACAGCGGCAGGTTGAATCCGTGCCAGATGGCGATCTGGTAACTGGGCATCTCCGTGCCGATCACTGCCAGGCTGGCGGCATCAAGGAAGGGCGCCACTGTGAAGTTGGGCAGGGTGCCCACGAGCACGCACAAGACCACCAGAATCGCCATAGGCACGATCATATAAGGCGGTGCTTCATGAGGCGGGTATTTAGGCAGGTCGATGGGTTCGCCGTTAAAGAACACATCGTGGATAAACCGGTAGGAATAGGCCACCGCGAAGATACCCGCAAGCGTCGCCAGCAGCGGCACCAGCCAGGCGTAATGCCCCAGTGCTTCCAGATGCAACGTCTCGGCAAAGAACATCTCTTTGCTTAAAAAGCCGTTGAGCAGGGGCACACCCGCCATGGCCGAGGCGGCCACCATGGCGACGGTAGCGGTCACCGGCATATAGCGCCACATGCCGTTGATGCGCCGCATGTCCCGCGTGCCGGTCTCATGGTCGATGATCCCTGCCGCCATAAACAGCGAGGCCTTGAAGGTGGCGTGGTTGATGATATGGAAGATCCCGGCAATCGCACCCAACTGGCTGTTCAACCCGAACAGCATGGTAATCAGCCCCAGGTGACTGATGGTGGAAAAGGCCAGCAGCCCTTTCAGGTCGTGTTTGAACAGCGCGGTGTAAGCGGCAAATACCAGAGTGGTCAGGCCAGTGCCGGTCACGATGTAGAACCATAAATCGGTACCCGCCAACGCCGGATACATCCGGGCCAGCAAGAACACCCCGGCTTTCACCATGGTGGCCGAGTGCAGGTAAGCGGAGACGGGGGTGGGAGCCGACATTGCATGGGGCAGCCAGAAGTGGAACGGAAACTGGGCCGACTTGGTGAAGGCGCCCAGCAACACCAGGATCAGCACCACCGGGTACAAACTGTGCGCACGGATCTCGTCTCCGGAAGCCAGGATCACACTCAAACTGAAGCTGCCGACGATATCGCCCAACAACAAAGCACCCGCCAGCAGCGCCAGGCCTCCGGCACCGGTGATCATCAGCGCCATGCGCGCACCTTTGCGCGCTTCGGATTTGATCGACCAGTAGCTGATCAGCAGGAAAGAGCTGAGGCTGGTCAATTCCCAGAACACAATCATCAGCAGGATGTTGTCGGACATAACGATGCCCAGCATCGCCATCATGAAGATCTGCAAAAGCCCGTAAAGTTTGCCGAGCGAATCTTTTTCGGCCAGGTAATAACGCGCGTAAAGAATAACCAGCAAGCCGATGCCGGTAATTAATAATCCGAACATCATGCTCAGGCCATCAAGCCGCAGGCTCAGGTTCATTCCCAGCAGCGGCAACCACTCCTGGTGAAAAAACAGCACATCGCCAGCAAAGATAACCGGCAGATGATAAATCAATAAACCAATGGAAATGAGCGGCGCAACCGCCGCTGAAAAAGCGCACACCGTGCGCCCGTAGCGTTCACACCACAAGGGCAGGCACGCGCCTAACAAGGGTAAAAAAATAACGAGCAGTAATGTCATGGAGACAACACTCCTGGTAGCAAGACACAGCCAGTCAGCGTGAGCGCTGACAATAAATTATTGCAATATGGCAGAGGTGCCAACCAGCGGTGGGTCAGTGAAGAAGGGGCGACGCTTTGCCCGGAAACAGCGCGCGCGCAAGGTGAAGATAATATGCAGGATTGACATTTCGCGTCCTGTTAGGGTTGTGAGTGGATAATAAATGCAACACCCAGCCATCATAAAGCCC
>CBFGUT010000203.1:0-6130 GCA_965652265.1 uncultured Cellvibrionaceae bacterium | reverse complement strand
CTGTGGCACCGCACAGATTGCGCAGAGGTCACAATCAATTTTTAGAGGTGCCCTTCTTTCAAACCACAATAATCACCCGCACGGCATCCAGACGCAAGCTGGCCTGATTGACATAAAACTCGGCGTTTTCACGCGTCTGTTGCAGGTGGGTGATTTCATCTTCGCGAACGCCGGGGTTGACGCGGGCGAGATCGCGCAGGCGGCGGATTTCTCCGTCCAGTTCGTGAGCGATGCGTTCGCGCGCCTCCTCCATGTGTCGAGCCAGCGAGGGGGCGACCATGGCCTCGGCCTGGTCCAGCAGCTCGCCGATTTGAGCGCGGCTGTGGCGCACCAGTTCCTGGGCGCTGGCGCGGGGTACTTTCTGCAGCAGTTTGGCCAGTTTGCCGGCGTCCAGCACGGCGGCGAAATCCTTGCCGTTGGTGTCCAGCAGCACGCGCGTCAGCGGCTGGCTGAGGTAGCGCGACAGCTGCAGCTGCCGGGGCGCCGGACAGTGCAGGCAATAGACCGCCTCCACCATCAGGGTGCCGGGCTTGAGCGGCGGCAGCTTGAGGGTGGCCACCGCGGTATTGCCAAACTCGGTATCCACAATCAGTTCCTGCGCCCCCAGCACCAGTGGGTGCTCCCAGGTGAGAAAGTGCATATCCTCGCGCGACAGCGCCTGCTCGCGCTCAAAAGTGGCGGTGAGCCCCTGCTCCGGCAGGCCCGGAAAGGGGTCTACCCGCATGTGCTCCCCTGGGCGCAACACCCAACTGGTGTCACTGTGTCGCTCGTATTCCACATTAAAACTGTCCAGCACCCGCATCAGATAGGTCGGCAGGGTTTCACTGGCATCCTGGGCCGCCAGCGTATCCACCACTGCCTGCGCGGGCTGGGGGCGACAGGCGTTGAGTTCCAACAATCGGTCGCGGCCCGCCTGCAACTCGGCGTTCAGGGCCTCGGCAAAGGCTCGGGTCTCCTCCACCCGCGCCTCCAGTGCCTGGGTGTCGTCGCTGGCCAACACTGTCTCCAGCGGCTCGGCAAAACGCACATGGGCGGCATGACCGATGGCACAGGTATGTTCAAAGGCGTTGAGCCCGCGGTGATACCAGCGCACCAGTTTCTGCTGGGCGGTGGGGCTGGCGGCGGTGTAGACGGGAATATGAATATGGATATCGCCCTGTTGACCAATGCGGTCCAGGCGGCCGATGCGCTGCTCCAGCAGGTCGGGGTTTTGCGGGAGGTCGAAGAGCACCAGATCCTGGGCGAACTGAAAGTTGCGGCCTTCACTGCCAATTTCCGAGGCGATCAACACCTGTGCGCCGGCCTCCGGGTCGGCGAAGTAGGCGGCGGCGCGATCGCGGGCAATCAAATTGAGCCCTTCGTGAAACACCGCCGAGGCCACCCCGCCGCGCAGGCGCAGGTAGAGCTCCAGCTCCTGGGCAGTATCGCTGCTGTGGCAGATCACCAGCACTTTTTGCCCGCGCCGTGCCTTCAACATTTCCCGCAACCAGGCCACCCGCGGATCGGCGGCGCACCAGTCGCCCTCACCCTGCCAGAAGGTTTCCGGCTGCAACTGCACCGCCATCGGCTGGGCCGCCAGGGCGCGGGCACTGTCTTCATCCAGCGGCAGTTCGTGGGTCATTAAATGGCGCGCCGGGAACCCCTGCACCGTGTGGCGGGTATTGCGCAGCAGCACCCTGCCCGTGCCGTGGCGATCCAGTAGCGCCTCCACCAACTCATCCACAGCCGCCTGCAGATTTTCTCGGGCCGTGGTGTCGGCGGCCTCCAGACTGGCGGTGTCCAGATGCTCCGCCAGCGCCTCACGCACAGATACCGGCAGTTCGCCGGATGCGGCCTCGGCAGGTCGCAGGTCCAGCAGTTGTTGCACCAGGTCGCTCAGGGGGCGATAGCCCGCCTGCTCGGCCACAAAGGCGTCGAAACTGTAGTAGCGGTCCGGGTCCAGCAGCCGCAGGCGGGCAAAGTGGCTCTCCAGCCCCAGTTGTTCAGGGGTGGCGGTCAACAGCAACAGCCCCCGAGCCACCGCCGCCAGCGCTTCAATGGCAGTATATTCTTCGCTGGCGCCCTCGCTGTTCCAGGTGAGGTGGTGGGCCTCGTCCACCAGTAGCAGGTCCCAGCCGGCGGCCACGGCCTGTTCGCGGCGCTGGGGATGGCGGGTGAGAAAATCCAACGAGCAGAGCACTAATTGCGCGGACTCAAAAGGGTTGATCTCGTCGAGTCCGGCCACTTCCAGCTCGTCGGGCAGCTCCAGGGCATCTTCATCGGTATCGCGCCCCTCCAACGACCGACAGCGGCTTTCGTCCAACAAGGTAAAAGAGAGGTTAAAGCGGCGCAGCATTTCCACCAGCCACTGGTGTAACAGGGATTCGGGCACCACAATCAGGGCGCGCCGGGTGCGCCCGGTCAACAATTGCTGGTGGAGGATCAGCCCCGCCTCAATGGTCTTGCCCAGGCCCACCTCGTCGGCCAACAGCACGCGGGGAGCGTGGCGCGCGGCAACGGTGCTGGCGATATACAACTGGTGCGGCAACAGCGACACGCGCGGCCCACCCAGACCGTACACGGCCGACTGCTGGACCCGGTGGCGCAGCACCTGGCTCTGGTAACGCAGGGAGAAGTGATTGTTGTTGTCCACCTGGCCGGCAAACAGTCGTTCGCGGGGCTGACTGAAGCGCACAAAGCTGTCCAGTTCGAATTCGGGCACCGAGCACGCCTGCTGGTCGTCGGTAAACGCGTGGTATAGAAGACAGCCGCCCTGCTCTTCCACCTCGCTCACCGTTAGCCACTGGCCATCCTGGTGGCGGAAGCGCTCGCCCACCTGGAAGCGCACCCGGCTGATGGGGGCCTGATCCACGGCGTAGGTGCGACGCTCTTCCGCCGCCGGAAATCCCATACTGATTCGACCATCCACCGCGCCCAGTACCACGCCCAGGCCCAGTTCCGGCTCGGTTTCACTAATATATCGCTGCCCCACAACAAACTCTGTCGAGGTCACATCCACTCCCGCTTTTATTGATTGGGCGCGCATGATACTGCCTGCGCCGGCAAAGCTAAAGTATCGGGGGGGGATCGGGAGGCATACCGAAAAGTGCGCCGCCGGTGGGTATTTGTTAAAATCCGCCGCCTATTCATACCGAGGTACCCATGAGCCAGACCCGCGAGACTCTGACATCCCTGCTGGATGCCTGCCCCCACGCCCGCCTGAGCCACAGCCGCGACCTCTACCCCGAGGCCCCCGGCAGCGGCCTGGACTTGATACGGCTGGAGTCAGCGCTGTTCAGCGCCACAGTGTCGCCCTACGGCGCCCAGCTACTGAGCTTTGCCCCCAAAGGCGGTCACGATTGGCTGTGGATCAGCCCCAACTGCCGGTTCGAGGCGGGCGGCGCCCTGCGCGGCGGCGTCCCCCTGTGCCTGCCCTGGTTTGGCGAACATCCCGCGGACGCGGCCAAACCCAAGCACGGTTTCGCCCGCAATCGCCACTGGGACCTGGCCGCCATCGCCAGTTCCGGCGACGAGTGCCGCCTGGTGTTCGAACTCCAGCATCCCGGCGACGCGCTCTTTGCCCAGCCATTCACCGCCGAATTGACCCTGCAGCTGGGCGGGCATATCCAGTTGGCGCTGGCACTGACCAACACCGGCGGGACGCCGCTGGACTGCAGTTGGGTGATGCACTCCTACTTAGCCATCAGCGACCTGGACGCGGTGCGCGTCACCGGGCTGGAGGGACGCACTTATCTGGACAAAACCCGAGGGCATGAGGCGTTCACCCAGACGGGCGCAGTGACTTTCAGCGGCGAGGTGGACCGCGTCTTCCCCGGGGTGGACAACGCCCTGGGTTTACACGGCGACCCAAACCTCACCATTGAGCATGAAGGCTGCCCCACGGTGGTGGTGTGGAACCCCGGCGCCGCCCTCGCCGCCGGCATCGGCGATATCGGCGCTGGCAACGAACGCGGTTTTGTCTGTGTGGAGCGCGGCGCCTGCGCCGGTGACACCTGGCAACTGGCGCCCGGCGAACAGCGCCGCGCCCGCAAAATCATTCGATAACTTACTATCCTGGACCCGGCATGACAGACGAACGCAGCACACGACTGAACCAACTCCATTCCGCCCTCAAGGAGCGCATCCTGATTCTGGACGGCGGCATGGGCACCATGATTCAGAACCGCAAGCTCAGCGAAGCCCAGTACCGGGGCGAGCGCTTTGCCGACTACCACATGGATATCGCCGGCAACAATGACCTGCTGTGTCTTACCCAGCCGGAGATTATTCGCGAGATTATGCGCGGCTACCTGGATGCCGGCGCGGATATTGTGGAAACCAATACCTTTAACGCCACGCGCCTGTCCATGGCCGACTACCAGATGGAAGACCTGGTGCCCGAGCTCAACTTCGCCGCCGCCCAGCTGGCGCGCGAACTGTGCGACGAACTCACGCGCGACAACCCGGACAAGCCGCGCTTTGTGGCGGGCGTGCTCGGCCCCACCAGCCGCACCGCGTCCATCTCGCCGGATGTCAACGACCCCGGCGCACGCAATGTCACCTTTGACCAGTTGGTGGACAACTATCTCGAAGCCGTGGACGGCCTGGTCAAGGGCGGCGCCGATCTGATCCTGATCGAAACCATTTTCGACACCCTCAATGCCAAGGCCGCTGTGTTTGCGGTGCAGGAATATTTTGAGCGCGCCGGTTTCGAACTGCCCATTATGATCTCCGGCACCATTACCGATGCCTCGGGCCGCACCCTGTCGGACCAGACCACCGAGGCCTTCTACAACTCGCTGGCCCACGCCCGCCCCCTGTCCATGGGCCTCAACTGCGCCCTGGGCGCCAAGGAGTTGCGCCAGTATGTGCAGGAACTTTCCCGGGTCGCGGAATGTTATGTGTCGGCCCACCCCAACGCCGGCCTGCCCAACGAGTTCGGCGAGTACGACCAGACGCCGGAGGAGATGGCGGCCATTGTGGAGGAATTCGCGGCCAGCGGCTTTCTCAATATTATCGGCGGCTGCTGTGGCACCACGCCAGAGCATATCAAGGCGCTGCACGACGCGGTGCTGAAATATCCCCCGCGCCCCCTGCCCGATATCGAGCCCGCCTGCCGGCTGTCGGGGCTGGAGCCGTTCAATATCACCAAAGACTCACTGTTTGTGAATGTGGGCGAACGCTGTAACGTCACCGGCAGTGCCAAGTTCAAACGCCTGGTGGTGGAAGAGGATTACAACACTGCGCTGGAAGTGGCATTGGAGCAAGTGGAAAACGGCGCGCAGGTGATCGACATCAACATGGACGAAGGCATGCTTGATGCCGAAAAGGCCATGGTGCGCTTTTTGAATCTGATCGCCGGCGAACCGGATATCGCCCGCGTACCCATTATGGTGGACTCCTCCAAATGGGAGGTGATCGAAGCGGGCCTGAAGTGCATTCAGGGCAAACCCATTGTCAACTCCATCAGCATGAAAGAGGGCGAGGCGGAGTTTATCGAGCGCGCGCGCCTGTGCATGCGCTACGGCGCCGCCGTGGTGGTCATGGCCTTCGACGAAGACGGCCAGGCCGATACCGCCGCGCGCAAGAAGGAAATCTGCGAGCGCTCCTACCGCCTGCTGGTGGACAAGGTGGGCTTCCCGCCGCAGGACATTATTTTTGACCCCAATATTTTCGCCGTGGCCACGGGTATCGACGAGCACAACAACTACGCCGTGGACTTTATCGAGGCCACCCGCTGGATTCGCCAGAACCTGCCCCACGCTGGCGTGAGCGGTGGCGTCTCCAATGTGTCCTTCTCCTTTCGCGGCAACAACCCGGTGCGCGAGGCCATTCACTCGGTGTTTCTGTACCACGCCATCAAGGCCGGGCTGAATATGGGCATCGTCAACGCCGGCCAACTGGCGGTGTACGACGACCTGCCCGCCGAACTGAAAGATATTGTCGAGGACGTCATCCTCAACCGCAGCAGCGGCGCCACCGAGGCACTGCTGGACATCGCGGAAAAATATCGCGGCGACGGCAGTGGCGGCGCCAAAAAAGAAGACCTGGAGTGGCGCGGCTGGCCGGTGGCCAAGCGCATCGAGCACTCGCTGGTCAATGGCATTACCGCGCACATTATTGAGGACACCGAAGAGGCGCGCCAGCAGGC
>CBFGUT010000202.1:0-6136 GCA_965652265.1 uncultured Cellvibrionaceae bacterium | reverse complement strand
CTGATGTCTGATGTCTGATGTCTGATGTCTGATGTCTGATGTCTGATGTCTGATGGCGATTTTGGCAGACTTGGCGCCAGTCGCGAACAATTGTTCCTCGGGCGATGGACTGGTACTTCCCAGCCGCCCCGGTTACTCCTCCCGCTCTCCCAGCCGGTAGACGCCGTGCAGCTCGCCGCTGTAGCCGGGGGATTCAGCATGACTGACGGAAAAAATAAATCGCGAATCGCTGGTAGCCACCACCGCTGCCTCGCGACCATGCAGGCTGGCGCCAGCCAGATCCAGGCGGCTGTTGCCGGCTCGGATGGCCTGATTGCCACGCAGCTCAATCGTGGTGGCCTTGATGTCGGAGTTTTGCGCACTCAAAGCAACACCATCCGTTCTGACCCGCACATTGCGCATAATAACCTCAGCATTCTCGAGGTGAATGGCGTCGGCCACCAGATTCTCCAGCACAATCCCCTTGCAAGCCACCAGCTTTACCGTTTTATAGTGCCCTTCGTAACGCCGCCCATTATGTCCCTGGCAAAACAGGTCTTTATCCGGTCCCGACGGCACGGCTGCCGACCGCTGTACTCCACGTTCGCCCCTTAAGTGAGAAATCAGCAAGTTGCTGAATTTTCCCCGCAGTTGCATGGGTACATGCCCAACACCGGGAAACACGACCAATTCCGCCCGCGGGAGACTGCCGGCCAGGAGCTCTCCCGTGCGCAGCGGCGCCACAGGATCCTGGTCGCCCCAGATAATCAGGGTGGGAACCGATACCTGTTCCAGCGCAGCGGTGTAATTTTCCTCCACCAGTGCCAGGGCGGCATTAATGTTGGGCCGGTCACCCAGCAGGGCATTCCAGGCACTGTTGCTTTGGCGCAACAGTTTGATGGGATCAGGCAGGTTATTGGCCATATCCAGAAGTTGGCCACCCCACTGGCGCAGCTGCTCCTCGGCCAGGTTGCGTACCGCAGCAGGCACGGAACCCAGTTGCAGGGGCAATGCCGAGGAGTGCTGAATAAAGGCGCTGCGCTCCAGTACTCCGGCTACACTCACCAGTGCCAGGCGTCCCAGCTGATCGGAAAAGCCGGTGGCAAACCGCAGGGCCACGGCCCCACCCATAGAGTGCCCCACCAGGTGCACACGCTCGCGCCCGCTGGACTCCACCAGCCATTGCAGTACCCGCGCGTACTGGGTGGGCGAATAGCGGCCGGGAGGGCGATCGGAATAGCCAAAGCCGGGTAGATCCATCGCCAACACATGGTAGTGTTTTGCCAGGTCGGGTATGACCCCCAGCCAGTCACGGTGGCCATTCTGCCCCAAGCCGTGGACCAGTATCACCATCTCGCGATGCTCAGTGCCCGCCTCCACCACCAGCATGCGGCTGTCAAATACCGGCTCGCGCACAAATCCGGCGCGCCAGCTATCAGGCAGATGCGAGGGGAGCGCGGGAGCTTCCTGGGCCGGTAGTGCCAGTTTCCCCACCACCGAAGCCTGTACGGGATATAGCAGCAGGCAAAAAACCAGCAATAACAGCAGGCGTAAAACGAGCATGGAGTTAATCGCGAAAATTGGTAAATTGCAGCGGCATATCGATCTCGGCCTGACGCAAAAAGGCAATTACTTCCTGCAGGTCATCGCGCTTCTTGCCCGTTACCCGTACCTGATCACCCTGGATTTGAGCCTGCACCTTGAGCTTTTGGTCCTTGATCATCTTGACGATCTTCTTTGCCAATTCTGTCTCTATACCGGTCCGTACAACCACTTCCTGGCTGACTTGCTTACCGCTGGTCTTGACCGGCTTGTATTCCAGACAAGTGATATCAATACTGTTCTTGTGCAACGCACTCTGCAACATGTCCAGCATTTGTGTCACCTGAAACTCGGCCTCGGCGATCAGAGTGATAAGATAGTCATTGCGCTCAAAACGCGCGTCCACGCCCTTGAAGTCATAGCGGTTAGTGACCTGGCGATTGGCTTGGTCCACAGCATTGGTTAGTTGGTGTTTATCCACCTCCGAGACCACATCAAATGAAGGCATAGCCCACCTACTCCGTCAACGTAAAAGCGTGATCATCGCCACCGCGAAGACCCAGGTCAATAGCGCCCGGGAAAACATGGGCAACAAATTTTCCAGCAGCGCCAGTGAATAGCCCGGTTCGACCACCGGCCGGGCATTCAATGGCGTCACCTCTTCCTCTTCTGAATCCACGGCACCCAGTGCACCGCGCAAAGAGGCCGCCAGAAATACCGGGGTTTGCTTAACCTGCCACCACTGATCGCGCCACTGGCGCATACAGTATTCAAAATTGCCCACCAGGGCCCAGGTCACCCCCATCAGCCGGGCCGCCGGCCATTCCACCACCGTCACCCAGTGGCCCAGGCGAGCAGCAAAAGGCTGATTGTGTTCCAGCAAGTGGGACCAGTAGAGCACCAGCAGCCGGTAGGCGAGCGCGCCGGGCGCCCCCAACAGAATAAACCAGAACAGCACCGCGAACATGCGCTCGAATCCGCGATAGCTAAACACCCGCAGCGCCTCATTGTGCAGGGCCTGCCAGCTATCGTCGCGAGTCTCGGCGCGCAATCCCGGGTCCAGGTTCTGCTCGTCAAGAATATGGGCAGCCTTTACCGAATCGTCGGCGTGAGCAGCTTCGATATAGGCGTGTACAGCATCCGTATACCGACCCCGCCCCAGGCTGAATAGCAGCACGGGAATGTTGACCAGCAGCAGCCACAGATGCGCTTGCCAGTAGTGAATCAAGGCCACCAGTAACGCCAACAACACTACCGGCAGCGCCACCACCAACAGTGCCAGCAACCACCCGGGGAGCCCGGCGGGCAAACGCCCCGTCAGAGCATTTATCCAGCGATAAAACCAGCCATCCCACTGCAGAGGCCCACCACTGCCCCACCACTGCACCAGGGCCAGTACAATTACCAGGCTCAGAAAAGTCATGTCTTCACCTTATCCGTATGGGTTATCTCAGCTTTTAGCCGCGCCCAGTCGAAAACCGCTCCGGGATCGGTTTTGCGCCCCGGGGCGATATCACAATGCCCTACTATACGCCGGGAATTGAGCGCGGGGTAGACACTCATCAGCACGCGGCTTACTGCAGCCAGCACCCGATACTGTTCATCTGTGTAGGCCAGCTCATCGGTCCCCTCCAGCTCAATACCGATACTGTAGTCATTGCAGTTGGCAACCCCCTCAAAGCTCGACTCACCGGCATGCCAGGCGCGCCGGTGGAAAGCGACAAACTGGGTCATTTCCCCGCCACGTTCAATCAACAGATGCGAGGAGACGCGCAAAGGGGCAATGCTGACAAAATAGGGATGCCGATGGGGGTCCAGACAGTTGGTAAAAAAATCCTGGACACAGCCAGTGCCAAATTCACCGGGCGGCAGACTGATGTTGTGAATCACCAGCAGACTGATAGATGCCCCCTCGGGGCGCGGGCCCTGATTGGGCGAGGGCAAATGACGGGCGCCGGTCAACCAGCCGGCGCGGATGCTCATGGGGTCGTGTTCTTGCACCACAGGGACTCCAGGTTCGGAGCCCCAGTATACTGGCCAGGGACTTAGCGCGCCACCTGGCGGGACGCCTTGAGGTTGCTGATGACCGATTCCAGCGCGCGGTCAAACAACATACCGTCATCGAGGATTCGCAGGCGACCGTTCTTGATGGCCAGTGCCAGACTTTCGCGGCTTTCTTCGGCCACTTTCATGCCGCCGCGATTGACAAAGATATACTTGCCAGTGGCGCGGATAATGGCCGCCAGCCGACAGCGATAGCGCTCGCCAGCCTTGGGGGCCATTTCAAACCAGCTGCCCTGGGTGAGGTTGTCCACCAGCGCCAGATGCTGCTCATCCAACTCACGGCTGCTGACTCTGTCCTCTGCCGGATCATCCACGTCCTCTGGCGTCTTGGGTGCCGCCTCGGAGGTCGGCACAGCCTGCGACTGGGGCGCCGGAGTGGATGCCGGCGCCTCGGCAGCGGGGGCTGACGATTCCGGTTTGACCTTGCCGCGCAAAATATCAATATGCAGCTGTTCCAGCGCCTTGAACATCTGCCCCATTTCATAGGGGTTAAAGGCGATTTCTTCGAGCCCCTTGCGCAGTCGCGACAACAGGGAAGGCACCATTTTCAGCAGCTTCTGCCGGTTTTCCGCCGACATTTCCACTGTCACCGACCAGATGAGGTCTTCGGCGGTGTTCAATTGCTGCTGCCAATCCTCGCTGTCCACTCCCTGCTTGAGACAGGTGATAAACAGAACATTGGCCCAGGCCTCGGTTAACAGTTTATCGGCGGCAGGGGGGACCGCAATATCGCCGGTGATTTCGGCCAGGGCCGCGTTAACCTCGGCACGGGCGCGTTCAGACTTGGCCTTGCCATCCTCGGCATCAATGGTGCGCTGTTCGAGTATGCGCGCGCGGCGTTTTTCCTTTTCCTGAAAGGCGCGAAATTCCAGCAGCAGGGTTTCAAACACGCTGATATCGCGCGTAAATTCATTGAGAATACGCTCTACCGTGTGGTCGATTTTCTGATAGAGCGCATCCTTCTCGCGAGCCTTGTCACCGCTATCCTGCCAACCTAGTGCCGCGGTGGCCATTTCGTTCAGCAGGCGCCGCGCCGGATGACCACCCTTGCCGAAAAAGGATTTATCGGCAATCGCCACCTTGATCATGGGAATCTGCAGCCGTGCCAGTTGCGCCTTCATGGGGGCAGCCAGGTTGCGATCCTCCAGAATAAACTCAAACATCATACTCACCAGGTTGATGACATCTTCGTCCACCTGATTGAGTTCGCCCTTGCCGCCCGAACGACTCAGCAGTTGTGTCACCAGCGCCCTGACATCCTGCACGCTGGTGGCTTCAGAAGCAGTACCCGTCATAGGTGACTGCTGCTGGGCCTGGGTCAACAGTGTCATCAACTCCTGAGAAGACAGGGCCTCGGCGCTGGCGCTTTCACTATTGGCGTTGCCGCCTGTGCCGGCAGCTCCCATCGGAGTTTCGCCACCAGTGGCACGACCCAACAACTGGCGCAGGGTCCCCAACAGCTGTTCGGCGCCCCCTTCAGAAGTGCCATTGTCACCGGTGCGCTCCACCCGGTTTTGTGTTTGTGTGCCCGCCGTCGGCGCAGGGCGTTGTCGACGCATCTGCGCTCCCGGCAGAGAGGGCAGAATTTTGGCTTCGATAAGTTGCTGGTTGAGGGTATCGTACAACTCGCCGAGGCGGGTCATGACAAACTTGTCGAACAATTTGTAGAGCACCAGCCGGGCCTTGACGTCGATATCGATCTTGCCGGCCATGTCCACAAAAGCCTGACAAATCCCATCACATCCCAAGGGGTTGTTCTTGGGATAAACCTTCACCGGCACCAGTTGGTCCATGCGCATGGTCAGGTGTTGCAGGCGCTCGGCAAACTGTTCGTTGGCCCGGTTGATCATGGTCTCGCTGGCGACCATTTCCTCCAGTTCATCGTTACCCACCAGACTCAGGCTGTCAATTTCCGGTTCCTCCGGCGTCTGTTGCTGTGCGGCACGGGTGTCCAGCAACCGGGCAAAGCCCACGTCCAGATGGCGGAAAAAGCCCTCTTCCGTCTCGCGGCGACGCAGGCGCACCTGGCGCATGGAATCGAAGTAGAGGTTCTGATCGTGATTGTTGGTGGCCTGATCGGCCAGCTCAAACAGGGCGTCATCGGCCTTATCGAATAACCCCCGCAACATGGCCTGCAGCTTTTGGCGCGATTTTTCACGCACCTGGTGCATCTCGGCAGGCAGACGTGCCAGAGCCACGGTTTCCGGGCGGCGCTGTTCAGCAACAATGGGAACCACTTTATCGCTTTTGAAGGGGGACTCTGACATAGCATTAACCGCAAAAATAGGACTCTTGAGTAAGTAGTATAGTGAGCTCGAGACCGCTGCCCAGCAGCAGTTTGCAGCAATGAGGGGTCTATCACATTCCACCATAAGGGAGCCAAATTTTAATAACCAAAGCTCGCACCCCCCCAAAAAATATAACTTTGAGTTATATTTGTGGCATCGAAATCTGCAGTCTCGCTTTATCAGTATTGCCTTGTGGGGAGCTATCAAGCCCGGCCGCCAAAATAAATGTTGCTTTCGGCGCCATAAAATTTTATGGTGAATTG
>CBFGUT010000201.1:0-6160 GCA_965652265.1 uncultured Cellvibrionaceae bacterium | reverse complement strand
TCGCCGTGGGCGTGGTCGGGCAGTTCGTCGGGGTTCTCACGGTAGCGGTCGCTGCCCAGCCGCTCGGCGCGCTCGGGTTCGATGCCGTCCTCAATGCTTTTGCGCGCCGACTCCAGGCTGCGCATGATTTCCTCGTTGTGCAGTTGTCGGCGGATTTCATCGGCCCCCAACTGGCGCTCAATCTCGCTGCGGGTCTCGCGCAGGCTGCGTTTGAGCCTGCCGACCCACAGGGCGACAGTGCGCACGGTATCGGGCAGCCGCTCGGGCCCAATGACCAGCAGGCCTACAATGGCGATTAACAACAGCTCAAAAAAGCCCATAGATCAGTGCACTCAGTGCTGCTTGTCCCGGCTTTTTTCAGTGGCTGAAGATGTTGTTTCGTCCTGGCTGTCGCTGCCCACGTGCTTGGGCTCTTCATCCTTTTTCTCTTCGTCGTCGTTGACGGACTTTTTGAAACCCTTAATTGCCTCGCCCAAATCGCTGCCGATACTGCGCAGACGTTTGGTGCCAAATAACATCACCACAATGGCGAGAATAATCAGCAGTTGCCAGATACTAATACCACCAAAACCCATGTCAGTGTCCTCTTATTTGTTGCCACCCATGGTGGCGTCATTCAGGCGCGCGAGGCCTTTTCCTCGTGCCCGGATACATTAAAGCGCCGCGCCAGCTCTTCAAGCACGGCGCTGGCATCCTCACCCCGATGGCTGAGCATCACCAGGGTGTGAAACCACAGATCGGCGGTTTCGTAAATCAGCTCGCGGTTGTCACCGCTGGCCTCGGCATCCTTGGCGGCAAGTATGGTTTCAGTGCATTCCTCGCCCACTTTTTCCAGAATCTTGTTCAGGCCCTTGTGGTGCAGGCTGGCCACATAGGAGGACTGCGGATCGGCATTGGCTTTGCGCTCGGCCAGCACCCGTGTGAGTTCGGCGAGTATATCGTTCATGGTCTTCTGAGTCCTGGATTTAGTCCTGTGAATAAATCTCGTCCGGGTCTTTGAGTACAGCGTCCACGGTGCGCCAGCTGCCGTCCTGCAGCACCCGGTAAAAGCAGCTTTCGCGACCGGTGTGGCAGGCGATGCCTCCCAGCTGTTCCACCTGCAGTATGACCACGTCGGCATCACAGTCCAGACGCAGTTCGTGCAGTTTTTGTACATGGCCCGAGGTCTCGCCCTTGCGCCAGAGTTTCTGCCGCGAACGCGAATAGTAGACGGCTACCTGCTCGCGGGCGGTGAGGGCCAGCGACTCGCGGTTCATCCACGCCATCATCAGAATGCGCCCGCTGTGCACATCCTGGGCGATGGCGGGTACCAGACCGGCGCTGTCCCATTTCACCTCGTCCAGCCAGGCGTCTGTGGTGGGGCTCATGCTGTTGCTCCTGCGAATACTTGATTGGCCCTGGCGATATTCTCGGCCAGGTGCCGGGGGTTAATTGTACCGATAATCGCACTGCTAATGCCGGACTTTGCAAAAATAAACCGCAGGCTCTCGCCCAGCGGGTCGGCGACGTCAGCGGCATCGCACAGGTGGCCGCTGGCCAGCACTTTCTTCAGCAGCACCCCCTTGCCCAGTCGCCGGCACTCGTCGATCACCGCCTCTTCCTCCCGGTGGGCGAGATTGTAGGTGAGCATCACACAATCCGTCTCGCGCGCCGCCAACAGGCCGCCGGCGACGGTTTTGGTGGACACACCAATGGCGCGAACCAATCCCGCCTGCCGACACTGGTGCAGGGCGTCCAATACACCGGTATTTTCGAGGATGTCCACGTCGGCGCCGCTGGAGTGTACCAGTACCATATCCAGATAGTCACTGCCCAGCCGTCGCAGACTGCGCTCGACACTCAGACGGGTGTGGGCGGAGGAAAAATCGAAGTGGCTCGCCTCGCCGTCGAACTCCTCTCCCACCTTGGTGCACAACAGCCAGTGTTGGCGTTGGCCTCTGAGCAGCTGCCCCAGCCGTTCCTCGCTGGTGCCATAGGCGGGGGCGGTATCCAGCAGGTTGATACCGCCCTCGTGTGCCACCGCCAGCAGCTCGGCGGCCTGCTTGTCGTCGGGCAATGAATAGTGTGCGGGGTATTTTATACCGGTGTTGCGTCCCAGCTTGACCGTGCCCAGCCCCAGGGCGCTGACCTCGAGGCCGGTACTGCCCAGGCTATGTTTTGGCAGTGGCCTCATAGTTGTGTCTCCCAGGGTGGTGCCGCCACCGCCGGCGTGGTTAAAAACGCGGCCAGTGGTGTGGCGGCGTCCGAAGTGACGGCTGGGGGCGGCAACAAGTCCATGACGCGCTGGGCGAGCGCAGGGGCGAGGGTGAGCTTGGTGGGCCAGGCCACCAGTATGTCCTCGCTGCCCGCCACCGGTTCGGCAAAGGGGCCGGCGGGCCGGGCCATGCCAGTTTGACGCGGTTCGGCGCGGTCCACGGTCAAGGTGGCATAGTCGGCACCGGTGAGATCGAGCCCGGGAAACAGATCTGTCAGTTCCATCTGGGCATCGGCGATCAGCGCTGACTGGGACAGGGCTGCCCCCCGTTCCGCCAGTGCGCCGCCCAGGTACCAGACACGGTCGCCACTGGCAGGGTGGTGAGTGGAAATGCTCAGTCGCGGCGTGCTGCCGCCACCCAGGCAGTGGCCAAAAAATACCGGCAGCGATGAATGACGCACCAGCACCTGTTGTAGAGGTCGCGTCTGCATGGCGGGTGTGTGATAGCCCAGGGTTCGCAGGATTTCAGCATTGCCGCTACCCGCCGTCATTACCCAGCGTCGGGCGGTCACCAGGGTATCACCCAGTTTCAGGTGCAAACCATTGGCGCCCCGCTGCAGTAGTGCGTGTTCCGGTAGCTGAAAAATCGCGCCGGCGTTGTTGCTGGCCAGGTTGTGCAACAGGCTGGGAACGTCGATTACCTGCTCGTGCATTCGGTAGAGGCGCCCGCTGCAGGCAGTGTGCAGAAAATCCGGCCAGGATGCGGCTGGAAGGCGCTGTAAACGATCACGCAGTGTCAGGCTGGCGAGAAAACCGCTGAATTTGCCTGCCAGTGTCGGCGCCCAGAGGTAAAAATCATCGCTTAACACCCGCGTCTGGCCGAGATCCACTTCTCCCGAGCCCTGCAGGCAGTCGCGCCAACGCCCGGGCATTTGCGCCAGCGCATCGGCGGTGGCGTCGCTGTTGCCCCGCAGCCGGTATTTGCCGCCGCCGTGAATCATGCCCTGAGCGGCGATGGTCTGTCCTTCTCCCAGCGGCCCCCGGCTGAACAGCGCGGCCTGGTAACCTTGCCGACGCAGCCGTTCCAGCAGCCACAGCCCGGCAACGCCTCCGCCGAGAATGGCGACATCGAGTTGCAGCGGTGTGGGCACTGGTGTCATGGCGTGATCGAGCAGGGAGTTGGTGGTGTCGGATGCGCCAGTATAGCGGCTTAGATGCGTGTTTGCGCGTAGGGTTTACTGTGCGTTAAGCCACGCACTTAAAGCGTGGTAGTGAAAATGAGCTTTGCCTGAAAGAAAATGGTGTTTCGTACAAGCTTGGGTGCCAACGGCAGAGGTAGAGACATGACCTCCGGGACACGCTGTAACTAATCGGCAGGATAGCCGATTTGCACAGCCGCAGGCTGCCCGTAGGGTGAGCCACAAGGATGTGGCGAATGAATCGTCCCTGTAAGCTCGAGCACAGCGTCCCTGCTGAGCACGGTCCCGGATGCCATGCCCCTACCTCTTTAACCTTGTTTGGATCGTACCACCTTGGGATTTGGCGCAGAGTTGGGGTCGTTTGTAGATACCATCTGTCCCCACGTCTCGGCGGCCTTGGAAAGAACACCATGCCCTCTTCGAGAAGGCTCTGGCCATACCGGGTTCTGTGAGCCTGGCTTTTACTTGCCAGAGTAAACGCTCGCCGGTATGCTTGTAACAGGGTCGCGGTAGCCGGCCCCATTTATTAAATTAAACAATAAACACTATGAACCGCACGCAACGATATCAAATGCATAACAGCTTCTGTTCCACCCTGTGGGGCAAGGCGGTTATTGGCTGTCGTTCGCTGCTTCGTTCTATCTGAAAATAAACCGAGCCGCGAATTGATCGCGGTTCGAAGCACTTTTCCAGTTCCTTTCAGCCACGATCAATTCTCCGCTTGTTACATGGTTCGCCTGTTACATGGAGAGTGTAGTCGTGTTCGCGATAAAAAAATGGTTGTTGGGGCTGTTGCACAAACTGAGGCGGGATAAGGCTGCGCCTCTGGAAAATGTGGATGCTAAACTGGCGCGCGATCTTGGCGTCAGCGTCACTCGCATTCGTCTGCCTTCGGGGAAAGATGTGGTCATCGTCAAGCCAGTCATCGAATCCTCGAGTGATCGAAACGGCGATTCGTCGATTGCTGATCAATGAGTGGTCAATCGGAGCTGCGACTTTTCCATTGTGCGCAGGCTGTAGTAATATTGGCCTGTCATTGGGGAGTAGCCTCCCACCGCGCCCGCGGTGGGGCATGCGTCAACAGACGGGGCACCTCTATAAATTGCTTGCAGCCTCTGGCTTCCAGGCATTTTCTCCAGCCAGGTGCGGTGCAGACTGGCTGGCGTGTCCGTTGAAACTGCGTAAAGCTTACCGCATCCTGCTCTTGTGCATTACTTACAACTTGTGTGGATAGAACGCAGGAGAAAATGCCTGAAAGCCCCGAAGGGCGCGGCCTGTGCGGCACCACAGCGGCGTTTCTTTACTTGTAAAGGACAACCAGCCTTCACCTGCGTAAAGAGCCTTGCTGTGGCACCGCACAGGTTGTGCAGAAACTACAATCAATTTTTAGTGGTGCCCTTGATCAAGTGATCATGGCGTATGCGGTTTCGGCTTGGCGAGACCTTTGACTGTGTCGCACCGGTTGGGCCGGGGCGCGGCATGGTCATTGGTTTGTTCCGGCCCCGAGAGTTTTCTATGGATGCCTTTCTGATTTCAACCGGCATTGTCGCCCTGGCCGAAATTGGCGATAAAACCCAACTGCTGGCCTTTGTGCTGGCCGCCCGCTATCGTCAACCTGCACTGATTATTGTCGGTATATTGCTGGCCACGCTGGCCAATCACGCGCTGGCCGCCGCGCTGGGAGCCTGGGTGGCGGCCCAGGTGGCGCCCGAAGTATTGCGCTGGGTGCTGGGGTTGTCATTTATTGCCATGGCGGTGTGGACACTGATCCCTGACAAGCTGGACGAAGAGGATACCCGCTACGGTCGCTGGGGCGTGCTGGGCGTCACCTTTGTGACTTTTTTCCTGGCGGAGATGGGCGATAAAACCCAGGTGGCCACTGCGGCGCTGGCGGCCCAATATGCGGCCTTTGTGCCGGTGGTGGCGGGCACCACCCTGGGAATGATGATCGCCAATGTGCCCGCTGTATTGGTGGGTGAGCGCTTTACGCGGGTGGTTTCTATCCGTCTGGTGCACACCCTTGCCGCCGTTCTCCTGGCGGTGATCGGTGTGGCGACACTTTTGGGGTTCGGCGAGGGGTTGGGAATGTGAATACAACGAGGTTCACGGGGCGATGGTTGTGGCTGCTGTGCCTGCTGGCGATGTGTCTTCCCGGCCGGGCGGAACAGGTCACTATTGCCGCCGCATCCAGCCTCAAACAGGCCATGGAGACGCTGGCCACCGATTTTCGGCAGCGCCACCCTGAGGCGGAGATCGATGTGGTCTACGGCTCCTCCGGCCGCTTTTTTAGCCAGATTCAACGCGGGGCACCCTACCATCTCTATTTTGCCGCCGATATGCACTATCCGCAGCAACTGGCGGCCAGCGGCTTTGCCGGCAGCGAGGTCTGGCCCTATGCCGAGGGCCGGCTGGTGCTCTGGAGCGCGCGTCGGGACGCAGGCCAATTGACGCTGCAGGATCTTACCGCTGCAGGTATTGGTCGCATTGCCATTGCCAACCCCCGCCATGCTCCCTACGGCCAGCGTGCCGAAGAGGCTCTGCGCGCAGCGGGTATCTGGGAGGTGGTGGCGCCCAAGCTGGTGTATGGCGAGAGCATCGCCCATGCCGCCCAGTTTGCCCAGACGGGCAATGTTGACGTGGGGATACTCGCCCTGTCACTGGCTCTCAGTCCGGCACTGGCCGACCGGTCACACAGTCTGGTGCCGCGGACGTTGCACACCCCCCTGCGGCAGGGCTTTATGCTCACTCGGGCGGGTGCCAATAGCCC
>CBFGUT010000200.1:0-6167 GCA_965652265.1 uncultured Cellvibrionaceae bacterium | reverse complement strand
GCGCTCGCCGGCGGCGGCGACATGATTCACCTGGATGTCATGGATAACCACTATGTACCCAACCTGACAGTGGGCCCCATGGTGTGTCAGGCGTTGCGGGACTACGGTATTACTGCCCCCATCGACGTGCACTTGATGGTGGAGCCGGTGGACGCGCTGATTGAGCAATTTGCCGCCGCCGGGGCCAGCTATATTACCTTTCACCCGGAGGCCAGTCGTCATGTGGACCGGTCGCTGCAGTTAATTAAGGACAGTGGCTGTAGGGCCGGGCTGGTGCTCAACCCCGCTACACCGGTGGCCAGCATCCGTCAGGTACTTGAAAAGCTGGACATCTTATTGTTAATGTCAGTCAACCCCGGCTTTGGCGGCCAGGCGTTTATTCCCTATGTGCTGGACAAGCTGCGCGAGGCCCGCCAAGTGATCGATGCGGCTGGTCTCTCCATCCGGCTGGAGATCGACGGCGGTATCAAGGTGCACAATATTGCCGAGGCGTACCATGCTGGTGCAGATACCTTTGTGGTGGGGTCGGCTATCTTTGGCGAAAACGACTACAAAACCGCCATTATGGCGCTTAAATCTGCATTGGCGGGTGGAATCGGGCCAATCACTTGATTCATACGCAACGGCGGTTATACTGGAACGGATTTCGCTTAAGGTTTACTCCGTAAGCGTTTGGTCTGCCTAATATTGTGTTGTATAAAAAATAGCGGGCGGGGCTTCCCAGTTGCATTATCAGCAGGTAAACTGCGTGCGTCTGGTAAAGTTAGGTAGCGCGATCAAAGGCCTTTTGGGCGCCAGGCGTTTAAAAGTGGCCTTTGTGAACAATGTCTAACTTTGATGCGAGCATGATTCTGGCACCAGATTTGTGCTCCAAAATGCCCTTGCGGGCTATTGTGAAGGCTGCAAGGGTGTGTTAATTTAGAACGCGATTGGGTGTTCGTCGAGCATCTGGCCGGTCATGTGCTGGTGGTAAATCGAGTTTGTAAGGTCGCCTCGCGGCCTGCTAACAGAAAACAATACGATACTTTGTAACTCTAGGAGCTAGACAATGAAGAAAAAACTTCTACCTTTGGCAATGCTGGCGGGGCTGGCTGGTGCAGCGGGTACCGCCCAAGCTGTGCATGTAAACTCTGATGGTCTGGGTGAAACCCTGATCTATCCCTTCTACACCGTAGAAGAAGGTCAGAACACCTTGATCAACATCACTAACACCACGCCTTTCTACAAGGCGGTGAAGGTGCGTATCCTGGAAGCCGAGAACTCTGCCGAGGTGCTCGACTTTAACTTGTACCTGTCTCCGGAAGATGTCTGGACTGCAGCCATCGTAGCTACTGCTGACGGCGCCAAGATCATCACCCGTGACAACTCCTGTACCGCTCCTTACATCCAGCGTCCGGATGAAGAAGGTGAAGGTCAGGACGGTGAAGCTTTCCGTAACTTCGTCTACGACGAAGATGGCGGCGGTTCCGGTCTGGATCGTACCCGCGAAGGTTACGTAGAAATTATCGAAATGGGTGTGATCATCGATTCCGCTATGCAGGATCATATTCGTCACGACCCCGATGGCGTGCCTGGCGACTGTGACCAGCTGCGCGCTCAGTGGTTGGCCAATGGCGTTTCTTCAGGCAACAGCCCTGCCTTCGAAAATCCGCCGGTGACCGGTACTGGTGAGTGGGCTGGTACCCCGAACGCTGGCTTTGGCGTCACTGTGGCCAGCCTGGGTGGCCTCTATGGCTACGGTGTTATCATCAACCCGAATGAAGGCTCTGCCTCTGCCTACAGTGCTGTAGCTCTGGATGAGTTCTTCGGTGCCGATCCCGCCTACACTCCGCAGCATACCGATACCGGTAATACCCTGCCGAGCTTGGGTTCTGCCTATCAGGTAGCTACCATTATCGATGGTAACACTGCCAGCACTCTCGGCTTCTACGACGGTTGGGATGCGGTGTCTGCGGTATTTATGCACGACTCCATCTCCAATGACTTCGTGCTGAATTCTATTGTCAACGGCGATACCGACTGGATTGTGGCTATGCCCACCAAGCGTGCATACGTGAATGATCTGGCCAGTGCTGATGACGGCGATGATCCGGCTACTCCATGGGATGATACCTTGCCGCGTCCGCCCTTTACCACTGCATGGGACGGCAGCGCCTGTGAATATATCGACTTCCAGGCTTGGGATCGTGAAGAAGCAGTTGTCACCATTACTGGCAGCATCGGCTTCTCTCCGCAGCCCGATGACGACGAAGTTTCTGAAGACTTCCAGATCTGTAAAGAAGTCAGTGCGCTGAGCTTTGGTGACGCAGGGGCGCTTTATCCCTCTGACCGCATCAACTACGGTGTGCCGGAAACTGGCTATGAAAATGGCTGGTCCCGTCTGAACCTGGGTATGGATGAAGATAGCGATCCCCGTTATCTGGCTGGTCAGTCAACACCCGACACCTATGATACCTATCTGCTGGGTCTGCCGGTGACCGGTTTTGCCGTACAGAAGTTTGTAAACGGCACTCTGGAAGGTGGCAGTGTAGTGGCCAACTATGCTTCTCTGGTTGAGCATAAGTACACCCGTACTATCCAAGGCACTGATCCCAATGGTGCTGACGGCTACCCCACTTCTGCCCCCACTTCTGATTAATCGTTGAGTGGTTTAGTCTGAAAAATAAAAACGCGGCCTTCGGGCCGCGTTTTTTTTGGTATGATAGAGCCTATACTGACCCTGTCCCCCCCATATATCCAAAACAGTGCAAGTGTTGACTTACCTGTAAAAAATTGTGCACAAATTTGACAAGCGGTGGCTAAAAGCGCTTAATAGGTTATGGAAATTTGCAAGCCTCTGCATATAATAAACCTTAACAAGGTGTGTTGGTCTGAGCCAGGTTGGCGTAAACCGTGCATAGATAGAATTTAAGTCCTGAAGCCGCGCCAAAAGCGGCAATAAGTTGACACATAAGAATTCGTAACTTTGAAACTGTGAGGGTGGTATGAAAATATTCACAAAAACAGCCTTGGCCTGTGCCTTGGCCGCTGGTGCAGTAATGGCCAGTGCGGATACCGTGGAAATACGCGATGGTAATGGGCAGGTACATGTTACCTATTCTGCCGACGCTGTGACTGTTCAGGGAGGGGTGATTACTATTAGTAATGGTACTTATGTCACTGGTCAGTTGCCGGGAACTGGTGGTCCCGGAGTTACCTGTGATCCAAACACTACCGAGATACAAAACGGTGTTTGTGTGGGTACTAGCGGAGGCGGTGCCGACTGTGGCCCAGGTACCGAGCTTAATGAGAATCTGGGCCAGTGTGTACCGGCCACACCGCCCACACTGAATATCTCCAGCAGTCCCACCTCTATGGGCGACGGGGTCTCCACAGCGACTTTAACTTTCCAGTTTAGCCGCGATGTGACGGGTTTTACCCAGAGCGATATTAATGTTAACCCCACTGCCCACAATATCAGTGGGTTCACCGCTGTGGATGGCGATACTTTCCGCGCCACCTTGAACCGCAGTGGCAATAACTCGGGGTCGGTCACCGTGTCGGTGAGCGCGAATTCCTACCAGGGCACTAACGGTGCTAACGGTGGTGGCGATAGTCACTCAATTACCCTGGTGGGGGGGACCACCACAGTGGGTAACTGTGAGGTGCCCGCTGGCGTAGAAGTGAGTAATGTAGCGGCGTTAACCTCCTTGGGTACCAGTGGCGGCCAAATTGATTTCACCATCCCCCAAAATGGTGTACTGTCGGCCCCTGTTTCCACGGGTAACAACCCCAATTATGCCGCGATGTTTGAGATGGTGGGTCACTATACCGTGCAATCACTTTCTCGCAAAATGTGGATTTCCGATTGCCCCGGTGGAGCGCCGGTCAGTAGCTGTGCCCAGAAAGTGGGGGCGGATTTGACCTGGCGGTGGACCCAGGGAGCGAATTATTGGGGATATTGCGCTCTGCAAACCAATAAAGATTACTACCTCAATGTGCAGATGATTTCAACCTGCCCCTATGTTGGCGGCTGTCGGGCTACCACGCAGCATAAATCCAATCACAATCAAAACCTCTAGGGAATTTCTAATTACTTAGACGGTCTTTAATGGCACAAGCGCTAGCTTGTGCCATTTTTCTATGGTATTTGGTGAATTTTTTCAGGAGAAAAGACCAGGTGTACAGACAGGCGTTACTGATAATCGGGCTGAGTTTGATGTTTGTTTCCGCCGCTGCAGAGGAGGTGGTGGCACGTATGGGGGATGCGCAAGTCACAGCGGAGGATATTGAGCGCTATGTGCTTATGCACCGCGGTGCGGAAGAACTGGCGGACAACCTGGCTCAACCGCAAGCAATTGATCGTTATATTCAGGACCTACTGATGATGCGCACTCTGGCCCAACAGGCCAGTCAACAGGACTTGGGGCCGGAGCAGGAACAGATGGCATGGCAGCTGGATTACCAGCGGCAAACCTGGTTGGTCGAGGCCCTGCAAGCCCATATTGTGGCGGAAGCCATGGCCGATGTGGACTGGGAAGCCTGGGCAAAGGAGACCTATCTTGCCGAGTCCGATCAGTATACGGGTAACCCGCAAGTCGATGCGGCCCATATATTGATTATGACCGAAGGGCGCTCGGATGAGGAAGCCAAAGCCCTGATCGAGGAAATCCATGCCCAGGTCTTGGCTGGTGAGGATTTCAATAAACTGGCTAAGCAATATTCAGATGACCCGAGTGCTAAGGAAAATGGTGGGGAGTTGGGGGCTTTTGACCGCTATAAAATGGTGCCTCCATTTTCAAGTGCGGCTTTTGCTCTCAAGGAGCCGGGTGATATCAGTGATCCCGTAAAAACCCGGTTCGGGTATCATATTATCAAGCTTAATAAAAAAGTCGCTGCGGGAAAGCACCCCTTTGCGACCGTCAAAAAAACAATCATTGAAAAGCTCCAAAAGAAAGTGGCGTCGGATACGGTAAGCCAATTACTAGCGCCCTTGCGGACGCAAGCTGCCAGCGTGGAACGCAACATTGATGCCATCAATAAGCTGCGTGAAAAACATGGCCTGGAGCCTATAACATCTTCCTCTAACGTGGAGTGAGGTAGATAGTGAAACTCGGCGAAATCCTCACCACGGCCAATAAACTTTCTCCTCGCGATCTGGAGCGGGCGCTGATGGCCCAACAGGAAATGGGGGGTTACCTGGGGCAGGTACTGGTCAAGCTGGGGCTGGTGTCCGAGCAGGATGTGGCCCAGACCCTGGCCAGGCAACTGGGTGTGCGCCTGCTGGCGGCGGCAGATTACCCGGAGGACCCCGTGGAGCTCCCGGGGCTGGCGGAAACCTTTCTTTCCGCCAATAATCTGGCCCCCATCTCCGCGGGCGATGTGCCCGAGTTTGCCGCCAGTATCCCCCAGGACGCTTTTGCTCAGAAGGCCTTGCAAATGGCCGTGGGTCGCCCGGTGGTCTTGCACCTGGGGTTGGAAGCGGACATCGCCGCCGCCCTGGCACGCCGCAGTGAGGCTGATACTCCCGAGGAAGAAGAGGGGGAGGATGCCTTTACCGGTGGTCTGGATGATATGGAGTTTGTGGAACATCTGAAAGACCTGGCCAGTGAGGCGCCGGTGATTCGCCTGGTTAACCAGATTATTCACCGTGCCCTGGACCTGGGAGCTTCGGATATTCATATTGAACCCTTCGACGACCAGTTGCACCTGCGCTATCGAGTGGATGGGGTCATTCAGGACATGCCCGATCCGCCGCCGCTCAATCTGGCACCGGCCATCGCATCGCGTATCAAACTACTCAGTCATATGAATATCGCCGAGCGACGACTGCCACAGGATGGACGCATTATGACGCGGGTCAAGGGCCATGAGCTGGACTTGCGGGTCTCCACCATCCCCACCGTTCATGGGGAAAGTATTGTTATGCGGGTGCTGGACCGCGAGAGTATCCAACTCAGCCTGGAAAGCATGGGCTTTGCATCCGATACTCTGGTGCGCTACAAAGAGCTGTTAGCCAAACCCCATGGAGTCCTCCTGGTGACTGGGCCCACTGGCTCCGGTAAAACCACCACGCTCTATGCGTCTCTGGCCACACTGGATGCTTCCGAACTGAAAATTATCACCGTGGAAGACCCGGTGGAATACCAGTTGGATGGTGTCAATCAGATACAGGTACAGTCGCAGAT
>CBFGUT010000199.1:0-6167 GCA_965652265.1 uncultured Cellvibrionaceae bacterium | reverse complement strand
GCAGGTCCAAATCGGCATAGCGCACCGGCGCGGCGTGGTCGGGGTCGATGGCAAGGTCCCCGGGAGTGAAAACGCGTGCGGCGATAATGTCCTCGCGCCCCGCCGTCAGCGTCTCCAGGCGTGCCCGCCACTGATCCCGATTGCCGGCGATCACGGCCTCCGTCAGGCGTTCATCGCCGGCCCAGCTCGCCACTTCCGCCTCACGCTCACGCAGGTAGGACGCCACACTGGCTGCCGTTTGCGCGGCCAGTTCACTGGCGTTGGCCTCAAGTCGCTCCCGCTCCTTGTCCAACACCATGGAGCCATACAGCCAGTAGGCAATGAGGCCGTTGAGCACCAGGGCGGCGGCCAGCAACATGAGCAGCATTTTCTGTCGGCGCGCCAACAGTCGGGTGCGCGCATCCCGGGCGCGTTTTTCGGCCCGGGTGATTTTAGGCTTGTCGGCGTCGGCCGCGGTCTCGACGGGGGCGGGATCCGGCTTTTTGCTCATGGGCAGTCCTTGTTGTTATTCAGTATTGGCATGGTGACAGGCCCGGGCCAGGTGAGCGATGAGTGCCACCGCCAACTGGCGCTTGCTGCTACAGGAAAAGTCTATCTGGCCTGCGGGATCAATCAAGGTCACAGCATTATTATCGCTGTCAAAACCCCGGTCGGCTGCACCGACATCGTTGGCAATGATGCAATCGACACCCTTGCGACTAAGCTTGGCGCGGGCATTGTCCAGCAGGTTTTCCGTCTCGGCGGCAAAGGCGACAGTGTAGGGGCGCGGCGAGAGCGCGGCCACCTCGGCGACAATATCGGGATTCTTGACCAGTGACAGCGTCATCTGCGTGTCGCTGCCCTTCTTGATTTTCTGCGCCGCCACCTCGACGGGTCGGTAATCGGCCACAGCGGCGGCGGCAATAAACAGTTGGCACGCCGGGGCCTCGGCGAGGCTGGCCGCGTGCATCTCGGCGGCGGACTCCACGCGTACACAGCGCACCCGATCGGGTACTGGCAGGTGACAGGGGCCGCTGATGAGCAGGGTGTCGGCGCCGGCCTCGGCCGCGGCCTCTGCCAGTGCGTAGCCCATCTTGCCGGAGCTGCGGTTGCTGAGAAAGCGTACAGGGTCCAGGGCCTCGCGGGTGGGTCCGGCAGTAATCACCACCCGGCAACCCGTGAGCGCACCACTGCTGAAACTCTCGGCGACGGCGGTGGCAATGGCCGGAGGCTCCAGCATACGCCCCATACCCACCTCGCCACAGGCCTGTTCACCGCTGGCCGGTCCCAGCAGTTGCACGCCGCGCTCAATCAGCAGGGCAATGTTGGCCTGGGTGCTGGCGGCGGCCCACATGCCCTGGTTCATGGCCGGTGCCACCAGCAGGGGCGCGCGGGTGGCGAGACACAGGGCGGTGAGCAGGTCATTGCCGAGGCCGGCACCCAGACGGGCGATAAAGTCGGCGCTGGCGGGCGCCACAAGTACCCGATCGGCCCAGCGCGCCAGTTCTATATGGCCCATGCCGGCCTCGGCTTCGGGGTCGAGCAGATCGGTATACACCGGGTGACCGCTGAGCGCCTGCAACGTCAGTGGGGTAATAAATTCCCGCGCCGCCGGGGTCATCACCACCCGCACCTCGGCGCCCTGTTCCACCAGGCGGCGCACGACTTCACAGGCTTTGTAGGCGGCGACACCGCCGGTGATACCCAGCAGTATGCGTTTGTTTTGCACGCGGGACATGCACGGCTCCGGTTGTGGATGCGGTATGGCGGGGTCTTGACCCGAGAGGTTAAAGATACCATTCTTGACACGGATAACGAATAGCCACGGATGTCTGAATCACGACAAGGAGTGTTGTCATGTCCATTGCCCACTGGCCCGCGAGCGAGCGCCCCCGCGAAAAACTGCTGGAACGCGGCTCCGCCGCCCTCTCCGATGCCGAATTACTGGCCATTTTCCTGCGCACCGGCTGTGCCGGTAAATCCGCCGTGGATCTCGCCCGCGAGTTGCTGGCCGGCTTCGGCGGCCTGCGCCCCCTGCTGGAGGCCTCACGCGAGGAATTTTGCCGGGGCCAGGGTCTGGGAGACGCCAAGTACGCCCAGTTGCAGGCGGTGCTGGAAATGGGGCGCCGCCACCTGGATGCCCGCCTCGCCCGCACTGACGCCCTCACCAGTCCGGCGCTGGTACGCCAATACCTGGCGGCCCAGCTGCGTCACAGCCAGCGCGAGGTGTTCGCGGTGCTGTTATTGGATAACCAGCATCGGCTTTTGCACTACCAGCCCCTCTTTTACGGGACTCTGGACGGCGCCAGTGTCTACCCGCGCGAGGTGGTCAAGCTGGCGCTGGCTCACAACACCGGGGCGGTGATCTTCGCCCACAACCATCCGTCCGGGGTGGCCGAGCCCAGCCAGGCGGACCGGCGTATTACCGAGCGTCTGATTCAGGCCCTGGATCTGGTGGGGGTGCGGGTGCTGGATCATATGGTGGTGGGCGACGGCGAGGTGGTGTCCTTTGCGGAACGTGGCCTGTTGTGAGCGCCGAGGCGAAGGAAAAAGCCCAAAAAACCAAGTTATCGTTGCTATTGGCGGGCACTTTTGGTATAAAACGCGGCTCTTCGCGACCGGGTGTTTAGCGGGCCACTGTTTTGGGCGCCAAACTGGTCTCTGCGGAACCCCAGGATAGCTTTGGCGCCCGCGCCGGGCTCAATGAATCCCGTATCGGGCACAGGCTGCCGGATACCTTGAAATTGGTAAATGAGGCAAGACAATGTCTAAGGTATGTCAGGTTACCGGGAAGCGCCCCGTAACCGGAAACAATGTTTCTCACGCAAAGAACCACACCAAGCGTCGTTTTTTGCCAAATCTGCACACTCACCGCTTCTGGGTTGAGTCGGAAAAGCGTTTTGTCAAACTGCGCGTGTCCGCCAAGGGTATGCGTGTGATCGACAAGCGCGGTATCGAAACCGTACTGACCGACCTGCGTGCGCGCGGCGAAAAAGTTTAATTCAGGAGATTCCCCATGCGCGATAAAATCCGTCTGAACTCAAGCGCCGGTACTGGTCACTTCTACACTACCGACAAGAACAAGCGTAACATGCCTGAAAAAATGGAGATCAAGAAATACGATCCCGTGGTACGCAAGCATGTGATGTACAAAGAGAGCAAAATCAAGTAAGCCTGCGCTTGCCGCCTTCCCAATAAAAAACCCGGCCTGGCGCCGGGTTTTTTATTGGGAAGGCGGCAAGCTGGCGAATCGTCGAGTCATCGTCGCTTGTCTATCGCTCTACCGCTTGATGGTTTTGACTCCCTCGTCTGTGCCCAGCAGCAGCACATCCGCGCCGCGGCGGGCGAAAAGGCCGTTGGCCACTACGCCAGTAATCTGGTTGATATCTGTCTCCAGGGCCACCGGATCGAGGATTTCCAGATGGTGGACGTCGAGGATCACATTGCCGTTGTCGGTCACCACCCCTTCGCGGTAGACCGGATCGCCACCCAGTTTGACCAGTTCGCGGGCCACGTAGGAGCGCGCCATGGGAATCACTTCCACTGGCAGGGGGAAGCTGCCGAGTACGCCCACCCATTTACTCTGATCGGCGATACAGACGAACTCGCGGGCCACGGCGGCGACAATTTTTTCCCGCGTCAGCGCCGCGCCGCCGCCCTTGATCAGGGCCAGGTGTTCGTTGGCCTCGTCGGCGCCGTCCACATAGGCCACCAGTTCGGTGACCTGATTGAGATCCATCACCTCGATGCCCAGCCGGCGCAGGCGCTCGGCGGAGGCATCGGAGCTGGCCACAGCCCCGGCAAAGTCACCCCCGAGTTCGCCCAGGGCGTCGATAAAGTAATTGGCGGTGGAGCCGGTCCCCACACCGAGAATACTGTCGGGGTAGAGCTTGGGCTTGATGTAGGCAATCGCCGCGGCGGCCACCGCCTGTTTGAGTTCGTCCTGGGTCATACCGGCCTCGCAAGTGGTTGATCGTGTCTGGGGCGTCATGGCGCTGCCCGGCAACGTCAGCGAAGTCCATTATACGTTTTTATCGCCGGCGGGTGTCAGCGCACGGTAAATTGTTTACTATGCTTGCCTGCCTTTACAACCGTCGACAGAGTGTTTTATGCCGGAATCCTACATAAGGCGCATTCTCAATGCGCGCATCTATGATCTGGCGGTGGAGACACCGCTGGAAAATGCCCGATTACTGTCCCAGCGCACCGGTAACCAGGTGCTGCTCAAGCGCGAGGATTTACAGCCGGTCTTTTCCTTCAAGATTCGCGGTGCCTACAACAAGCTGTTGCAGCTCAGCGACGCGGAGCGCGAGCGCGGCGTGATTGCCGCCTCGGCCGGCAACCACGCCCAGGGGCTGGCCATGGGCGCCCACCACCTGGGGGTCAAAGCCATTATCGTTATGCCGCGAACCACGCCGGCGATTAAAGTGGACGCGGTGCGCGCCCGCGGTGCCCGCGTGGTACTTCACGGCGACAGTTTTGATGAAGCCCAGGCTCATGCGCGCAAACTGGTGGAGGAAAAGGGTCTCACCTACATCCATCCCTTTGACGACCCGGACGTGATCGCCGGGCAGGGTACCGTGGCCATGGAAATCCTGCGCCAGTATCCCAAACACATCGATGCTATTTTTGTGGCCGTGGGTGGTGGCGGTCTCTGTGCCGGTGTCGCGGCCTATGTGAAATATGTGCGCCCCGACGTCAAAGTGTTCGCGGTGGAGTCGGAGGAGTCCGCCTGTCTCAAGGCGGCCATGGAAAAAAACCGCCGGGTGACGCTGCCGCAGGTGGGGATTTTTGCCGATGGCGTGGCCGTGGCGCAGATCGGCAAGGAAACCTTCCGCATTCTTAAAGAGACCATCGATGGCGTGATCACGGTCAACACCGACGAAATCTGTGCCGGCATCAAGGATATTTTTGAAGACACTCGCTCGATTGCCGAGCCGGCTGGTGCCGTCAGCGTGGCGGGGCTGAAAAAATATGTGGCCGAGCACAAAATCAGTGGCCAGACATTGGTGGCCATTGACTGCGGCGCCAACATAAATTTCGATCGTTTACGCTATATCTCCGAGCGCACGGAAATTGGTGAAAAACGCGAGGCCATTCTCGCGGTGACAATTCCCGAACGCCCCGGTGCCTACAAGGATTTTTGCAAAGCCCTGGGCAAGCGCAATATCACCGAGTTCAACTACCGCTACGCCGACGCCGACTGCGCCCGCATTTTTGTGGGCGTGCAGGTGGGCACCGGCGGCGAGGACCGGCTGGAATTGATCGAGCAGTTGCGCGCAGAAGATTACGAAGTGGTGGACATGACGGAAAACGAGCTGGCCAAACTGCATATTCGCTACATGGTGGGCGGCCACGCCCCGGTGGACGATGAAATGGTTTTCCGTTTTGAATTTCCCGAGCGACCCGGCGCGCTTTTTAACTTTCTCAACCAGGTGGCCGGCCGCTGGAATATTTCCCTGTTCCACTACCGCAACCACGGCTCCGCCTTTGGCCGGGTACTGGTGGGCATGCAGGTGCCCCACGGCGAGCGCGGTGACGTGCGTAAATTCCTCGATCAATTGCAGTACCCCTTTTGGGAGGAAACCCAGAATGAGGCCTATCAGTTTTTTCTTGGGTGATGGTTGGCGAGGAACGATGAACGGTTGACGTAAAACGAAATCTTGAAGGTTGTGTAGGTTGGGTAAGCTCCGCGCCACCCAACAATCCCGCGCCACCCAACACAATAGTCGGTGAACGGTGAACGGTGAACGGTGAATGCGAAACTTATCGCCGGCGGATAGGGATCCACTCGCGTTCGGTGATGACGCCGTCCATAGGCACATCCCACTCAGCCATCGGCAGTTCATCCGTTTCCTGGAAGCTGTGGGCCAGTCCAATCAATTGCGGGCGGCGTTTGCCGGCGCGTTTAAAAGCAAAGGTTGTGTCGTAGAAACCGCCGCCCATGCCCAGGCGACCGCCGCGCCGATCAAACGCCACCAGTGGCATGAGTACCTGATCCATCTGCTGCGCTTTGACCGGGCCGCAGCGACGGCCTTGCGGCTCCGGAATGCTAAAGCGGTTGCGCGCCAGTGGTGTGCTATCGGTAAAGGGTAAAAACCACAACTGTCGCGGTCGCCAGCGATGCAATACAGGCAGGTAAACGCGCATACCCAAACGCCAGGCATACTCGGCGATCGGCAGCGGAT
>CBFGUT010000198.1:0-6231 GCA_965652265.1 uncultured Cellvibrionaceae bacterium | reverse complement strand
CTTCCACCAGATTGACATCGTCCACAAACAGATGGGCGTAGCTTATATCCATGCTCAGAGCATCCGACAGCATGAGGTTGAGCCCCAGCGCCAACCAGGTCCGGTCGGCATCGGGAATACGGGGGCTCACAAACTCAGGGTCGGTCTGTGGCGCCTCGTCAAAGGCCACGCCCAGGCGCCAGGTGGTGGCGGGAGTGGTTTTGATGCTGGTGCCCAGTGCATAGCGCAGGGTATCGTCATAGCGCAGCTCCAGTTGATCCACCGGTACCTGGTTTTCCACGTTCATTACGGTCACCGTTTGAATACTGCTCCACTGGGTCTGGGAGATATCGGCGTGCAGAGCCCACATATCGTTGAACCAGTGGGAAGCGCTCAGGGTGATGGTGTCCGGCAGGGTGACATCGGCCACCACGTCACCTCCAAGGGGAGCCAGTGCGCCGGCGCAGAGTGTGCCGGTGGTGGGAGCCGGGGGAGCGCCCGTGGGAAAACCGGCGCCCGGAGAGCAGGCGGCGTTGAGGTCGAAGGCGGCCTCGCCGTCAAGGCTGAACTCGCCCCCTTCACGCCACAGCAGGCCGATATTGGTGTAACGGCTGGGGGTGAAGAGAATACTGGCATCGATCACAAAGCCGTCGTCGTCGCCTTCAATATGCGCGCTGCTGTCGGTGCTGGGATCGGGGTTAACGCCCAGGGTGGAGTCCACCTGGCTCTCCAGGATGACATCGATGCGCTGGTAGTTGACCCCCAGGCCGAAGGAAAACATGTCGTTGGGTGCCCAGGCGGCGGTGAGGTTCAGGTTGGCCACTTCCAACTCGCTGAAGGTGGCGGAATAGCGGCCGGGCCAGGTGGTGCCAAAGTCGCTGGCCAGGCCAAAGGGACCGCCAGCGCCCAGGCCCAGGCTGAAACTGTCTGACAGCGGCAGCACCAGATAAGCATTGGGGATAAAGCCATCCTCCTCGGTTCTGCCACCCTCGCCGGGGTAGGTGGATCCGTCGTCCACAAAGCGGGCGTCGGTGGAAACCAGATTGCCCCCCAAGGTGAAGTTGGCTCCATCCAGCCGGGTCATGCCGGCGGGATTAAAATAGACGGTGGAGGCGTCGGCAATATCCGAGGCGGTGCCGGCAAAAGCCTTGCCCATATGCGCCGGGCTCTGTTCCAGCAACTGAAAAGAAGAGGCCAGCGCCAGGGACGGCGCGCCCAGCGCGATAAGGGCAATGTGAGCATTGAGCAGTTTTTTCATGGACTCTCTCCTGCGTTATTGTCGATTGCCAGCGCCTGCAAAAGGCCGCTGTTAACAGTTAGTTGTAGGACACAACCGCGCTTTTTTCCATGCGTGGGCAGTGGAGAGGCTCACAAAATCAAAAGGGCACCTAAAAATTGCCCCTGAATGGCTGGGTTCAGGGGGATCTGAACATAAAATAGACTGCGCCCAGCAGACACAAACCTGCCCAGAGATAGTCGAGCTTTAGCGGCTCTTTGAGGTAAAACAGCGCAAAAGGCACAAAAACCGACAGGGTCAGCACCTCCTGAATAATCTTGAGTTGCCCGACACTCAGCACGGTGTAGCCGATGCGGTTGGCGGGCACCTGGAACAGGTATTCCAGCAGCGCAATGGCCCAGCTAATAAGTGCGGCGATAACCCACGGCTTACTGTTGAGCGCCTTGAGGTGGGCGTACCAGGCGAAGGTCATAAAAATATTGCTGATCAGCAGCAGGCAGACGGCAATCAGGACAGGGTGCATGATAGAACTCGCAGAGATGACTCGTGGGAGTAGAGCCTCAACCCCTTATTGATACGACAAAAACGTTGATTCGGCAACGCTTTAAAGTTTTGTTAACGCGAGGCGGTGGGCCATTGAGGGTGTTGGCTTCTGTTATAATTGTGCCTGTTTGCCTAACAGGCTGTTGAAAAACTATCTGCGTGGCCGCTACTGCGTTAAAATCAGGCTCAAAATGCTCATTTATAACCCATAAACTCCGCTTTTTCGCCTGATTTTGCCTTGTATCGCCTGCCTCGAAAACGTTTTTCAACAGCCTTCTAATTCGAGGACGCTCGCCATGAATGATTCATCCCGC
The DNA here is from genome assembly GCA_965652265.1 of uncultured Cellvibrionaceae bacterium. Lineage (GTDB taxonomy): Bacteria > Pseudomonadota > Gammaproteobacteria > Pseudomonadales > Cellvibrionaceae > Gilvimarinus. The sequence goes on along the minus strand of CBFGUT010000198.1, from coordinate 4,158 downwards.
CGCCGTTTTCTCACCAGTGCCGCCGCCCTGGGTGCCGGTGTCGCTCTCGCCGGGGGCGCCAGTGCAGGCGATAGCTGCGATAATCTGCCCAAGTTGATGCACAAGGTGTTTTTCTGGTTGAAGAACCCCGAGTCCACGGAAGATCGCGATGCGCTGATCGCTGGGCTGAAAACCCTGGCCGCCATCGACACGGTGCGCGGTATTCATATCGGTGTGCCCGCCTCCACGGAACAGCGCGATGTGGTGGACAGCAGTTACCAGGTGTCGGAGCTGTTGATGTTTGACAGTGCGGAAGACCAGGATGCCTACCAGGTGGACCCGATTCACCAGAAATTTGTCCAGCAGTGCTCGCACCTGTGGGAAAAAGTGGTGGTATACGATTCCGTGGCAGTTTAGGGACTTCCCCTTGCCCGTCTCTCGCGAGTGAGACTGGGTGAGGAGTGGTTGGATTGGCACGGGGGTAATGTCCGACGTCTGACGTCGGACGCGATGTTTTTAACGTTATTGGTTCACGGGCTTTGTCCTGTATTTGCTAACTATTATCATTTACACTAGCGCCTCCCGGTGCTAGTATCTCCCAGCTGACACTTTTCACCTTTTCGCTGGTTTTTCAATTTTTTCGTTGAGAGTTGCGCTATGTTTTCCCGTCTGGTTGTTCGTTCTCTGGCACTGCTGGCGGCGCTGGCTGCCGCTGCCCCCGTCTTCGCCGATGAAGTTAACCTCTACACCACCCGCGAACCGGGTCTGGTAAAGCCCCTGCTGGAGGCCTTTACCGAGCGCACCGGGATCGAGGTCAACACCATTTTTATGAAGGACGGCCTCGCCGAACGCGTGGCCAGTGAGGGCGAACACTCGCCGGCCGATCTGCTGATGGCGGTGGATTTTGGCAATCTCACGGATCTGGTAGATCAGGGCGTGACCCAGGCGGTGAATAGCGAGACGCTCAACCAGGTGGTGCCTGCGCCCCTGCGCGATGCCGACGGTCACTGGTATGCCCTGTCCATGCGCGCGCGTCTGGTCTACGCGGCCAAGGGGCTGGATCTGGAGGGTTTTCACTACGAGGATCTGGCCAAACACGAGTGGGAGGATCGTGTCTGTATCCGCTCCGGGCAGCACCCCTATAACACCGCCCTGATTGCCCACATGATTGCCCGCCACGGTGAGGCCGCCACCGAGGCCTGGTTGCGCGGTATCAAGGATAACCTGGCGCGTCGCGCCGGTGGCGGTGACCGCCAGGTGGCGCGCGATATTCTCGGCGGCCTGTGCGATATCGGTATCGGCAACTCCTACTATGTGGGGCTGATGCGCAGTGGCGACAGTGGTGCCGAACAGCAGCAGTGGGGCGAGGGGATTCAGGTGGTACTGCCCACTTTCGAGAACGGCGGCACCCACGTGAATGTCTCCGGGGCGGCTTTGGCCCGCCATGCTCCCAACCGCGACAACGCCGTCAAACTGCTGGAATTTCTGGTCTCCGACGAAGCCCAGGCCCTCTATGCGCGCGCCAACTACGAGTACCCGGTGAGCGCGAAGGCCGAACTGCATCCGCTGGTGGCGGCCTTTGGCAAATTGACCATCGACCCGGTGCCGGTGGCGGAGATTTCTGCACATCGTCGCGCGGCCAGCCTGCTAGTGGACCGGGTGGGGTTTGACAACTGAGGTTGCTCAACCCCGGGCACCTGCGCCAGGGGCATTCCTCTATCTGATAGGCCGCTGCCGGCGCAGTCTCGCGGGGGTGGGGTCGGGCTGGTTGATCGCCTGTGCGCTGGTGGCCCTGCTGGTACTCTTGCCCGTGCTGTCGCTGCTGGCGCACGCGCTGGAGGGCTCCGGCGATCTGTGGCCCCACTTGCGCGCCTATGTATTGCCCCAGGCCTTTGCCAACACCGTAATACTACTCACCGGCGTGGGGCTGCTGGTGATCCTTATCGGCACCGGCAGTGCCTGGCTGGTGACCGCCTATGAATTTCCCGGTCGCCGTCTGCTGTCCTGGGCCCTGCTGCTGCCGCTGGCCGTGCCCACCTATATTGTCGCCTACGTCTACGTGGACTTGCTGCATCCGGTAGGGCCGGTACAGACACTGTTGCGCGACCTGCTGGGCGTAGCCAGCCCGCGCGACCTGCGTCTCTGGGATATCCGTTCCATGGGCGGCTGCATCCTCTTGCTGGGATTGGTGCTCTACCCCTATGTGTATCTGCCGGTGCGCGCCATGTTCGCCATGCAGGCCGCCGGTGCGCTGGATGCCGCCCGCACCCTGGGCGCGGGCGCCGGTCGCTGTTTTTACCGGGTGGCCCTGCCGCTGACGCGACCGGCCATTGCCGTGGGTACCAGTCTGGCCCTGATGGAGACGCTTAACGATATCGGTGCCTCGGAATTCCTGGGAGTGCGCACCTTGACGGTGTCCATCTACGCTACCTGGCTCAACCGCTCCAGCCTGCCGGGCGCGGCACAGATCGCCCTGTTTATGCTGGTGCTGGTGGTCAGCCTGATTGTGCTTGAACGCTGGGCGCGCCGCCGCCAGCGCTATGCCGGCAGCCCTCGTCAGCAGCGTCCGCTCACCCGCAAGCCCCTCGGCGGCTGGCGCTGGCTGCTGGTGGCTCTGGCCTGTCTGCCGGTGTTGCTGGGTTTTGTGGCGCCGGCCTTTCACCTGGGGCTGGAAGCTGTAAGGCGTCTCGCCTTTGCCGGTATCGAGGCGCATATTCTGCAGCAGGCAGTCAATACGGTGATGATTTCCGCCATCGCCACCGCCGTCACTGTGGGGCTCGCGTTTGTGCTGGTGTATACCCTGCGGCAGGCGCGCAGCGCCACCGGTGTGCGGGCACTGGTGCGCATTGCCAGCCTCGGTTACGCCATTCCCGGCACAGTGCTGGCCATTGGTTTGTTGGGGCCACTGGGCTGGATGGATGGGGCGTTGCACGAGTCCGCCGAATGGCTGTGGGGCGCGGGTACCGGAATGGTGCTGGGGGGCACGGGCTTTGCTCTGGTCTACGCCTATGCGGTGCGTTTTCTGGCTATTGGCAATGGCAGTATCGAGGCGGGCTTCGACAAGATCCCACAGTCGCTGGATGATGCCGCGCGCTCCTTGGGCGTGGGTGCCACCCGCCGGGCGCGGCGCTTGCACTTGCCGTTGGCACGCCCGGCGCTGGCCGCCGCCATGCTGTTGATTTTCGTGGACTGCATGAAAGAGTTGCCCGCCACCCTGTTGTTGCGGCCGCTCAATTTTGAAACCCTCGCCACCCACCTGTATGGCGAGGCGTCGCGCGGCACCTACGAGAGCGGCGCGCTGGCGGCGCTGTTGATTGTACTCGCGGGGCTGGTGCCGATTATACTATTGTCCCGTTATGGTCACAGTGCCACCCGTTAATCCTGTACAGGTCTCAAGGCCACCGATTCATGAATGCCTCCAATACCCTGGCCCCGCCATACCTGCAAATTGCCGATGTGCATCACCGCTTTGGCAGTGAGGCCGTGCTACGTGGTTTGTCCATGGAACTGGCGGCCGGTGAAATTCTCTGTCTAGTGGGGCCTTCCGGCTGCGGCAAGAGCACCCTGCTGCGATTGATCGCGGGATTGGAGCCGGTACAGGCGGGATGCATTCATATTAGCGGTGAATTGATGGCGGACCCGCACCGCCACCGCCAGCCGGAGGAGCGCGATATCGGCCTGGTGTTTCAGGACTTCGCGCTCTTTCCGCACTTGAGCGTGGTGGACAATGTGGCCTTTGGTCTCTCCCGGGTGGCCCGCGGTGAGCGCCGCCGCCGCGCGCTGGCCATGCTGGAGCGGGTGGGGCTGGCCGCGCGCGCCGATGACTTCCCCCACGAGTTGTCCGGCGGTCAGCAGCAGCGGGTGGCCCTGGCCCGCGCGCTGGCGCCGGAGCCGCGCCTGCTGTTACTGGACGAACCCTTTTCCAGCCTCGATGTTCGCCTGCGGCACCGTCTGCGGGTGGAGACCCTGCAACTGCTGAAAACCAGTGGCATCGCCAGTATTCTGGTGACCCACGACCCCGACGACGCCATGTTTATGGCCGATCATATCGCGCTGATGAATCGGGGCCGGCTGGAGCAACTGGGCACGCCCGACGAGCTCTATCAGCGGCCGGTGAGCAGTTTTACTGCGGAGTTTTTCGGCGATATCAATCGCTTCTACGGCACCGTGGAGCGGGGC
>CBFGUT010000197.1:0-6287 GCA_965652265.1 uncultured Cellvibrionaceae bacterium | reverse complement strand
CAGTAGGCTCAACAATATCCAGCAAACGCTTATGTGTACGAATCTCGTACTGATCGCGCGCATCTTTATTGACGTGCGGAGAGATCAATACAGTAAAGCGCTCTTTTCGAGTCGGCAGCGGAATAGGGCCACGCACCTGGGCGCCTGTACGCTTAGCGGTCTCTACTATTTCCTGAGTCGAAGAATCGATAAGCTTGTGGTCAAAAGCCTTCAGGCGAATCCTAATGCGTTGATTCTGCATGTGAACCAAACTCCAGTTAACTTTAAAGAACAATCCATTTCGGCGCGGCCAGTTGCCTACCCGTGCAAAATGGAGGCGCAATCTTAATGATCGACCTCCCCCATGTCAACTGGGAATTAGAAAAAATTCACAGATTCTCCCGACCCTCTCGACCCTGTCGCAAAAATCCACATATCGATAGGTTAAACCCACCCCTCAAATTAGAGAAAACCGCCACAGAGAGGAAAATGGCGGCCATAAAAAAGCGCCCCGGGCCAGAAACCCGGGGCGCCGCTAGGCCACTGACGCCCCTAGTCCAGGGCGCGCAGAATATGCTCCACCATCTTTTTGGCATCGCCGAACAGCATCATGGTGTTATCCCGGAAGAACAGCTCATTCTGCACCCCGGCATAGCCCGAGGCCATACCGCGCTTGACAAAGAGTACCGTGCGGGCCTTTTCCACGTCCAGAATGGGCATGCCGTAAATGGGGCTGGCCGGGTCGGACTTGGCCGCCGGGTTGGTGACGTCATTGGCCCCAATCACAAAGGCCACGTCCGCCTGCTGGAATTCGCTGTTGATATCCTCCAGCTCGAACACCTCGTCGTAGGGCACATTGGCCTCAGCCAACAGCACGTTCATGTGCCCCGGCATGCGGCCTGCCACCGGGTGGATGGCGTAGCTCACCTTCACCCCGGCCGCCTTGAGGGCGTCCGTCATCTCCCGCAGGGCGTGCTGCGCCTGTGCCACCGCCATGCCATAGCCGGGTACAATAATCACCGAGCCGGCATTCTTCATAATAAAGGCGGCATCGTCGGCGCTGCCCTGCTTGACCGGGCGGTCATCCACTTCGCCGCCAGCGGCGGCTGCCTCCGAGTCACCCCCAAAGCCGCCGAGAATGACATTAAAGAAGGAACGGTTCATGCCCTTGCACATAATATAGGAAAGAATGGCCCCGGAAGAGCCCACCAGCGCCCCGGTAATAATTAGCGCATTGTTGTGCAGGGTAAAGCCGATACCGGCCGCCGCCCAGCCCGAGTAGGAGTTGAGCATACTTACCACCACCGGCATATCGGCCCCGCCGATGGGGATAATGATCAAAAAGCCCAATACAAAGGCGATGGCCACCAGCGTCCAGAAGACCCAGGGCGACTGATCGAGACAGAAATAGATAACCAGCCCCAGGCTGGCGAGACCCAGCAGGGCATTGAGCAGGTGCTGCCCCGGAAAGACCACCGGTTTGCCCGACACCAACCCCTGCAACTTGGCAAAGGCTACCACCGAACCGGAGAAGGTAATGGCACCAATCATGGCGCCCAGACTCATTTCCACCCGGCTGGCAATAAATATCTCACCGACGGCGTCAAGCAGGCCAAATGAGCCGGGATTGGCGTAGGCTGCACCGGCCACCAGCACTGCCGCCATACCCACCAGCGAGTGAAAGGCGGCTACCAGCTGAGGCATGGCAGTCATGGCGATGCGCGAGGCAATCAACAGCCCCAGGCCGCCACCCACCAGTACCGCTATTAATATCCAGGTGTAGGAGACAATCTCGGGGCTGAGGATGGTGGTGACCACGGCAATGGCCATACCCAGCATCCCCATAATATTACCCGCCCGCGAGGTCTCCGGCGAAGACAGCCCGCGCAGGGCGAGCACAAAAAGCACGGCGGCCACCAGATAGGCCAGTGCAGTAAGATTACTTGGTAATTCCATGATGCGCCCCCGTTACTTCTTCTTTTTATACATGCCAAGCATGCGTTGGGTGACCGCGAAGCCACCGAAGATGTTGACCGATGCCAACAGCACCGCCACAAACCCCAGGATCTTGGCCAGGCTGGTACCCTCGGGCCCGGCGGCGATTAACGCCCCCACCACGATCACGCTGGAGATGGCATTGGTGACCGCCATCAGCGGGGTGTGCAGCGCGGGCGTCACACTCCAGACCACGTAGTAGCCGACAAAGATCGCCAGCACAAAAATCGACAACTGAGAGATAAAGTCCCCGTGCATTGTGGACCTCCTTAGGATTGTTCGCTAAACGCCGGGTGCCGGATAGCACCGTCGTGGGTCAGGGTGGAAGCCGCCAGTATCTCGTCCTCCCAGTTGAGCTCGAGCCTGGGCGCCGACCCCTCTTCCGCCGCCAGCAGCGGGGTAAGGAAGTTAAGCAGATTCTTGGCATAGAGTGAGCTGGCGTCGGCGGCGATACGGCTGGGCACATTGAAATGACCGATAATTTTCACCCCGTCCACATCCACCACCTCACCCGGCCGCGACAGGGTACAGTTGCCGCCCTGCTCCACCGCCAGGTCGACGATGACCGAGCCCGGCTTCATACTCTTGACCATCTCATCGGTGACCAACACCGGCGCCTTGCGGCCGGGAATCAGGGCGGTACAGATAACGATATCCTGCCCCTTGAGCGTTTCCGCCACCAACTCCGCCTGGCGGCGCTTAAAGTCGTCGCTCATCTCCTTGGCATAACCGCCGGCGGTCTCGGCCTCGCGAGTTTCCTCGGAGTCGACCATGACAAAGCGGCCCCCCAGGCTCTCCACCTGCTCCTTGGCGGCGGGACGCACATCGGTGGCCGAGACAATCGCCCCCAGGCGCTTGGCGGTGGCGATAGCCTGCAGGCCCGCGACTCCCGCACCCAGCACCATCACCCGGGCAGGCGCGATAGTCCCAGCGGCCGTCATCATCATGGGCATACCGCGATCGTATTCGTGAGCAGCATCCAGCACCGCTCGGTAACCCGCCAAATTGCTTTGGGAGCTGAGCACATCCATGCTCTGCGCCCGGGTGATGCGTGGTACGAACTCCAGCGCCATGGCGGTGACCCCGGCACTGGCATAAGCCTTGACCGACTCGGGGGCATTGTAGGGGGAGAGCACACCCAACAGGAGCGTACCGGGCTTGATCAGGGCCAGCTCATCGAGTTCGCCCTCACCCGCCGCCAGCGGGCGCTGCACCTTGAGCACGATATCGGCATCGGCGTAGAGCTTTTGCGGGTCCGCCTCCAGGACAGCGCCGGCGGCCTCATACTGACTGTCGGTAATGCGGCTCTCCAGGCCCGCACCCGACTCCACCACCACATCTATCCCCATGGCCACGTATTTTTTTACAGTGTCAGGCGTCGCCGCCACCCGCCTTTCGTGGGCACGACGCTCCCTTGGCACAGCTATTTTCATAGTCACCGCCTCTTTATTGTGAGTCCGAATCTTTATGAATGTAGGCGTGCGCGGGATAATGCGCAAGCGCCCGGGCAAGAACTCGTGGTCCGTTAGACCACGGCCCCGATCTTCCAGGGGTTGAACTCGGCATCGCCGTAGCCCAGCTCCTCGCTCTTGGTGAGTTGGCCCGAGGCCACCGCCAATACCTCAGCAAAAATGCGACCCCCCAGCTGCTCGAGGGTCTCTTCACCATCGAGCATGGTGCCGCAATTGATATCGATGTCGTCCTGCATATGCTGGTAGATGGCGGTATTGCTGGACAACTTGACGCTGGGGACCGGCTTGTAACCAAAGGCCGAGCCGCGCCCCGTGGTAAAACACACCACATTGGCCCCGGAGGCCACCTGCCCGGTCACCGAGACAGGGTCAAAACCAGGACTGTCCATAAACACCAGACCCTTTTCGGTGATGGGTTCGGCATATTCGTAGACCGCCCGCATTACTGTAGACCCACTTTTGGCCTGGGCTCCGAGGGATTTTTCCAAAATGGTGGTCAACCCCCCGGCCTTGTTGCCGGGTGAGGGGTTGTTATTGAGCTCAAACCCGTGAATGCGGGTGTACTCCTCCCACCAGTGGATACGCTCCAGCAGCTGCTCGGCCACCTGGGGCGTTTCAGAACGCTGAGTGAGCAGGTGCTCGGCACCGTAGATTTCCGGCGTTTCTGAGTAGACTACAGTACCGCCGTGGCGCACCAGAATATCGCCGGCCACGCCCAGGGCGGGGTTGGCGGTAATACCAGAGAAGGCATCAGAGCCACCACACTGTACCGCCAGAATCAGTTCGGAGGCGGGGCAGGGTTCCCGCCGGGCCTCGTTCACCAGCGGCAGCATGGCGCGAATGTGGGCCGCCCCCTGCTCCACAGCCGCCCGAGTCCCGCCCACATTCTGGATAGTATAGGCCTTGAATCGGTCGCTCTCAGTCAGGCTCGCCTGCTTTAGCACCTTATCCACCTGCATGGTTTCACAGCCCAGACCCACGAGCAGTACACCGCCAAAATTGGGATGCCCCACATAGCCCTCAAAGGTGCGCTGCAGCACCTCGTAGCCCTCACCCTCGGCGCGCATGCCGCAGCCCGATTCATGAGTCAGGGCCACCACGCCGTCCACATGGTCAAACCCGTCGAGCGCACCCGGATAACTGAACATGGCGGCAATCTGCTTGGCCACGGTGGCCGAGCAATTCACTGTGGTGAGTATGCCTATATAGTTGCGCGTACCCACCTTGCCATTGTCGCGACGATAACCCATAAAGGTGGCCCGCTCAGCGTCGGGTACAAAGTCCGTAGCCACCGCATGACGACAAAAACCATAGTCCTTGGCGAAATCCCCCACAATACAATTGTGGGTGTGAACATGCTGCCCCGGCTGAATATCCGCCGCGGCGTAGCCAATAAACTGTCCGTATTTGATCACGGCATCACCCTGCTTGATGGGGGCGATAGCCACCTTGTGCATGGTGGCGATAGGCTCCACGGCCATGAGGCCAGTACCGTCAATCGCCACTTCTTCGCCCGCCGCCACATCGGCGACAGCGATAGCCACGTTGTCCTGTTGATGCAAATGAATAAGCTTGCTCACACCCACCTCTAAATCTCTTTATGCCATGAGCCGTGCTGGTCAGGAGCCGCACGGCGAAGGTTAAAACCAATTTAACACCAAATTGGCCTGACCGCAATAAAGTTTTGGTATGACGCAAAAGCAAAGACATCGCTTGAGTGGCAAAGCCGTTATTGCTAGAATTGTTTTCTACATCCACCTTTCGCGGCCTATCTCTACCTATGAACGTCTCTCTGGATCCAAGCCGGCCCACGGGCGGCAGACTCTATCAGCGCGTTGCGGAACAGCTCGCCGCCGTTATCAGTGAGGGCGAGTACAAGCCGGGCTCGCGGTTGCCAGCTGAGCGCAAGCTGGCCGAGCGTTTTGAAGTGAGCCGCCCCACGGTGCGGGAAGCCATTATCGCGCTGGAGTTGGCCGGTTTTGTGGAGGTACGCGGCGGTTCGGGCGTCTACGTCTGCGACGGCGAAAAAAACAAGCTCAACGCCACCGGCCTGGACGTCGGCCCGTTTGATATTCTCGAGGCCCGCATCCTGTTCGAGGGCGAGGCCGCCGAATTGGCCGCCAAAAAGATCTCCAGCGAAGAGCTGGCCGAAGTGCGCCAGGCACTAGACGACATGGTCACCGAAAACGAGGGCGAGCCCATCTGCGAAAAGGCCGACGAGCACTTCCACATGCTGATCGCCCGGGCCACCAAAAATGACGCCATTGTCTCCGTCTGCAGCCACTTGTGGAACCTGCGCAACAGCTCGCCAGTGTCCGCCCGCATACTGGAGAAAGTGCGTCAGGCCGGATCACGCCCCCGTATTGAGGAGCACAAAGCCATTCTCGACGCCCTGGAGCGCCACGATGGCCCCGGCGCCCGCGCCGCCATGCGTGAGCACCTTACCCGGGTGATCCAGCAATTGCTGGACGCCACCGAAGCTGAAGCCGTGGAAGAGGCCCGCCGCCAGGTCATGCACAATCGCGCCCGCTTTGACCTGATCTGACACCCCGGCCCCGTGCCTGCGGGGCGCAGACCACCCTGATAGTCATTCTGACCAAAACTGGTCCGACCAAAATCGTCTTTTATACGCCAAGCCAAATCCGGCAACCCTGCCGCCCCGAATCACAAAAGAAAAAGGTTTTACTTGTGAAAGCCAATAGACTATAACAAGATCAAATACCCTCCTTAACCTACTTTTCGTCATAACGACCAGGCCACAGTCAACATAATTGGTAATGCAAAAACTATTGATTGGTCTGCCATATTGTGTAAATATGGACCCGCACCTATGAAAATTGG
>CBFGUT010000196.1:0-6351 GCA_965652265.1 uncultured Cellvibrionaceae bacterium | reverse complement strand
CCAGCCACCCAGTTAGTGTGGTCACAGGCGCGGCCGCCGGCGGGGTCGGTGATTAGGGTCAGGCGTTCGGCGCCGATAATGTCAAGGGAGATTTCGCCGTAGTCGCCATTGCGCAGGCGATCGCTGGTGAATACTGGTTTATCATCGACCTCCATACGAAAGATCGCGCCGTCGCCGCAGGTGGATTCGTCATCCAGGCCAAAACCGGTGTAGAAGCGCTGGTACTTTCCGTCGAGACTCACCTCGTAGCGGCTGTGGGTGTGGGTACCGAGGCCAAAGTCATAGGTTTTTCCGTCAATGCTGATGGGATTGCCACGTACGCTGCGATTAATGTGCAGCCGTCCCCAGCCCTGTTTGCCATCGATTTGCAAATCACTTAGCAAAGCCAGATGCCCTGCCTCTACGAAAACATCGCGGTGCACTATGGATTGCTGTTCACCATCGAAGTCTGTGGCCACGGTGACCCGGTTAAGACCGGGCTGCAGGTAGTGGGCGGGAATCAGCGCATCAGAGAAGTCCTCGACCAAATGGTAGTCATCCGCATAATGATTGTGTTCACCATACTGGTGAAGTGATATACGCACCCGGTGTTCACTCGTTCTATGGCCCAATATTGTCAGGGGTAAATCCTCGCCCTGGGCGAGCCGATTAACCGGCAAGCTGACTCTAAACGTATCCTGTTTATCCGCGGGGTATATTCGATTTTCTTTGAGTAGCCTTTCGTTCAACCGAATACGATCAATATCCTCTGCAAAACGCGCCAGCAGACCGGGCGTCACGCGGTTTTCTTGCTCCAGCAGGTTTTCCGATTCCGTCGGATCGCGGTGCAGGTGAAAAACCGCTTCGCCTCCGGTTTTCAGATGGCGTGTATATTTGAAAGGGTAACGTATCGAAGCCAGCCAGCCGCCATCGAAAGGTTGTATAAGGGGGATAAAATAATCCGCACCAGTGTTGCGCAGTATGGATTCACCCACAAAGTGATGTTCGACACTGATACCCAACAAGTCCAGGACGGTAGGCGCCACATCCAATTGCGAGCGCGCCGTTTCAATAAGGGCAGGCTCCACAGCTTCCGGCCACCAGATTAACAGCGGTGTTTTGAACAGCTCGTTATACACTGTTTTTGTGTTGTGATAATTATTGTGCTGGCCCATGGGAAAACCGTTATCGCCCAGGACGAAGACCAGCGAATTGCCAAGGTATTCCCGGCTTTGCAATGCAGTGAAGAAGGCCTTTAAATACTGATCCGTCAGATACATGGAATTGGCGTAGTTGTCTTCGTGTGAGTCAGGATTCGGATGGATATACCGCTGCTCCGGCGGTATATCATCAAACATCATATGATTGGTCACACTCATGGTGGTGACAAAGAAACGGGCGTCGCCATCCTGCTGTTGCAGGTCATCCAGATAAGCAAACATTTTGCGATAAAACACATCGTCGCGAATCCCCCAGCCAATTTTATATCGCCGGCGCTCTGCCTTGGTGACAAATTGTTCATTCATCGCATGGGCGTGTTTGGCGAAACCATGACGCCTGACAAATTCACCGGTGTTTTCAAAAGCGAGGGTGTGATACGCCTTCATAAACACATTGGTATACTCGTACTGCTGCAATATTTCCGGCAGGCAGTGGTAGTTGTGGTCTGCGTAGCTGGTAAAGACATTGCTTCGATAACCCGGCATCACCGAGCACAGAGTGGCAAACTGGCCCTTGCTGGTTTCCACCGAAGCACTGAAAAAATTCGGCAGATACAATCCCTGACTTTTGAGTTGATTAAAAAAAGGCGTCACCACCTTGCCGTTTTCGTAACGGTCAATATAGTCGCTGCTGAAAGACTCCAGCATGACAATAAATACATGGGGCCGGGCTTCCGCCGGTAGCGTCTTCTCCGCTCGATGGTGGCGAAGGTAGGGATAGAGATTATCTACCTCGCTAACAGTTTCTGGCTGATAATAACGGTATACCGACGCGATAAACTCCACATATTCGTTACGACCAGACGGCTGAGCAGCCATGCTCACCAGGTTAAGCGACAGCAGCAGCCAGAGCCAGCGGCGGGCGGGACGCGGCGATTGAGGTGAGACCAATGCATCAGTACGATTTTGTGCAAAGGCATAATACTGCACAAAGCCTAACAATAGGGCCAACCCCGTCCATAGGGTCCATTCCCAGGGAGTCACACTGGCAATCATAAAACCCAGTGCCTCAGCACTGATCAGGTTGCCACCATTTTTTACCAAAAGCAGAAAGGATAGCGGCTCCAGGCGTACCCAGTGATAAAGCCACAGCAATAGATAGAAGCCGAGAAAAAAATAGGAAAAGAAAACCCAGCGGCGACTTTGCCGGTGCACGAGCAGAAAATACCAGGCGGCGAATAACACCGCCACGGATAACCCGGCCATTGGCAAGCGCCACAACCACTGTACCAGGGGCCAGCTTTCCAGCATGGCGATTTTTGCCATCAGCAGGCATTGAATCAGTGTCAACAGCAGCAGAATAACAGCGATGGCCACGCCCACTCGCCACAGCCGCGTCACCGAAATCTGCTTAACTTTATTCTGCTGTGTCTCCATCACTTTATCGATCGTCGGCTATTGAGTCACCGAATCACCGAGTATTCCCTTCAACTAACCACTCCACTTCCCCATCAGACGTCCGACATTATACTTCCGACGTTTTTATCTCACTCCGCAAATGGATGGCGCAGCACAATCGTCTCCACCCGGTCGGGGCCGGTGGAAATAATGTCCACGGGAGTTTTGAGTATTTCTTCCAGCCGTTTGATATAGTTGCGGGCGTTTTGCGGCAGCTCTTCCAGGGTTTTAGCCCCGATGGTGGACTCTTTCCAGCCCGGCAATTCCTCATAGATGGGCTGCACTTTTTCCCAGCCGTCAGCGTCGAAGGGCACCGGCAGCAACTGACCATCCTGTGCCTGGTAACCGACACAGATTTTCACGCTGTCCAGACCATCCAGCACATCCAGCTTGGTCAAGCAGATACCGGTAACACTGTTAATGCGATTGGCATGATGCACGGCCACGGCATCAAACCAGCCACAGCGACGTTGCCGACCCGTGGTGGCTCCAAACTCGTGACCCTTTTCCCCCAGATGCTTGCCCACATCACAACCGAGTTCGGTGGGAAATGGACCGGAGCCCACACGGGTGGTGTAAGCTTTGGTGATACCGAGGACATAGTCCAGATACAGGGGGCCGAAGCCGGAACCCGTGGCAGTACCGCCGGCGGTGGTATTGGAGCTGGTGACAAACGGGTAGGTGCCGTGGTCGATATCCAGTAGCGACCCCTGGGCACCTTCAAACAGAATGCTCTGGCCGTTTTCGCGCGCGGTATGCAGGATATCCGTGACATCGGCGATCATCGGGCGCAGCTCGGCGGCCCAGTCCTTGACACGCTCCAGGGTATGCTGGAAATCCACCGGCTCCACGCCATAGTACTGCGTCAATGCGAAGTTGTGATAATCCATGACCTCGCGCAGCTTATCGGCAAAGCTGTCCATATCCAGCACATCGCCCAGGCGCAGGCCGCGGCGCGCCACCTTGTCCTCATAGGCGGGGCCAATACCGCGACCGGTGGTGCCGATCTTGGCATTGCCGCGGCGCGCCTCGCGGGCCTGATCCAGCGCAATATGGTAGGGCAGAATCAGCGGACAGGCCGGCGACAGGCGCAGGCGTTCACGCACGGGCACATCCTTGGCTTCCAGCTCGGCGATCTCGGTGAACAGCGCCTCGGGCGAGAGCACCACACCATTGCCGATCAGGCAGGTGACGCCCTCGCGCAACACCCCGGAGGGTATCAGGTGCAACACGGTTTTCTTGCCATCGATCACCAGCGTGTGGCCGGCATTGTGACCGCCCTGGAAGCGACTGACCAGTGATACCTGATCGGTTAGCAGGTCGACGATTTTACCCTTGCCTTCGTCACCCCACTGGGTGCCCAACACCACCACATTCTTGCCCATGATCCGGTCTTGCTCTCTGTGTTTGTCACTAAAAAAACGGGGGCTGGAAACCACCGGGTAAGGATGCTTACCCCGGGAATTTACAGGCCCACCACCTTGTATGTTGCGCCGGACTTGACCAGTTGCTGGTCACAGCCCAGAGTTTTCAATGCCGCTTCGCTGCCCGCGCACACCACCCGCTTGCCGGCGGCACGCAGCTCGCCAATAATCCGCCACTGTTCATCGCTGTCATCGGCCACCGCGCCAATCAGGCCGGCGGGTTCCTCCACCAGATAGCCGAGCTTGGACAGGGCGGTGATATCCACGGCAAAGCCGGTGGCCGGGCGGCGCCGGCCAAACACCTCGCCGATGTGATCATAGCGACCGCCGCTGGCAATGGGATTGCCATAGCCGGGGGCAAAGGCGGCGAACACCAGCCCGGTGAGGTAGTGGTAGCCGCGCAATTCGCCCAGGTCAAAATACAGTTCCGCCTCGGGGTAGCGTTTTTCGATCCGGTCGGCCACGGCCTGCAATTCATCCACGGCGGCGGCCGCCTCGGCCGAGAGGGGCGCGAACAATTCACGCGCCTGTTGCAATATTTCGCGACCGCCAGCCAGGTTGGGCAGGGCCAGAAGTACCGAAGCCATGGCCGGGTCGGCAATAAATTCCTGCACCCAGGTGCGGATTTCCGTCATCGCCTTGCGCTGCAGCATGTCGAAGAACAGCTGCTTGTTGTCCTCGGCCAGGTCCACGCCGTCCATCAGCGCGCGATAGATGCCCACGTGGCCGAGGTCCATGTGCAGCCGCGGCAGCCCCGCCGCCCGCAGGGATTCCAGCAGCAGCGAGATCACCTCGGTGTCGGCGGCCAGGCCCGGCTCGCCATAGAATTCCACCCCCGCCTGTATGGGCGTGCGGGTGGCGAGGGGATTTTTGGGTTTGGTGTGCACCACATGCCCGGCATAACACAGGCGGTTGGCGCCCTCGCGCTTGATACTGTGGGCGTCCATACGCGCGGTTTGCGGGGTGATATCGGCGCGAATGCCCAGGGTGCGACCGGTCAGCTGATCGGTCACCTTGAAGGTGAGCAAATCCACATCGCGCCCGAGGCCGATCAACAGCGAATCGGTGAACTCCAGCAGCGGCGGGATCACCATCTCGTAGCCCCAAGTGCGATAGAGCTCCAACAGCCGGCGGCGCAGCAGTTCTATGGGCCGTGCCTCTTCGGGCAGGATTTCCTCCACCCCATCGGGCAGCAGCCAGCGGTCAGCGTAAGTCATAGTTGACTCTGTCGGTTGTGTCATCATTGTCCGGTGCGCGCGGGACGGGCAGTGGCACCCCGGCATGCGGGTTGGCCTCGATAACCCGGTTGCCCACACAAAAAAACCGGGCCCTGGCGGCCCGGCTTGGCGATTCTACCACTTTTTGTGACAGATTGTTGAAGGCAACAGGGCTATTTTTGCCCCGTCTGCGCTTTCAGGTAGCGGAAAAACTCGCTGCCCGGGTCCACCACCATCAGGTCATCTTTGCTGCCAAAGGCCTGGCGGTAGGCCGTGAGGCTGCGCCAGAAGGCATAGAATTCGGGGTCCTGGTTATAGGCGGCGGCGTAGATGGCGGCCGCCTGGGCATCGCCGTCACCGCGGATCTCCTCGGCCTGGCGAAAGGCGTTGGCCTCCAGCACGGCACGCTGCTTATCGGCATCGGCGCGGATGACCTCGGCCTGCTCGCGGCCCATGGCGCGGTGCTCACTGGCCTCTTTCTCCCGATCCGCCGCCATGCGGTCAAACACCGACTGGCTGACATCGGCGGGCAGGTCGATGCGCTTGACGCGCACATCCAACACCTCCACCCCCAGTTGCTCCATGGCGGTTTCATTCAAGCTGGCCGTCAACTCCTGCATCAGCAGGTCGCGCTCCCCGGACACCACCTCGTGCAAGGTACGACGACCGAATTGACTGCGCAGGCCATCGTTGATCCGTTGCGACAAGCGATTCTGTGCCAGCGACTCATTCCCGCCTGTGGAGCGGTAGTAAACATCCAGGTCACGAATACGCCACTTGGCAAAGGAGTCCACGGTCAAACGCTTATTTTCAATGGTATAGAAACTCTCGGGGGTGGCGTCGGCCGTCAATACACGTCCATCGAACTTGCGTACTTTATCCGCCCAGGGAATCTTCACATGCATGCCCGGGGGCACATCCACTTTAATCAGGCGGCCAAAGCGCAACACCACCGCCCGCTCAAATTCGTTGACAATATAGACACTGCTAAAACCCGTGGCCACGGCCACCACCAGGACGATCAGTCCCACCAGTCCTTTCATAGACATTAGCGTACCTCCCGGCGAAGACGATTCACCTGGCTGCCGCGCCCCAGTTCGCGCGCCACATTAT
>CBFGUT010000195.1:0-6357 GCA_965652265.1 uncultured Cellvibrionaceae bacterium | reverse complement strand
TGAGGGATTCAAAGCGCTGCATCAGGCTGTCGCGCGATGCAATTGCCTGGCTCTGCGGCGAGGCCCAAGCCGCAAGCTGACTTTCGCGCGGTCGCGATTGAAAATAACGGCGAGCGGATTCCCGATCAAGCATTTCCACGCCGCCGCAGACTTTGACCTGGCGCTCCAGCGCGTGCCAGGGAAACAACAGGCTCGCCAGTGGATTGGCGGCCAGCTCCCGGCCTTTGCGGCTATCGGTATTGGTGTAAAACACGAAGCCGGCCTCATCCAGTTGCTTGAGCAGCACAATGCGCTGCGACGGCTGCCCATCGCTGGCCACCGTCGCCAGCACCATGGCGGTGGGATCACACACCTCCGCCGTCACCACTTGCTCGAACCAGCGATTAAACTGGGTCACCGGGTCGTCCGCCAGATCGGCGCGGCGCAAGCCCCCGCGCAAATACTCACGGCGCAAATTCTCCAGCGTGGTTGCCATAATTACCTCCTGAAATCAGGCATGTATTATACGGGCATTTATCTCCCCAGGCGGCTATTCAACAGCGACGAAACCGCCACTTGCTGATTCGCGGCCATAAAAAAGGCGCCCGCAGGCGCCCAATGGGGGAGTGAGACAACGAACAAACCGACTAGCATCTGTCGATCATCTAGCATCTGTAGATAATATAGTGCAGGAAAATCATTTATTGAAATAAATTGATAAAATAAGGGTGATAGTTAGCAATTATAGAATCTCGCCTGTTACGTCCCCTAACGGGCGCACCGCAAAAAATACCCCACCGGTATAAATTTAATGCCACTCGCGCGGTCAAAGCTGTGCGCAAGTCAACAAATTAGCGCTACACTCAAAGAGGCGTCGGACGTATACTTGACGTTTAAATCAACCGAAGTAAGGTCGATATGGCAAGCCAAACAAGCATTACCGGCGTTCTTCTGGCCGGCGGCCTGGCCCGGCGCATGGGCGGCGGCGACAAGTGCCTGCTGCCACTGGGCGACAAAACCCTGCTCACCCGCAGCATCGAGCGCGCCAGATCTCAGGTAGACGATTTGCTGCTCAGTGCCAACGGCAATGCCCTGCGCTTTGCCCGCACCAAATTGACCGTGGTGCCGGATATTCACGCCGACTACCCCGGCCCCATGGCGGGCATACACGCCGCCATGAGCTGGATGGTGAATATGCGGCCCGAGTGCCAGTGGCTCGCCAGTTTTGCCTGCGACACACCCTTTTTCCCCCGCGACCTGGTGTCGCGCCTGCAGCAGGCGCTACAGCAGGAGGACAAATCCATCGCCGTCGCCGTCTCAGGGGGGCGCCTGCAGCCAGTGTTTGCCCTCTGGCACAAAAGCCTGCTCCCGGAGCTGGACGCCACCCTCGCCAGTGGCAATATCCCCTGGCTACAGCACTGGATTGCCGAACACGGCGCCGTGGAGGCGAGCTGGGACACCACACCGGTGGACCCGTTTATGAATATTAATACTCCCCAGGACCTCTACCAGGCGGCCGACATGCTGCCCCAGGTGGATTGAGGCCGCGCGGAGTCCCTCCGACAGACTTTTTCTGCTAGAATGCGCGCCTTTAAACGCACCTGCCTTATTCCCTGACAACCATAACACCGGCACGGGATACCCTGGCGCGCAGTCATCGGGAAGACTGTGTCCGTCAGCTATCGCCACCGGGCAGCCATTTTCGCTGTAACCACAGGCAAACGCGCAATATCCATCCCGAAAACCTCGATTCGCCGATTATGCCTGCAAGCAGTCCACCCTGAGTTAAGCACGTCTTACAGCTTCACTACCCTGGCCGCCAGCCATGCGGGCAGACGATTCTCTATTCTCTGATTGTGGAAGTATTATGATTAAACCCCTGCGCCAACACTGGTTGGGCAATCTGCGCGGCGATGTGCTCGCCGGCACCGTGGTCGCCCTGGCCCTGATTCCCGAAGCCATCGCCTTCTCCATTATTGCCGGTGTCGACCCCAAGGTGGGTCTCTATGCCTCCTTCTGTATCGCGGTAGTCACAGCCTTCACGGGTGGTCGCCCGGGAATGATCTCGGCGGCCACCGGCGCCATGGCGCTGCTGATGATCACCCTGGTCCGGGAACACGGTCTGCAATACCTGCTGGCGGCCACGGTGCTCTGTGGTCTGTTGCAGATTGTGGCCGGTGTCTTCAAGCTGGGCGGACTGATGCGTTTTGTGTCGCGCTCGGTGGTCACCGGGTTTGTTAACGCCCTGGCCATTTTGATTTTTCTCGCGCAACTGCCGGAAATTACCGGCGCCAACGCCACCCTGCCGGTCTACCTGCTGCTGGCGGCGGGCCTCGGCATTATCTATCTCTTCCCCTATCTGACCCGCGCCATTCCCTCGCCGTTGGTGTGCATCGTCTTGCTCACGGCAGTGTGCCTCTATTTTGGCATCGACGTGCGCACGGTGGGTGATATGGGCGAGCTGCCGGACAGCCTGCCGGTATTTTTGCTGCCGGATATTCCTCTCACTCTGGAAACACTGCAGATCATCTTCCCCTACTCCCTCACACTGGCGGTAGTCGGCCTGCTGGAATCGATGATGACCGCCACCATCGTGGACGATCTCACCGACACCCCCAGCAACAAGAACCGCGAGTGCGTGGGCCAGGGCGTGGCCAATATCGGGGCCGGTTTTCTGGGCGGCATGGCCGGTTGCGCCATGATTGGCCAGTCGGTCATCAATATCAAATCCGGCGGTCGCACCCGCCTGTCCACTCTCACCGCCGGCGTTTTTCTACTGTTGCTGGTGGTTTTCCTCGGTGACTGGGTGGCGCGTATTCCCATGGCGGCACTGGTGGCGGTGATGATCATGGTCTCCATCGGTACATTTAGCTGGTCCTCGCTGGCCGCCCTGAAAACCCACCCCAAGAGTTCCTCAATCGTTATGGTAGCCACGGTAATCGTGGTGGTGTTCACCCACAACCTGGCCTACGGCGTACTGCTGGGCGTACTGCTCAGTGCCCTGTTTTTCGCGCGCAAAGTGGGGGATATCCTCTATGTGGGTTCCACGCTGGCAGAGGACGGCAACAGTCGCCACTATCAGGTGATTGGCCAGGTGTTCTTCACCTCCGCCGAGCAGTTTATCAACGGCTTTGACTTCAAAGAGGCCATCGATAAAGTTACCATCGATCTCAGTCGCGCCCACTTCTGGGACATTACCGCCATCAGCTCGCTGGACAAGGTGGTAATCAAGTTTCGCCGCGAAGGCACCGAGGTGGAAATGGTGGGATTGAACGAGGCCAGCGCCACGCTGGTGGATCGCTTCGCCGTGCACGATAAACCCGAGGCCGTCGAACGCCTGATGGGCCACTAGGGCCTGTTAACAACAAGGATCAAACCATGCACAACAAAGTGATTGCCTGTATCGACGACTCCCGCTATGCCGAAGCGGTGTGCGACTATGCCAGCTGGTCGTCAAGCCGACTGCAGGCGCCCCTGAGCCTGCTGCACACCCTGGAAGTGCCCGCCAGCCGACCGCAAAACCTGAGCGGCAGCATTGGCTTCGGCGCCCAGGAAGCGCTGTTGCAGGAACTGGCCAGCCTCGACGAACAGCGCGCCAAGCTGGCCCTGGAACAGGGCAAGCACCTGCTGCAGGCGGCGCGCGAGCGCGCTGAACAACAGGGCATTGCGGAAGTTGAAGTGCGTCAGCGTCACGGCGACCTGGTGGACGCACTGGTGGACCTGGAGGCGGAAATTCGCATGCTGGTGGTGGGCAAACGTGGTGCCGATACCGAGAGCGCCCACGGCCATATTGGCAGCCACCTGGAGGCGGTCATCCGCACCATGCACCGCCCCATTCTGATCGCGCAACAAAGCTTCGAACCACCGCAAAAAATCCTGTTCGCCTTTGACGGCAGCCCCACCACCCTCAAGGGGGTCCAGATGGTGGCGGACAGCCCGCTGTTCGACGGTATTCCCCTCACGCTGGTAATGGTGGGGTCGGACACAGACGCCACCCGCGAGCCGCTGCTGCAGGCACAACAAACAGTGCAGGCGGCGGGTTTTGCCGCCGAGGCCAAAGTCATACCCGGCGAGGCGGATACCGCTCTGATCGATTACCAGACCGAGCATGGCTTTGACCTGATGATTATGGGTGCCTACGGCCACTCGCGCATTCGCCATTTTATTGTGGGCTCCACCACCACGGCGATGATCCGCAAAACCCGTGTCTCGCTGATGATTTTACGCTGATGCTGGTGCGACTCTGCCAAATCCAGTTTGCGCTGTTGCTGGTGCTCTACACCTGGCTGGGACTGTCGCGCGGCGGCGCGGTGAGCGCGCTGGACTACAACGACCTGCTGCTGCACTTTGCCGGCTATGTGGCGGCCGGGCTCTCCATCGGCCTCGCCTTTCCCCGCCGCCCCCTGTGGCAGCGAGGGCTGTTCCTGCTGGGTTATTCCATCCTTATCGAAATCGCCCAGCACTTTCTGCCACCGCGCACCTTCGACGTCTACGATATTGCCGCCAACGGCGCCGGTATTCTGGTGGGCATATTGTTGTTTGCCCTACTGCGAAAACCCCTGCGATGGCTGGGTTTCCCTGTATAAGCCTGCGTTTATGGCCAACGGATAAATGCATTAGCGGTAAGAGCGGCGGCAATAGTAGGTTGGGTAAGCTCCGCGCTACCCAACGATTGGGGTGTTGGGTGGCGCGGAGCTTACCCAACCTACGTGTCGGCGATATCCATAAGTTCTTCAAACCCACATTTTTACTTTTGCAGCATGGCCGCCAACCCCGCGCCCGCCACCGAGGCGCCGCCCACACTCCAGCCGCCATCCACCGGTATCACCGCGCCGGTAATATAGTCTGCCCAGGGCGAACTCAAAAACGCACAGGCGCGGGCAATATCCTCAGTGCGGCCAAACCGGCGCAAGGGCACGGTGGCCATCACCTGGGCGCGACTATTGTCAGTTGGCGACAGGCGCTCCATGCCCTCGGTGCCCTCGATGGGGCCGGGGATGATGGAATTGACACGCACACCCTCGGCGCCCCACTCCAGCGCCAGGGTGCGGGTAAGCATATCCACCCCCGCCTTGGCCGCGCACACATGTACCTGCCCCGGCATGGCCACCTGTGCCTGGGGCGCGGAGATATTAATCACCGCCGCCCCGGGTTTGCGCAACAGCGGGTAGGCGGCGCTGAGCAGATGCCAGGTGCCCTTGAGGTCGATATCCACCACCGCCGCAAAACCCTTGGCGGAAATATCCCGGGCCAGGGCGGGGAAATTACCCGCCGCCGCCGCGATCACCACATCCAGCTCACCCCACTGCTCGTGCAGTGAATGCACCGCCTGGCTGACGGCGTCGGCCTCGCGCACATCCACGCTATAGCCGCAGCCGCTGCCACCCTGCGCCTCGATGGCGGCCACGGTAGCGTCGATTTTTTCCTGGGCGCGACCCAGCACACAGAGGCGGGCCCCCAGGCCGGCATAGTACTCGGCAATGCCGCGACCAATACCACTGGTGCCGCCCGAAATCAGTACGGTTTTATCGCTGTAATCCAGTTGCATAGACATACCCTGTTATTTCCCCTGCTGGCGTTTGGCCGCCAGCGCCCGAAAAATGGCATGGCACTCTTCGCCGGCCAGGCATTCGGCGAACTCCGCCAGTTCCGCCTCGATCACTTCCGCCAGCGCTTCCCGCTGAGGCTCGCGCAACAAAGCCTTGCTACGCCGCAGCGCCTCGGGCGGCAGTTCGCGCAGTTTTTGCACCAGCACGGCAATTTCATCGTCAAAGCGCTCCAGCGAATAGACCCCGTTAATCAGTCCCGCCTTGAGAGCGGCAAAGGCATCCAGTTGATGACCGGTCAGCAGCATGACATTGGCCAGCGCCGGCCCCACACGCTGGGGTAACAACAGGCTGGCACCGAATTCGGGGCACACGCCCAGCGGCACAAAGGGTGTCTGGAACACCGCCTGATCGGAGGCATACACCAGATCGCAGTGCAGCAGCAAAGTGGTGCCGATACCAATGGCCGGGCCATTGACGGCGGCCACCACCGGCTGCGGCACCGCCATCAGCGCCGCCATAAAAGCCGGTGCCGGGTGGCGGTCATTCAGGGGTACCGAGCCGGTAAAGTCCGCCAGGTCATTGCCCGCGGTAAAGCTGTCCTCGCTGCCGCTCAACAGAATCATGCGCACAGTCGCCTGACCGGCGGCCCAGTTAAGCGCATCCGCCAGGGTTCGGTACATGTCCAGCGTAATGGCATTTTTCTGTCGGGGGCGATCAAAGCGCAGGTATAGAACATCCTGTTTGAGATCAACATCGATATGCTCGGAGGGGGTAAAGGGGAATTGCACAATATCACTCCTGAGTCGCGGCACTGATGTCAGTGTAGACC
>CBFGUT010000194.1:0-6379 GCA_965652265.1 uncultured Cellvibrionaceae bacterium | reverse complement strand
GACCCAGGGCTCCAGCACCAGCCCTTCAGGCAAGGTCTGTTGGCGCTCGGCGATATAATTGTCGATAATATCGGCTACATCGCCAATACTCTGATCCCGAGTCGCTCCGACAAAAAAGGTGACAGCGTTATGGCCGTTAATTTTGGTGTAGTTAATACCTTCTTCAAAACCATCGATAACGCGAGCCACATCGCCCAGCATAATTTGCGTACCATCGGCGCGGGTGCGCAGCGGCAAACGTTCGAACTCCTCACCAATGTAGGCCTGGTTTTCCACGCGTACGGAAATAAAACCATCCACCGCACGAATCTGCCCCGCCGACTGATTTGTGGACCAGTTGCGCACGGCACTGGCGATTTCATTGAAGGTAAAGCCGTATTCGCGCAATTTATCGCGACTGACCTCAATGGCAATTTCATAGTTAGCGCCACTGTAGTAATCGACAATGCTGACACTGGGCAAGGCGCGCAGCTCATCGTGGATTTGTTTGCCCAGCCGTTTTAAATCAAAATTATCCAAATCCCCATAGAGGCTGACATACATGACCTCCTGCAGGTATTTGTAGCGTCTGATGCGGGGTCGCTCCATGCCGTCGGGGAAGCTGGAAATGGAATCGATGGTGGTTTTTATCTCATCCAGTACCTCCTGGGCATCATATTCATCCATCACCTCAATGTCGGCACTGGCAAACCCGCGATTGGAACGGGTAATGACCCGTTTGAGTCCCTGAATACTGGCAAGCGCCTCTTCCACCTTGATGGTGATAGCCTCTTCGATGTCCTGGGGCGCCGCACCCGGATAGGCGATACTGATATTGATCCAGTTGACTTCAAACTGGGGAAACATCTGCTTGCGGATAGTGAGTGCCGTAAACAAGCCGAGGATAATAATGGCGATCATCAGCAAATTGGCCGCCACGCTGTTGCGGGCAAACCAGGCGATCACGCCCTTACGTGTATTGTATTCGGGTTCCATTATTCGTCTCCCTCAACACTTGCCACTTCCGCATCAGCCATCCCCTCTGGAACCCCGGTTGACATTTTTTCCAGCGCCATGCCTTCCACTGGAAAATCCAGTGCCGTGGTAATCAATTGATCACCGGCGTGCAAACCCTCGGTAACAATGCTGTTGCCCTCCGTGTTGCGCACTACTGTCACGGGTTTAAAGGCGAGTTTGCCGTTCTCGTAAACGGCTACCTGTGAGTCCTTGACATGCGCACGTGGCACCGTCACCGCCGCCGGCAAAGTATGTCCCCTGAGCGTGGCGACCACGTAACTGCCAAAAGCGAGCTGAGCTGGCGAGTTTGCGTCCTCGGCAAGAGCGTAGGGATCGCGCACTTCCGCCACCAGGTAACGCATGCGCGTATCCGTATCCACCACCCCTTCCGAGCGCACAATTCGTGTGTGCCACTTGGAATCGTCACTGGTGGTAAGGGTCACATCCACGCCCACCCCGGCATTGGGCAAATATTCAAGATCGCTATTGGCAATGGGCAAGCGCACTTCGGCCACCGAAATGTCCATGACGGTACCAATGGGCCCGCCCACATTGACAAAGGTGCCCGGACTGATCTCACGGGCAGTAACCAGCGCATCGTAAGGAGCGAGAATGCGAGTACGCTGTAAGTCTTTTCCCGCGCGTTTGAGCGCCGCCCGGGCGGCGATCACCTGGGCGCGGGCCTGGGCCAGTTGTGGCTTGCGCAACCCCAGCGCAGGGGCCGGCGTTTCCTGTACCCCCTCCCACTCCACGCGGGCCACCTCGCTCAGCGCCATCTCTTGGTCCAGTGCCGCTTCGGCACTGGCGAGGCTGGCGCGGGCATTTTCCAGGTTGACCTCATAATTGAGTGGATCAATTTCGGCCAGTAAATCGCCCTGTGAGACATATCCACCGCGAACGAAAGCGTCATTGACACGCACCACTTCACCGCTCACCTCGGCCACCAGTGCTGTTTGAAATTTGGGCAAAACCAGCCCCTGGGAGTTGACGGTGAGTTGCAAGGGAGTGGGTTCAACGACCCGCGTTTCCACCAGTGCCGCCCGCTTTTCCTGGTTTTCTTGGGGTGGCTCCGCTCTCAGCATGGCCATCAACGCAAAAATGATTGCCGCTACCGCAAGAATCACCAACGCCAGGATCCAGCGCATATGGGGGTTATGGGGAGTGTGCGAGTGATGTGAATGGTGTTCCATGAGCGGGAAGTCTCCTCAGATCTTGACCCGTAATAATGGCAGGGGGGCATCATACTATGGCGCCGTCGGTATTCTGTATTCTTTAGTTGACCGCTATGCCCGCTAAAGTGTCTTTGAGACGCCGCAGGGCACAATTCAGATGCACTGTCAGCGCGGTTGCTCCCCCCAAAAAAACTGTTTTTGACGGTTTTTACCTCGCTTTCGCCCTCATGGGCAATTGGCATAGCTGTTGCTGTGAAACAACACAGGAATCGCGGAACATCCCTGTACTGTGTGATTTTGCACTGTTTCTGCGCAAAAATCAGATGTTTGCCAAGGCTTTCACCTTTTTTCCTCAATTCAGGACTAAAAACAAGCACTATGAACGGGCACCAGAGTTCACAGCATGCACCATCGGCCAGCAATCCCAAGTCCGGGGTTTTCGCCCATTTCTATGCGCTCTACCGGGAACGCCAGGACGCCCTGTCATTGATTCGGCAAATCAACCGCACGATCCGCGCCGCCCAGCGCCACCGCGGTATCAGCATGGGGTTGCTGGGTGGGAATACCCTGTTTCGCGAGGAATTTGAGCGGCTTCAACAGGAACTGGAAAGACGCATTCTGGCCCTGAAAGTCCAGGCCGCCACCAGTGGGTTATTGAGTGAGCGTGACCAGGAAAATCTCGACAGCGCCTGGCTCACTGTCAGTCGTGACTGGCAGGAAGATCCGGTGATCGACAACTACGAGCTACACTGCCATCTGATTGAACAACTGCTGGCCATGCTCGCCAGCCTGTCGCGACAACTGGAGCAGCCCATTACTGAATTATTGGGGGAAACCGACAGTATCAGCGAGCAGAGCAGCGCTTACCCCAGCCGCTTCAAGCATTTGGAAGTTCTGCATTTTACTACCCGGCTACTGCCGGCGGTGGTGGAGCAAATTGGCCGTATTCGGGCACTCGGCACCTATGCCGCTGCCGCAGGCTATGTGGACGCTCATCACGACGGTAAGTTGCGCTATGTAATCCAGTGTACCCGTGTCAACAATGAAAAATTGCGTCACCAGATCAAGCGCCTCGAAGGTATTCTCGACCAGGATATCGGCTTGCTCAGCCAGCTCAAAAGCTATGAATTAAAACTGATGTTTCTGCTGAATATGGTGGAGACTGACATACTTCACGAAGGTGCTATCCACGCCGACAGTAACCGCATCTACAACCTCGCTACCGACATTATCGATGTCTACCTGTCGATTGTTGACAATGGTATGGCACTGATCGACCAGTGGCACGACGCCGATATGGAACACTGGCTGGCAGGCGAGTAAATACCCTGCTAACACATTCCTGATTTCAAATCCCCCTGGCTTGCCGTGCCTCCCTCCCACGGCAGTGAACCAATATTGCGGATCACACGTATTGAAGACCACTAGAGCCCTATGTGGAGAAGCGATAATGCCTGTCCTGTACAAAATATCCGCAACCCTGGCGCTCGCGCTGTTGCTCGGTGCCTGCGCAGGACCCAGTATCAGTCAATACCAGGGCAACCAGCCTCAACTGGTACTGGAGGAGTTTTTTACTGGCCAGCTCACCGCCAAGGGCGTGGTTAAGAATCGATCCGGTGAGGTCACCCGGTATTTTACCGCCACAATCGATGCCCACTGGCAGAATGGTATCGGCACTCTGGACGAACGGTTTGTGTTCGACGACGGCGAAGTACAGACGCGAGTGTGGACCCTGACCCCCACTGGAGACAATCGCTTCACCGGCACCGCCGGCGACGTGTTGGGAATAGGCCAGGGCCAGCTGGCTGGCAACGCCTTACAACTGAGCTACACATTGGAGATCGATTATCGCGGGCGCCCGCTGGCGCTCAAGGTCGATGACTGGATGTGGCTGGTGGATGATCACACCATCATCAATACCTCCACCTTAAGAAAATGGGGGTTCCGTGTGGGCAGTATTCAGTTAGTGATTGAGAAAACGCACCACTAAGCTATCCACCAGCGGCGTTCTTTTCGCTTCTTTGCAGAGCCAGAATGTCCACAACACTGGCACTTACTCGACAGTTTGTGTATAACAGTCCCAGGCTTTTTCAGCACTGGAACCTGAATGTTATACCCACAAGCCACAGGAACCATTCCCCCCTACCGGCACGGGTGTTTACCACCGGTGAGCGCGGTCTACTGCCGATGCTACCACCCCTTCTATCCCGATCCGCCCGTGAGCTATCCCGGCACTTCGTAAAATTCCTGAAAACCGATTATGATTGCCCCATAACAGGGCTATAAACCGGGTGCGAGCACACCATGACACTACTTGCCATTATATTGCTACCCCTGCTGGGTGCCTTGCTACCGCTGTGGACCGAGCGCCTGGGTCGCACCGTCTGCGCCTATTCCGCCGCCTTGGCACCCCTGTGCGCCATGGGACTGTTGCTGGGGAGCATCCCCGCCATTTTTGCCGGTCATACCGAGTTCGCCCATTTTGCCTGGCTGCCGAGTATAGGACTGGACTTCAGCCTGCGGCTGGACGGACTCGGGCTGATGTTCGCACTGTTGATCGTGGGTATTGGCCTGCTGATTATTCTCTACGCCCGCTATTACCTGTCGCCCAAAGATTCGCTGGGCCGCCTCTACGCTCTGCTGCAACTGTTTATGATGGCCATGTTGGGCATCGTACTGGCCGACAACCTGCTGTTGCTCATTGTGTTCTGGGAAATTACCAGCCTCGTCTCCTTCCTGCTAATTGGCTACTGGTCGGGGCAGACCGAGGCACGCAAGGGCGCGCGCATGGCTTTGGCCGTTACCGGGGCGGGGGGCCTGTGCCTGCTGGCCGGCGCTATATTGCTGGGCCGGGTGGTGGGCAGTTACAACCTGCAGGAAATTTTTGCCGCCGCCGATGTGATTCGCGCCAGCCAGTACTATCCGGCAATTTTGATCCTGGTGCTGCTCGGCGCCTTTACCAAATCCGCCCAGTTCCCCTTTCAGTTCTGGCTGCCCCATGCCATGAGCGCCCCCACCCCCGTATCGGCCTATCTGCACTCGGCCACCATGGTAAAGGCCGGGGTGTTCCTGTTGGCGCGCATGTATCCGGCACTGGCGGGGACCGACTGGTGGTTCTTCCTGGTGACTTTTACCGGCATGGCCACACTGGTGTTTGGCGCCTATAACGCCCTGTTCAAACACGACCTCAAGGGCCTGCTGGCCTACTCCACCATCAGCCACCTGGGGTTGATAACCATGCTGTTTGGCTTCAGTACCGAACTGGCTGTGGTGGCGGGTATTTTCCATATTATCAACCACGCCACTTTCAAGGCGTCGCTGTTTATGGCCGCCGGTATCATCGACCACGAGACCGGCACCCGCGATATGCGAAAAATCAATGGTATGTGGAAGTACATGCCGCACACCGCCCTCTTGGCCATGGTGGCTTCACTGGCCATGGCCGGCGTGCCGCTGCTGAATGGCTTTTTGAGTAAGGAGATGTTTTTTGCCGAGGCCCTGCACCTGGAGTCCATGGGCATGTTCAGTTGGATTTTTCCGCTGATGGCCACCCTTGCGGGGGTATTCTCGGTGGCCTACTCGGTGCGCTTTATTCACGATGTGTTTTTCAATGGTGAGCCCATCGACCTGCCCAAATATCCCCCGCACGAGCCGCCGCGCTATATGGTGGTGCCGGTGGAAGTGCTGGTGGGACTGTGCCTGTTGGTGGGCATTCTGCCCAACCTGACGGTGGCCCCCTTCCTCCGCGCGGCCAGTTTTGCGGTCTTGGGCCACAATATGCCCGAGTATCACATCGCCATCTGGCACGGCTTCAACTTGCCGCTGCTGATGAGCCTGGTGGCCATGGTGGGCGGCGTGCTGATCTATCAACAGCGGGAGGGGTTGTTTGCCTTCTACGAACGCAAGTACCGGGCCGATGAAAAAATGGTGTTCGAATCGCGGGTTCAGTTCGGCACCCGTCTCGCTCAGGGCCTCACTGACCTGATTCAGAATAACTCCCTGCAACGTTACAGCGCCTGGCTGGTGGGTGCCGCCGTGGTCGCCATTGCGGTGGCGCTTTGGCCACGCCTGGAGGTTTTCGGCCCGCTGGCCATTACACCGCTCGAACCCGTAAGCTTGGTCATGGGCTTGATCCTGATGGTGGGGGCCCTGGGCACGGTAATGTTGCATCACAACCGCTTTGCCGCACTGCTGCTGCTAAGTGTCGCGGG
>CBFGUT010000193.1:0-6405 GCA_965652265.1 uncultured Cellvibrionaceae bacterium | reverse complement strand
ATTATCCCACTGCTGGAGATGACCCCGGAGGGGTGTATTGTGGTGGTCAACGCCGGGTTATGCGCGACTACTATCAAAACCCGAGTGGCGCGATTTTGCAAGAGGTTGGGCCGCTATCTGCCAACCATGTCGAAAAATGAGCCAGAATCTGCCGGTATTTTCCAGGGCAGCTTTCTGTTAGTCTCTGTGCAGGAGGTGGATCATGCGATTTTACCCTGCCATTAACGCTCTGCTGATGGCCCTGCTTTTGGGTTGGGCGTCGGTTGCTACCGCCCAGTCTGAGTCTCCCGGCCCTCATGTGGCCGAGCTTGCCATCGACGGACCCATCGGCCCCGCCACCACCGACTATTTGCAACGCACCATGACCCGGGCCCAGGAGCAGGGGGCTCAGGTGATCCTGATTCGCATGGATACACCGGGCGGGCTGGATGCCGCCACCCGCGACATTATCAAGACCATTCTTGCTTCGCCCCTCCCGGTGGTGACTTATGTACACCCGGCAGGCGGTCGTGCCGCCAGTGCCGGTACCTATATTCTCTATGCCAGCCATATCGCCGCCATGACACCCTCCACCACTTTGGGGGCAGCCACGCCGGTGCAGATGGGTGGCATGCCTTCCATGCCCGGCGGCGATAAGGAGGAGCAAGGTGAGGCCTCGGCAAGTGACGAAGAGACCGGCGGCGAGTCGGCGCCGAGGGGCTCCGCCATGGAGCGCAAGGTGGTGAACGATGCCGTGGCGTTTATTCGGGGTCTGGCGGAGCGCCGGGGGCGCAATGCGGACTGGGCTGAGCGCGCGGTGCGCGAAGCGGCGACCCTCACGGCCAGTGAGGCCCTGGAGCAGAACGTGGTGGATGTGGTGGCCGATAACCGCGCCGATTTACTGGAGCAGATACAGGGACTCGAAGTGATGCTGGAGAAGGGGCCCCTTGTGTTGCAGACATCGGATTTGCCCGTCGAGACCTACGAGCCCGACTGGCGCAGCCGCTTTCTCAGTATTATCACCAACCCCCAGATTGCCTCCATTTTGTTGCTGATTGGCATCTACGGCCTGATTTTGGAGGGCTATAACCCCGGCGCCATGGTGCCGGGGGTAGTGGGGGTCATCAGTCTGCTGGTGGCCTTCTATGCCCTGCAAGTGCTACCCGTGAATTATGTGGGTCTGGCGCTGATTGTGGTGGGTGCGGTGATGATACTGGCCGAGGCCTTTATGCCCAGCTTCGGTGTGCTCGGCTTTGGCGGCCTGGCCGCGCTGGTAGTGGGCTCCATTATGTTGGTGGATAGCGATATACCGGGGATGGAGGTGTCCTGGGAGATTGTTGGCGCCGTGGCGCTGGTGGGCGGGCTGGTGGTACTGGGCATTATTACCATGCTGGGTCGCAGTCTGCGCATGCCCCGTCCCGCCAACGGCAAGGGTATGGTGGGGCGCACCGCCACAGTGGCGCAGTGCCGGCAAGAGGATTATAAGGTCGTCATCGACGACGAGTACTGGAATGCCATTAGCGATTTCCCACTGAGTGTGGGCGAGGAAGTACAGGTCGTGGATCAGCAGGGGCTGATACTGGTGTTGGCACCTGTGCAATAACCAACCGGTCACGGGAGGAAGGCTATGTTATTCGAATATACCTTTGGGTTGCTGTTTACTGTTATTGTTTTATTGTTGGTGTATGCCATCCGCATCCTGCGTGAATACGAGCGCGGTGTGGTATTTCTGCTGGGGCGCTTTCAGTCGGTCAAGGGGCCGGGCCTTGTCATCATCATTCCTTTTCTGCAAACCATGGAAAAGGTGGACCTGCGTACCATTGTTATGGACGTGCCCAGCCAGGACGTTATCAGTCGCGACAATGTGTCGGTTAAGGTCAACGCGGTGGTTTACTTTCGCGTGGTGGATGCCGAAAAAGCGATTATTAATGTGGAGCGTTACCGGGAGGCGGTGAGCCAGCTGGCGCAGACCACCCTGCGTTCCATTCTCGGCAAGCACGAGCTGGACGAAATGCTGGCCGAGCGCGACCAGCTTAACCAGGATATTCAAGAGGTGCTCGACAAGACCTCCGATGCCTGGGGGATCAAGGTTAGCAATGTGGAAATCAAGCACGTGGACCTGGATGAAAGTATGATCCGCGCCATTGCCCGCCAGGCCGAGGCCGAGCGCTCGCGCCGGGCCAAGGTGATTCACGCCCAGGGTGAACTGGAGGCGGCGGAACAATTAACCGAAGCGGCGGACAAGTTGTCGGTCAACCCCAACGCGATGACTTTGCGCTATCTGCAGACGCTAATCGATATTGCCGGGGAGCAAAATTCCACCATCGTTTTCCCGCTGCCGGTGGATATTATGAATACCATGCTCAAACAGATGCAAAAATAAAAACACCTCCTGACCGGCGTGTCCATTTTGGGGCATTTCCGGGAGGGCTTTTCCTGTCCTGGCCCAATGATGGGGCGCTGTCATGGCGTCCTTATGGGCAGCGCCCATGATTCCTGCCTTGGCACGTTAAATGCCTTTGCTCCCTCTGCTCGCCCCAATGGCGGGCAGAGTCGATATGTGTTTTGTGGAGCAAAGGTGTATGAAACCAGGCACAGGATTTGTTTTAGGCGGGGCAATGTTACTGGCTATGCCGGCGATGGCGAACGAGGCTGGCGTTAGCTCGGAGGCCGTCGATACACTGTGGGTGGTGATTGCCGCCGCACTGGTGTTTTTTATGCAGGCCGGTTTTGCGCTGCTGGAAAGCGGTATGTCGCGCGCCAAAAACACCGTCAATGTGATCATGAAAAACTATGCCGATGTGTGTGTGGGCACGCTGGTATTCTGCCTGGTGGGCTTTGGTTTGATGTTTGGCGATAATCCCACAGGCCTGTGGGGCAGCAGCCATTTTCTGCTCGACCCCGACCAGGAATGGGACTGGGCGCTGGTGTTGTTTCAGGCCATGTTCGCCGCTACCGCCGCCACTATTGCCAGTGGTGCCATGGCGGAACGCACTCGCTTTAACAGCTATCTCATCGCCGCCTGCCTGATCATGGGGGTGTTGTACCCCGTATTTGGCAGCTGGGTATGGGGAAGTGCCACCGAGGGGCAGGGTTGGCTGGCGGCACTCGGGTTTGTGGATTTCGCCGGCTCTACGGTGGTGCATTCGCTGGGTGCCTGGGTAGCGCTGGCGGGGGTATTGGTGGTGGGGCCGCGTATCGGTCGCTTCGATGCCATTGGCAAGCCGCGCTCCATTCCCGGTCACAACCTCAGCTATGTGGCGCTGGGCGGTTTTATCCTCTGGCTGGGCTGGTTTGGTTTTAACGGCGGCAGCACCCTTGCCGCCGATGCCGCTATCGGCCTGATTAACCTCAACACCCATTTATCTGCGGCGGCCGGTGCGGTGGGCGCGATCCTGGCCTGTGGCCTGCGCGGTCGGCCCGTACCGGTGACCCAGGTGATCAACGGCAGCCTGGGAGGGTTGGTGGGGATTACCGCTGGCTGTGCCACCATGGAGCCGCTCTATGCCATTGTCACCGGGTTTATCAGTGGTCTGGTGGTGGTGGCGGGGTCGGGATTATTGCTGCGCCTGAAAATCGATGATGTGGTGGGTGCTATTCCCGTCCATGGCTTTGCCGGTGTCTGGGGTACCCTGGCAGCGGGGTTGTTCTACAGCGAAGATATGTTCTCTGCCCATCGCCTGGTGGTGCAATTGGTGGGCGTGCTCACCTGTTTTGTGTGGGCGTTTGTAGGTGGTCTGATAATTTACTGGCTGGTGAATGCTTTCGCGCCCCTTAGGGCCGAGGCTCAGCATGAGCAACGCGGCCTGGATATTACCGAGCACGGCGAGACTGGCTACCCGGAATTTAAAAACAGTGCCGCTTATAACCCTTCACGGATTGAGGAACTGGAAAGATGAGTGGCATTTTTACGCTGCCGCAAAAGCGGCAGATTGTCTATACCGTGCTGGCGCGTTTCCTCAAGGGCGATGAATTGCTGGAAGCCATGCAAATGTGGGAAAACGACTACGCGGCCAAGCCCCTGTTTGCCCTCAATGGTTTTGTGGCGGGCTTGTCGCGCTTCGATGCGGTAGCCGGTAAGCGCAAGGACATCATTCGCGAACTGGTGAGCCTCAGTCAAAAGCCCCAGGGCCTGTTGCCCGACCCTATCGACAAGCTTTCCGGTTACCGGCAAGGTGTGCGCACGACTACGCCGGCTGCCGCCGAGCGCCTGGACCTGGCCTTCGAACATTTTTTGGTGGCCTTGGAGACAGTGCTATCCAGTGAGGATTTCCTGCGATTGCGCCTCAATTTTCTGGTGTCGCTGGGGCAGACACAGTTACCGGGCGCCATAAAATCGCGCTTGCGCGCCTGGTTTGACAGCGATGGGGGAGCCAAGTCATTTACCATCGCCGCATCTTCGAAAGAGCTGCGGCAAATTGTCAACCGGCTCTATGTGGTTATGTGTGAGACGTTCGGTCCGGTGCGCGCCGACGATATTCTGGAAAAGGTGTTTGTCTGGCTGGAGCGTTACCAGCCCGCCTATGTCGCCAGTGTGCGCCGGTTTTTGTAGCGGTTGCCTCTTAAACGCGACTGGATTTCACTGGCGGTGGGGGGTATTCTGTTTATAGGCAGCACTACCCAAAATATAACGTTGCCATCCGAGAGCCGCCCGCCCGTGAAATTCAGGTTGACTAAACCCTATGGTAGACAAGACCGCAGCGCCTATTGGCCGCTTTGTGATCCTTGGAGGTGGCACGGCGGGCTGGATTGCCGCCGCCACTCTGGGGCATATATTCAAGAACACCGAGGTTAATATTGAGCTGGTGGAATCCGCCGATGTGGGGATTATCGGCGTAGGTGAAGCCACGGTGCCGGTGTTTCTCGAGACCTTGCACAAGCTCGGCATTGACGAGGCCGATTTTATTCGCGCCACCCAGGCCACCTTTAAATGGGGCATCGAGTTTGCCGACTGGCGCCAAAAAGGAGAAAGCTATTTTCACTCCTTCGGACCGCTGGGACGGCGCATCGACGGCCACGAGTTTTATCAGTGCTGGCTCAAGTGTCGGGCCGATGGCGATAGCACACCGCTGACGGACCACGCCCCCGAGGCGTTACTCGCCCGGCAGAACCGGTTTTTCCTGCCCTTTGAGGCCGCGCGCACCCCGCTGGCGACCGCGCGTTACGCCCTGCATCTGGATGCGACCCTGGTGGGGCGCTACCTGCGCGATCATGCTCTGGGGCTGGGCGTGGCCCGCACCGAGGGCCATGTGGATCAGGTGTTGCAGCGCGATGACGGTTTTATTCGGGCTCTGCAACTGGTCGATGGCCGCCAGGTGTCGGGGGACTTTTTTATCGACTGCAGCGGTTTTGCGGGGCTGTTGATTGAGCAGACCTTAACAGCCGGATACGACGACTGGTCCGGCTGGCTGCCCTGCGATCGCGCCGTCACGGTGCAGAGCGAACGCCTGGCGGATTTGCCTCCCTATACCCTGGCGCGCGCGCAAGCCGCCGGCTGGACTTGGCGCATCCCCCTGCAGCATCGCACCGGCAATGGCTATGTGTATTGCAGTCGCGCTATCAGCGACGACGAGGCCGCGGCGACTTTGACGGGTCAGTTGCAAGGGGCACCCTTGGGAGAGCCTCGGGTGATTCCCTTTGTCACCGGTGTGCGCCGCCGGCCCTGGGTCAACAACTGTCTGGCACTGGGGTTGGCCCAGGGGTTTCTGGAGCCGCTGGAGTCCACTGCCATTCACCTGGTTTCCAAGACGCTGACGCGTTTTGTCAGCCTGCTGCCGGATGTCCGCTGTGACCGCCTGCTGGTGGAGTCGTTTAACGAGGGTGTGCGCGCTGACTATGAGGAAATTCGCGACTTCCTGATCTTGCACTACTGTACCAGTGCACGAGAAGACAGTGCTTTCTGGCGGGAATGCCGGCAACTGCCGAGGCCGGAAAGCCTGGACCGGCGCATCGCGCTATTCGCTCATCGGGGAATCCTGGACTTGCTCCACGACGCCTTTTTCCAGGCACCCAGTTGGCAGATGGTGTTGACGGGGATGGGGGTGATACCCGAGCGCCATCACCCGGCGCTGGATGTGCTCGATGCGGGGCGCTTGCGCCAGTCGCTGGCCGCCGGTCGCGAGGCCATTGCCCGGGTGGCTGCCGAGCAGCCACTGCACCGCGAATTTGTGGCTCAGTATTGTCCTGCAGTACCGCTATAGAGGTACCAGGGGTGGATCAGGGGGCCAGTTTGTCGCTGGCGCTGGGGCGCAGCAGGTTGAGGCGCTGGCGAATGGCCGCCTCGATGCCCTCGGCATCCAGCCCCTGATCGGCCAATTGCTGGCCGTGACTGGCGTGCTCGGCAAAGCGATCGGCCAGGCCCAGGTGCAGTATCGGTAACACCACTCCCTGCGCCGCCAGGTATTCACCCACAGCGGCGCCGGCGCC
>CBFGUT010000192.1:0-6416 GCA_965652265.1 uncultured Cellvibrionaceae bacterium | reverse complement strand
AGCAGGTTGTATTCAAACAGTGTTAACAGGCCCTAACACAGGGGATTACATGCGCTATCTTTTATTGCTCATCACCTGCGGCTTGCTGGCCCCCGGTGCTAGTTTCGCCGTAACGGCTTGGACACTGAACCCAGCCAGTATCGAGCACGCCGACAAGCAACGGCTAGGAGATAGATTTTTCAAAACACACCCGGCGGGCAATGCCAAATTGTATCCCGTCACGTTGGACAGTGACACTCTGCGGCAGTTGCCCGTGGGCAAAACCTTACAGGTACCCCTGCCCAACGGTCAGCTGGAACACTACACCCTGCGCCGGCGCCACCATTTCAGCAATGGCGACATCGCTCTGGAGGCCGCCTCCACGGACGAGCCAGACCGCGCATCATTACTAATAACGTTGGGGCAGAGTCATAGCTTTGCCCGTGTGCAAACCGCTGGAAACAAAGTCTTTTTACTGGAGAGCCAAGGTTCGCGGGCCGCCCTGGCACTGGAGAGCGAAGTGACGGCCAAGGGCACCTGTGCCACTGAACCGCAGAAGCTTAAAACACAGAAACTTAAAACACAGGAATTTGAAACAAGTGCCCCGCTACGGGACGCATTTGCCAGCGAACCCGTCACCATCGATTTAATGGCACTCTACACACCCGCCGCACAGGAAGCCTATGGCGACGGGGTATTGACGCATATCAACCACAGCGTGGCCGTCGCCAACAGCATTTTTGAACGCAGCCATCTCTCCCTTGAGGTCAACATCCTGGACTATCGCCTGACGGAGTTGACGGCCACGACCCTGGGGCAGGCGTTCAACGAAATCGATACATGGCTCAGAACCGACAAGCAGCAGTTGGGCAGCGATCTCTATGCCAGCGGTGTCGACATATACATGTTGTTCTCCATAAACCAGGGTGGCGGCCTGTGCGGGAAAGCTCCACTGCTGGAATCAGCGGCTCCCGGGCCCGTCTTGCGCAATTTTTATGGCGGGGTTACCGCTCTCAACTGCAGTGAAACGGTGTTTGCGCACGAACTTGGGCACTTGCTCGGCCTTAATCACTCGCGGCGACAGGATGTGGCCAGCATCCACTACAAACATGGCCTGGGCTATGGGGTGGACGGCGACTTTACCACATTGATGGCTTCCGCCAGTGAATTCGACGCACTCGACTTACCCGTTTTGTCCTCGCCCTACCTTAACTGTGGCCAGCGGCCCTGTGGACTACCGCGCCATGAAGTAGATGGCGCTGATGCTGTTCACGCTGTGGGCGGCACTCGCCGATTGGTGGCATCTTTCAACCACCCCCAACCGCCGTTAACACCGCTTGCCGATAGGCTGTCCGCGATCACCGACCCGGGCTTGCGGCAGTGCCTTGCCGACCAGGGTTATGACCAATTTCTCTATGCCGAGGCGCTCAGCCGTCTGCAGTGTCTGCAACACAATGTTGAAACCCTGGAGGGTGTGGACAAACTTCCGCGACTCAATGAACTGGAGTTGGGCGAGAGCAAGCTGCAAGATCTCACTCCTCTGCAGGCACAAGAAAATCTGCGCTTAATAGTCTTACACAACAACCAGCTCACGGATATTTCGCCATTGTTTGACAGTTACCATGCACTGGAATTTGTCTCTCTGCGAGGCAACGACAATATTCACTGTTGGCAGTTGGATCACCTGGCCACCGGCGCCAGCATCTGGCACTTGAATCGCCCGGAACATTGCGACACCAGCCACGACCAAGCGGATTTCGACGCCGATGGCATCAGCAATCGCGAGGAACTGGACCAGGGCACCGACCCTACCATTGCCAATGACGCCCCCTCGGTCTTTACCTTTGCCACCAGCGAGCACGCCGCCTTTGCCGCCGAGCAGGATTTTCGTGTGCTGATTTCGCGAGGCCAGGGACAGTCGGGTAACACCGCGGTGCGACTACTGGGGCAAGTGGATCCAATGAGTTCCCCGCTGGTGGACCAGTGGGTGCAATTCGCACCCGGCGAAACTCGCAAGCTGGTCGCCGTATCGCTGGATAACGTCCCGCCGTCAGGGCTGGCACTGACATTGATGGATCCCAGTGGCGGCCAATTGGGTGAAATAACGACTTCCCAGGTTTCACTGCATAATCCACAGGCACTCCCGCGCCTGTTACGCTGGGCGCAAACCGAACTGACGGTCTCGGAGACGGCGGGGGAGATTGAGCTGATCATCCAGGCACAACAACCCGGCCCCGAAGCCGTAACCTTCGAGCTGGCGCTGGAAGAGATCAGCGCCGAAGCGGGACGGGACTTCGAATTGGCCACCACCACAGTGCGGCTGGAGTCCGATGCGACCGCTGTAACAATACCCGTCACCGTGATTGATAACGATAGCTATTCGGCTACCCGGGAGTTGCGCCTATCTTTCGCACCCGCTCACATGACCTATGAAGTGTCCCATTCGAGGCTGACGCTACGCATAGAAAATGATGATAGTGTAAACCCCGAGGATTACCTGCCACCGGCTGAGCCTGATCCGGAAGAGCCCGAGGAACCGAACCCTCCACCAACCTCTCCACCAGCCTCGCCCGGCGGGGAAGCCCCGGCGACGCCGTCCAGCAGCGGTGGGGGCGGCGCGGCATCGTGGTACGGCCTGCTGTGGCTGGCGCTGGCGGGACTGTGGCGGAGGTGGTTGAATTGCCGTCGCGACTGGGGCAGACTTTAAGGCAGCTCAACGCTCTTTCCCACTCGCTTATAAGGACAATATCATGCAAGTATTCAAGCGTTTCCTGCCCCTGGTGGCAATCGGTTCCCTGACACTGACCGCAGGCTTGGCACAGGCCGATGACACCAGCATGAAACCCGGGCTGTGGCAGCACAAGTTGCAGTTCACCAGCGAAAGCGGCGAACTGGAAAGGATGCTGGATCAATTGCGTCAACAGCTGGAGGCCATGCCCGCCGAGCAGCGGCAGATGATGGAGAATATGATGAAATCCCAGGGCGTGGATTTCGATTTCCAAAATCAGACCTTTAAAACCTGCCTGACTCCGGAAAAAGCCGCCGAGGGCGAATTGGCGCTGATGGAAAACAACGACTGCCAGGAAACCGGCCGCAGCACCAGCGGCGGTAGCACCACCATTACCTTTGCCTGTAGCGGCCAAACCCAGTCCGAGGGAACCGTGACTTTTAATGGCGACACCCGCTACTCCGGCGAGTCCACCGCCAATGTCGACTTTCAGGGTCGCCCGCAGAAAATGACCGTCACCCATGAGGGCGAATGGCTGGGCAGCGACTGCGGCGATATAAAACCGCAGTAATCCGCGTATAGCCTGTGAACCCAGCCGCGGCCACCGCCGCGGCTGAGATGGCTACTTATCCGCCGCCAGCTTTTGTTCGATAAAGCTCAGCGCTTCATCTATCAACAGGAACATGGCATTCTTCGCCCGCTCCGCGTTGCCACTCTCAATCGCCTGAAACACCTTGGCGTGATCATCAATCACCCCATCCGGGTTGCCCTTGATGTCGTTGGTATGGCGGATACTGACGTTGAGTGCCGTGCGGGTGAAGTCGCGCATTCGAATATAAAAACGGTTTTCACTGGCGTAGAGAATACTGATATGGAAGTCGATATCGGCCTGTAGTGCCTCTGTATCGCTTCCGTGGTCACTGGCCTGGCGCATGCGCTCCAGCGCATCGCCAATCGCGCGCACCCGCTGGGGACGGGCGAAACGCGCTGCCAGCGACGCCGCCTCGGGCTCAATGGCAATACGCATTTGCAGAAATTCCTTGAGCACCTTGAGAGAGGGGTTGCCCTCCAGCGACCAGCGCAGCAGATCGGAATCGAAAATATTCCACTCTTCTTCCGGCTGTATGCGAATCCCCTGGCGGGGTCGGCTGGAAATCAACCCCTTGGCCGAGAGCATTTTCACCGCCTCACGCACCGCCGTACGGCTGACGCCAAAGCGCTCACACAAATCCGCCTCGGTGGGCAGGCTCTCGTTGATATTAAATTCACCGCAGACAATGGCTCGCCCCAACTCCTGGGTCATGCGCTGCGACAAATTAAAATTGCGTTCCAGTACGGCCATGGATGTCAGACTCTGCAGATATCAATCATTAACCGGTGACGGCCATCTCCCTGGAGCCGTCAATGATGGCGCTATCATAACACGACCGTCTTGAATTTTAGCGATCATCCATAAAAAACCTCCGGCATTGCCGGAGGAAGATGAAGAGCCCATGGTTACCGCGGCAAACAGATGGCGCCCATAACTCCACCTCCGCGGCCAACGGCTATTCCGCCTACGGCAGAATGAGGTAACCAATAAACGGGTAGCCCGGGAGCTGCCCGCTTATTTTCTAGAACGACAAGCGCGCGCCCAGGGCAAAGGTGCGGCTGATTTTCCAGTTGCCAAAGGTGTGCAGATCACTGTTGCCGTAGCGACTCTGGTAAACCTCACCCGTCAAATTGGTGGCATCAAAGGTGAGCGTCAAGGCATCGTTCACGTTGTAGCTAAACTGGAAATCCAGTGAGCTCTGCGGATCGCGATAGACACCCAGCGGGTTGGCAAACAGCGCCGCCTCCTGGTTATTGAGGAAGTCTGACCGCCAGACATAAGACAGGCGGGCATCGAAGGCTTCGCGCTCGTAAGCCAGGGTGATACTGTAGGAAGTATCGGACACACCAAATACGTCCGTGGTTTCGGTCCCTACAACATCGCCGCGATCGTTAAGCTCGGGAATAGTCTGCTCGGAATCGAGGAAAGTAAAACTCGCCTGCACACCGAGACCATCGAGAGCGCCCGGCAGATTTTCCGGGAAGTAATTCGCACCCACTTCCACCCCGCTCAGCTCACCATCGGAAGCGTTATCCGGCTGAGACAGGATAAAAGTATCGGTGACAAAATCCTCGATCTGACGCGTCACCTGATTGCGATAGGAAATCACGAAACCTTCGATATCGCGCTGGAACAATGTCAGGTAAGCGGAGCTGGCTTCACCAAAGTACCACTCCAGCGACAAGTCCAGATTGCGCGACGTAGTGGGCATCAGGTTGGCGTTACCACCCGTGGCCGTACCATAACCGATACCGGTAATATCATCGAAGTAGTTAATGGTCGGATTCAAATCGCCAAAGGCCGGCATGCGCAGGGTTTCACCATAGCTGAAACGCAGCATCCAGTCTTCGGCAAAATGGTAGCGCACCGCCAATGCCGGCAGGGTTTCCGTGGTACTGGTGGAACCCTCCGTCTGGGTGAGCTCCACCTGATCGGTAAACACCGTGTCGGTATCCACATTCACATAGCGCACACCCAGTTCACCGTCGAGGCGATTGTCGCCAATCATGGTTTCAAACTGTGCCGTAAAGTAGAGCGCGGTGTTGACCTCATTAATGGCAAATTCCTCAAGCAGCGGATCGGCCGCATCCAGGCCATAGAGGCCGAGGAAGTAATTGCGATTCGCCTGCAGGTAGGGGCCATTGGCAACCGCCCAGGTACGGGGCACATCGGCGTCGCCTTCCATGAAATCCTCGTTAATATGGGCAATACCCTCGTCCAGGTAAGTGCCAAATTGGCAGTTGGCAGGGTCGCCCGTGGTGTTAACGTCGCCACAGAGGCCGGCATCCTGGTTACGGCTATACTCGGTGGCATCGCGGTCGTCGTAGCGCAGGCCAAACTCAAACTTGGTAAAGAAGCCGGCGTCCATACGGTATTCACCATCGAGGGTGAAGGTGGTGGCCGAGCCTTCATTGCGCTCGCCACTGTCGTACATTTCCGCCATGCTCGCCTGGGTCAAATCGGTGAGGTCCGACTCGTCCACATCGGCCGTGGCCGGGTTGTCGGCAAAACTGATGCTGGGGTCGTTACTGAAATTGGCCGTGGTCTCAAAACGCACCGCATTGCTGCGCATGGCAATAAAGGTGGATTCAAACTCACTGTCCTGATAGACCAGATCGGAGTTCAAGGTGAAGTTGCTGCCTATCTC
This sequence comes from uncultured Cellvibrionaceae bacterium, assembly GCA_965652265.1. GTDB lineage: Bacteria > Pseudomonadota > Gammaproteobacteria > Pseudomonadales > Cellvibrionaceae > Gilvimarinus. Next base: position 470 of record CBFGUT010000192.1, on the reverse strand, counting down.
CCACTCACCACTCAGAGCATACAGGAAAGAGTCCGTTTCACCGGTGGAATAGTCACCGCTGCCAAAAGTGAAGGGATAGCGCACAGTGCGCTCCTTGATCACATTGGAACCTTCATAGAGCTCGAAGGTGTCGGTGATATTACCCAACTCCCCCAGCGAACCCCACCAGTCCACAAAGGCAAAATTCAGGGAGTTAAAACCCTCATTGCGGTAACCGTTATAAAGGGCTTCAAAGGTATATTCGGAAGTATCGTTGGGCGCGAACTGTAAAGCCAGGTTGGCCGCGGGACGCTCGCGGGTGCCGGTAAAGTCCGACATAAACATGGCATCGCGTGAGAGATAGTATTCTGTTTGTTCGCCATTGACGGAGAGTGTGGAGCCCGGCGTGGTGGGCAGACCGTTATCCAGTCCCGGTGTCCAGATGGGCTGCTCGGTGGCACGGCCATCGTCCGGGAAAATCCGCTCCAGCG
>CBFGUT010000191.1:0-6445 GCA_965652265.1 uncultured Cellvibrionaceae bacterium | reverse complement strand
GCGGTCGCCGCACGTGTTGGCGGGACTGACTGACCATAGAGGCCCGTAAAATCAATGGGCATGTCGCTCTCCTGTTTCCCCAAAGGGCGCATTTGGGTAAACATTTGCCGCCGGGATGGCTATAATCACCGCACCCTGGCTATTGCCAGTTTACTGGCTTGTCGGCAGCGGCGTGCCAGAGTTGAGTCCGGCGCTGTGCGCCCCAGGAATATTGCGTGTCTGAACCCATATTAACCCTGCAACAGCTTGCATGCGAGCGCGATGAACGTCTGCTGTTCAGTCACCTTGACTGGCAGAGCTCCGCGGGCAGCGTGTTGCAGGTGTTGGGGGCCAATGGCGCCGGCAAAACCACACTGCTGCGCACGCTCGCGGGATTGATGCCTCCCGCCGCCGGCCAGCTGTTATGGCGTGGCAGGCCGCTGCGTGAGTCTCCCGATTTTGCCCGCGAACGACTCTTTCTGGGGCATCAAACCCCAGTCAAGGGGCTATTGAGTCCGCTGGAAAACCTGAACTGGCTGGCACGTTTGCACCCCTGCCGAGCGAACGCCAGTCTCTACGAGGCGCTAACCCAGGTGGGTTTGCGCCCCTATGCCGACATCCCCTGCAGTCAATTATCCGCGGGACAGCGCCGCCGTGTGCTACTGGCACAGCTCTACCTGACAGCGGCGCCTCTGTGGATTCTGGACGAGCCCTTTACCGCCATCGACCGCCCCGGCGTAGCAGCACTGGAGGCTCAGATCACTCGCCATTGCCGCTCTGGCGGGCTGGTGGTGCTGACTTCCCACCAGGCGGTAAAGCTGGAGGGGGCGGGGCAGCTGGATTTGGCCGAATTTCCCGCCGACAGAGAGGTGCTGTTGCATGACGGTGAATAGCGACCGCCCCTTCACCGGGTTTACCACACTTTTCCGACGCGATATGACGCTAATCTGGCGCCATCGCAGCGATATGGCCAACCCGCTGGTATTCTTCCTGATTGCCATAACCCTGCTGCCCCTGGGCGTCGACCCCTCCCGGCAGCTGCTCGCTCAATTGGCACCGGGCATGATCTGGATTATGGCGCTGCTGGCGACACTGTTATCACTGGACGGATTGTTTAGAAGTGATTACGAGGATGGCAGTATCGATCAGTACCTGCTAACGTCGCAGCCGCTCTACCTGACCGCATTGGCCAAAATCTGTGCTCACTGGTTGAGCACCGGTCTGCCCTTGGCATTGGTGGCACCGTTGTTGGGGGTTATGCTGGCCCTGCCAGCGGGCGGTTACCTGGCACTGATACTGACCCTGTTGCTGGGTACCGCCATTATGAGCCTGATCGGTGCCACGGGTGCGGCGCTGACAGTCTGTCTGCGGGCGGGTGGTCTGGTATTATCCCTGTTGGTGATGCCCCTCTATCTGCCGGTATTGATTCTGGGCGCCAATGCTGTGAATGCGGCCGTGGGTGGGTTTGCCATAGGGACACATCTGGCATTGCTGGGCGCCTATCTCGCCCTGATGCTGATTATTATGCCTTTTGCAACAGCGGGTGCCTTGCGAATTTCCGCGAGCTATTGACAATTTAATGAGGTGAAACGTGGGCTGGCAATGGTTCCATCGATTAGGTTCGCCGCGCTGGTTTTATGAAAAAACCAGTCGCTGGTTACCGTGGATTGCGGGACTCACGGCATTGTTGTGGCTGTCGAGCCTGGTGTGGGGGCTCGGCTTTGCCCCGGCAGATGCCAAGCAGGGCAACAGCTATCGCATTATTTTTATCCATATGCCCGCAGCGGCCCTGGCGCTGGTGGGTTACTATGTTATGGCCGTGGCCGGTGCGGTGGGGTTGATCTGGCGAATGAAACTGCCTTTTATGGTGATGAAAGCCGCCGCGCCTATTGGTGCCGGGTTGACACTCTTGACACTCGCCACTGGCTCGCTCTGGGGTCATCCCACCTGGGGGACCTTTTGGGAGTGGGATGCGCGCAATATTTTTATGCTGGTCCTGTTGTTCCTCTACCTGGGTATCATTCTGCTGCAGAGTGTCTACCCGGTGCGTGAGGGTGCCGACAAGGCCTGTGCCATTTTAGCGCTGGTGGGCACTATCAATGTGCCCATTATTTATAAATCCGTGGACTGGTGGTACAGTTTGCATCAGCCGGCCACCATTAAGCTGACTGAGAGTTCGACCATTCACCCCAGTATGTTTTATCCGCTGCTGCTCAGCATTCTCGCTTACTACAGCTTTTATACCTTATCGCTAATTCTCTACACCCGCGCTGAAATTATCGCACGTGAAGGCCGCACCCAATGGGTGCGGGAATTAGTGACGAGCAACACTCATTTGTGAATACCACAGGTTGTCAAGTATGCCGGAATTCAGATTTAGCTCTCTAGCCGATTTTATGTCCATGTCAGGGCATGGCCTCTATGTCTGGTCCTGCGTGGCCATCGCTTTGCTGGTTCTCGGCTTTTTGCTCTGGCACCCACTCATACTGAAACGCAAGGCCATGAATAAACTGGCACGCAGTGTGTCGCTGGAACAGAGTTCAGCGGCCACTATTTCACTCAACTCCCATACGGAATAACTCATGCATCCCGTTCGTAAACAGCGCCTGATTGTGGTACTGGCCATCGTGATCCTGTCCAGTCTTGCCATTGGGCTTTTGATCTACGCGATTCGCGACAACATTAATTTGTTTTACCCACCGGCAAAATTTTCAGCGGGGGAGGTCCCCTATAATGTGCGTGTGCGCGGCGGTGGCTGTGTGGAACCCGGCAGTGTCGTGCGCGACCAGGACAGCCTGCAGGTAAGCTTTATACTTGCTGACAATATCGGCAGTTTGCAGGTTGAATACGAGGGCATACTACCCGATCTGTTTGCCGAGGGAGAGGCTGCCGTGGTGAATGGTATCTGGAAAGAAAATCAGATTTTTTACGCTGACCAGGTGCTGGCCAAGCACGATGAAAACTACATGCCTCCGGAGGTGGTGGAAGCCATGAGCGAGAGCGGCGGCGAACATCAGGCCAGTTGTCAGGAGGGAAATTATGGTACCTGAACTCGGTCATCTGGCGCTGTTGCTGGCACTGGCACTGGCGGCCGCGCTCTTTGTCTTGCCACTGGCGGGAGCCTGGCGTCAAAGCCTGCCGCTGATGCTTGCCGGCCGCTCGTTGGCCAGTGGTTTGTTTGCATTGGTGCTGTTCGCCTTTGCCTGTCTGACCTGGTCGTTCGTGCAGGATGACTTTACTGTGGCCTATGTGGCAAATCACTCCAATTCGCTGATGCCTGTCTACTACAAAATCAGCGCCGTCTGGGGTGGTCACGAGGGGTCACTGCTGCTGTGGATTCTGATGCTGACCGGCTGGACCTTCGCGGTGGTGTTATTCAGCCGCTCACTGCCGGTGGATATGCAGGCGCGCGTACTGGCGATCCTGGGGTTTGTGGCGGTGGGTTTTTTGATGTTTATCCTCTTCACCTCCAACCCCTTTGACCGCATTCTGCCCATGCCACCCCAGGATGGCGCCGACCTGAATCCGCTGCTTCAGGATATTGGTTTGATCCTGCACCCCCCGGTGCTCTATATGGGATATGTGGGTTTTAGCGTGGTCTTCGCATTTGCCATCGCCGCCTTGCTGACCGGTAAACTCGATGCGGCCTGGGCGCGCTGGTCGCGACCCTGGGCCACCATGGCCTGGGGGTTTCTCACCGTGGGTCTCGCCATTGGCAGTTGGTGGGCCTACTACGAACTGGGTTGGGGCGGCTGGTGGTTCTGGGACCCAGTGGAAAATGCAGCGCTTATGCCCTGGCTGGTGGGCACGGCGCTGATACATTCCCTGGCGGTCACGGAAAAGCGCGGCATTTTTAAAAGCTGGACCATACTGCTGGCCATTTTTACTTTTTCCCTCAGCCTGCTGGGTACATTTTTGGTGCGCTCGGGTGTGCTCACCTCAGTACACGCGTTTGCCAATGATCCGGCGCGGGGTTTGTTTATCCTCATTTTCCTCGCCGTGGTGGTGGGTCTTTCCCTCACACTCTATGCGCTAAGAGCCCCCGTAGTGAAGCAGGCCCAGCAGTTTAATCTCTCCTCGCGCGAGGCATTACTGCTGAGTAATAATATCCTCCTGGTGATCATTATGGTCACGGTATTGCTGGGGACGCTATTTCCACTCATCGCCGACGCGCTAAAGCTGGGCAAGTATTCGGTGGGGCCACCGTTTTTCAATATTGTCTTCCTGCCTTTTATGGCGCTGATTTGTCTGCTGATGCCACTGGCACCGGCCAGCCGCTGGAAACAAACACAGGGGGCTATTTTTCGTCGCGCACTCAGCTGGCCCGTAATTGTCAGTATCGTGACAGCCGCAATCGTACCACCTCTGGCAGGCGGCTATACCTGGCAGACGGTAGTTGCCACTTTTATCGCCAGCTGGATTGCCTATGCGACTGGCTGGGACTTCTGGCAAAAAGTCCGGCACCGTGAAGGGATCAAGCGCGGCGCGCGGCAATTGAGTCTCAGTTATTACGGTATGATAATCGCTCATCTGGGAATTGCTGTGGGGGCCATCGGGGTAAGTTATACCAGTCATTACAGCGACGAGCGCATGTTGCGCATGAATCTGGGGCAAACTGTGCAAGTTGCGGGTTACGACTTTACGTTGGAAAACCTGCGCGAGATTCAGGGTCCAAATTACCGAGGTGACGAGGCCGTGGTGGTTATGCACAAGGGGGATCGCAAACTGCATACCCTGCTGCCGCAAAAACGCCGCTATCTTGCCAGTGGACAAGTGATGACGGAAGTGGCCATCAACCCCGGATTTACCCGCGATATTTACGTGGCCATGGGGGAAAAAATCAGCGACGACAGCTGGTCCATACGCATTCATTACAATGCTTTTGTGCGCTGGATCTGGCTGGGTGCACTGATGATGGCTTTTGGCGGTGTGCTGGCGGTGATTGATAAGCGTTACCGCAAACGAAAAAATTTGTCTGCCGACGAGGTGGTGGATGCAAAGGCTTAAACTGTTTCTGCCTCTGGCGATTCTGGTTGTATTATTGGTATTGTTCTATATCGGCCTCAAGCTCGACCCAACCGCTATGCCCTCGGCACTGGTGGGCAAGCCCGTGCCAGAGTTTCGCCTGTCGCTGGTGAGCGATGAAAATAGCTGGGTGGAGCAGGACTATTTCCAGGGTAAAGTCAGCCTGCTCAATATCTGGGCCACATGGTGCTATGCCTGTCGTATCGAGCACCCCTATTTCAACCAGTTGGCGAAAGAGGGGATTCATATCGTCGGCATTAACTACAAAGATCAGCGCCCGGCGGCACAGAAATGGTTGCGAGATCTCCATGACCCCTATGCGTTCAGTCTTTTCGATCAGAAAGGGCGATTGGGCCTTGATCTCGGCGTTACCGGCGCACCAGAGACTTATGTGGTGGCCAAGGATGGAACCATTCGCTACCGGCATATTGGTGTGGTGGATGAAACTGTGTGGAAGGAAACACTTTATCCGCTCTATCAATCGCTGGAAGCGGAGTGACGGTGAACGGTGAATTGGATGGATAGTGGTAAAAAAGTTCCTTGAGCTTATACAATCCCGTTTCCCGTTTCCCGTTTCCCGTTTCCCGTTTCCCGTTTCCCGCTTCGCGGGTTCTCGTCCCGTCCGTGCGGACATATGGGTATTAAACAGGCATAAAAAAAGCCCCTACACGAGGGGCTTCTTTAAAATGTGGCGGACCGGACGGGAAAGACTCGCACCATCCCTGGCGCTCGCCCTGCGGGCGGCTACGCCGTCCCAATTTGATCCCGTCAAATTGGTCGAACACCGCTTCGCGGGTTCTCGTCCCGTCCGTGTAGGCATTGGAGTTTTATTCGAGCATAAAAAAAGCCCCGGAGTGCGGGGCTTTTTCGAATAGTGGCGGACCGGACGGGACTCGAACCCGCGACCTCCGGCGTGACAGGCCGGCATTCTAACCAACTGAACTACCGGTCCGCGGACACCCTGGCGTGGCCAGTGGTGGGTGGTACAGGGATCGAACCTGTGACCTACGGCTTGTAAGGCCGTCGCTCTCCCAACTGAGCTAACCACCCTCCGTTCAGGAGACGCGTATTCTAATGATAACTTGGCCAAGGTCAACTGTTTTCTGTTTTTTTAAGTCAATTTAAGAATCCATGTCTCACCGGCTTGCTCAAGCCGGGGTTGGGTAGTGGTGTGTGGGGCCTTCATTGAAGCAGGGACGTTCAATGAAGACCCCCGGGGAGGAGTTTATGGCGAGCCCCACACCCCACTATTCGGCCCCGGCGAACTCTGTCGTAAGCACCGAAATTTGAGGATTAAGGCAATGACAGTTGTCGGCAAACTCGCGTCTGGGGTCCGCTGGCGTTATACTCTGCGGCCTGAACATCAGGGGTTTATCTATGCCACGGCTTTTTCTATCGTTCTTATTATCGACAAAAATTAATTATGAAAATAATTATTTGA
>CBFGUT010000190.1:0-6447 GCA_965652265.1 uncultured Cellvibrionaceae bacterium | reverse complement strand
GGATCGCCAAGCAGATTCACCTGGGGTTGCGGGAAATGGACCGGGAGGTGGATTATCTCGCCGACTTCATCGCTACCGCCGGGCGCGTATAAGCCACAGCCGCGTCAACAGCCATAACGATAGCCCCCAGAGCAGCAGCCACAGACCCAGTAACCCTATGGCGATGACGCCAAACAGATCGGGCGCCTTCATCAGCGTGGTCATCAGCGAGTCCTGGTAGTAGAAAAACCAGGGGTGGTCCGGCGGAAATATCCACTCGTGCAGGGTGTAGAAAACCCGCTTGGGACCGAGTGTCAGGACCAATGCCGCTACCGCGACAATAACTCCCAGAGTACCGGCCGCCACACGGTGAGGGCGAGGGAAACGGGATCGGGCCCGCCAGAGCAGTGCGCCGGTAATCACCAACCCGCCCAGCGCGATCGTACCCAGGGTATAGAGCCCGTCCACCAAACGCGCCACATCCTGCAGGTGCACGATCTCATCGCGGTGCATCAGGGTATGGCGCTGGCCAGTATCGTCGGTGTAGGTGATGTTCGCCAGCTGCTGTGGGTCCCTGTGAATGGCCTGATTAATCTGGGCAAACAGCGCCCGGTGCTCGTCGGGTGTAGTGTGGTGAAAATTTTCCCGGTGGCGATTTTGCGGTGCAAACTCGGCGATATGCGCCTCGATATCCAGCCCCTCGTAAATCACCGGGTAGGCGAAGTTGACCTGCGCCAGAATATGCCAGGCCAGCAATCCTGCCGTCAGCCAGTGGCAGAGTAAAAAGCAAGGCCAGAGTAGTCTGGTTACCAGAGGCATGAATAATCCTTGTCGACAAAGCCTTTAGGTTAATCGGTGTTCGGGTTGCGCTCGCTGCCTCGATAGGAAAACGCTGCCAAGACGCTGGCGAGCAATGCGCCCACTGCTGTACTCACAAACAGCTGGCTGAGGCTAATGCCGGCATCGATAAAGGCGCCGTAGATAACCGGAGAAGCGGCCGTGGAAAACATCATAATGGCAGTCATCAGCGAGCGGATAGATCCCAGTTTACCGGTTCCGTAGACTTCGGCCCAGAGAGCACCAGTGACGGGTCCGGCGGTGCCAATCGTACAGCCCAGCAGGCCCATAAACAGAGGCGCCACCCAGTTCCCCTCAAAGAGTGACAATACCAAGACCGCCGCTATCAAAGGTAACAGCATAAAGGGTAACAGGCGACGGGCGCTGAACAGGTCCACCAGCAGGCCGGCGCCGAGGGAGCTGACCCAGTGAGTGATACCGTAGACGATAAAGCAGGTGGCCAGCCACAGGGGGTCCCAGGCTTTTTCAGTCAGTACGAACCCCTGCTGGATAAAAATCCCTGTCACCACAAACGGTGCGCTGAGCACAGCGGGCAGGGCCAGCCAGAAGCGGTAGTCGCTGAGCACCTGGCGACGTCCGGCACTGGCTTGGATGCCAGGTGTCACCGGTGGAATATCCGGTGGCCGATGGGTGTTCTGAGGGGTTTTGCGCAACAGATACAGAACACCGGGCAGGTAGAGCAGGGGAATGCTCGCGGCCAGTACCAGCCAGCTGCCGCGCCAGCCGATCAGACCGATCAGGGTGACGGCAATTAAGGGCAGAATCACTTCGCCCACCGGGACACCACTGGCGGCCAGGCTGAGAGCTTTACCGCGGTTGCCGTCAAAGTAGCGTGCCATGGTGGTCTGCGAGGTATGGGGCAGAAGCCCCTGGCCGCACAGGCGCAACAGAAACAGCGCCAGTAACAGAACAGGAACGGAAACACTGGCGGTCATCAACAGACACGCGAGCATTAAACCGGCACCGGCTCCGGCGGCAAAGCGTTGCAGGGGCATGCGGTCGATCAGTCCTCCCACCACCATAATGGCCAGGCCACTGCCCAGGGTGGCCGTTGAATAGAGGCTGCCATAGGCCGACGCACTGAGGTTCAGGGATGCCTGGATACTGGCGCCGTACCAGCTGATAAAAAAGGACTGGCCAAAATTGCCCCAGAAAATACTGATAAAACCAAAGCTGAGCAGGGGCCAGTGGTGACGGATAAACTGAAAATAGCTTTGCAATGCACAACCTGCGGGGAGAGGAGGGTAAAAAACCGACATTATACGTCTTTTGGTCACGGTGGGGAAAACGGTGCGTATTCCTCCCGTTTACACTTTATGAATCCGGCGTTTATGAGCTATATATAAACTATAGTCCCCAAAGTTGAAACTGGTGATGTGGATGCGGTGGCTGCTACAGATGACTCTCTGTCTATCCCTTCTGGTGGGGGCGCAGGTCGGTGCGTCTGAACCCCGGCGCCTGGTGGCGCCACTCTATGGGCCAGACAATATCAATCACGACAGTTATTATTATTCCCGTCTGCTGCGCCTGGCACTGGACAAAACCGTACAGGACTACGGCACATATCACCTGGTGGTTCCCGATGTGATGTTGGTGAGTGATCGCCTGAAAGCCTCGATTATGCAGGGTTATATGGATGTGGCCTGGTTTACCACCGACGCCGCCACCGAGCAAAAACTGCGGGCGGTTGCAGTGCCGCTGCTGGGCGAGATTAATCACTATCGCCTGTTATTGATCCGCCGCGAGGACCAGTCGCGCTTCGCTCAAGTGAAAAGCCTGGAAGATTTACGACAATTTACCGGTGGTGTCAGTGAGCAGTGGCCAGATGCCGCAGTGATGGAAGCCAATGGTCTGCCCTTTGCCTCTGCCCCCGGCTATGGTCGACTGTTTCGAATGCTCTCCGCCGGTCGCTTTGATTACTTCTCCCGGGGGTTGTACCAGATAGCCGGGGAATTAGAGCTTTTTCCAGAACTGGATCTCGCGATTGAACAGACGCTGATGTTGGCGTACCCCAATCATGTGTATTTTTTTGTTCATCGGGATAATGAGCAGCTGGCTGAGCGACTGGAAGCAGGACTGCAGCGAGCCCGAGCCGACGGCAGTTGGCAGGCGCTGTTTGAGAGTATTCCCCGTTTCCAGTGGGCGGTGCGTGAGTTACAGCACCACCAGCGGCGGGTGTTGCAGTTAACGGTTCAGGAGTAGGCGCCGCATGAGTTCTTGGTAGATATCGGTAAGCGTGTCCAGATCGGCGGCGCGGACACATTCATCCACTTTGTGAATGGTGGCATTGACGGGGCCCAGCTCCACCACCTGCGCCCCTGTTGGAGCGATAAAGCGGCCATCGGATGTGCCGCCACTGGTGGAGAGTTCGGGCTGCTCTCCGGTCACTGCCACAATGGCATCGACAGTTGCTTTCACCAGTGCTCCCTCGGCGGTGAGGAAGGGTTGCCCGCTAAGGTGCCAAACAAGCTCGTATTCCAGCCCGTGCCCATCGAGGATGGCCTCGGTACGGCGGCGCAGCTCGGCCTCGCTCGATTCGGTGGAAAAGCGGAAGTTAAACACCACCTTCACCTCTCCGGGAATCACATTGGTGGCACCGGTACCGCCGTGAATATTGGACACCTGAAAGCTGGTGGCGGGGAAAAAACGGTTGCCCTGGTCCCACTCGGTGGCGGCCAGTTCCGCCAGCGCGGGCGCCAGTTGGTGTATAGGGTTGCGCGCCAGGTGCGGATAGGCCACATGCCCCTGTACTCCCTTGACACGAAGCTCCGCACCCAGCGAGCCGCGTCGACCATTCTTGATGACGTCGCCCACGCGGGAGGTACTCGAGGGCTCGCCCACCAGGCACCAGTCGATTTTTTCTCTGCGCTGTTCCAGCCAGTCCACCACCTTGACGGTACCGTCGGCCGCCGGCCCCTCTTCGTCACTGGTGATCAGAAAGCCGATACGTCCCGGGTGGTCAGGGCTGTCGGCGATAAAACGCTCACAGGCCACCACCATGGCCGCCAGCGAGCCCTTCATATCGGCGGCGCCGCGGCCGTGTAACATACCGTCCACCACCTGAGGACTAAACGGCGGGTGATTCCAGTGCTCCTCGGGACCCGTGGGCACCACATCCGTATGCCCGGCAAAGGCCAGCAGGGGGCCGGAGTCGCCGTGCACTGCCCAGAAGTTTTCCACCTCACCAAAGGGCAGGCGCCAGATCTGGAAGCCCAGCCGTTCTAGCCGGTCAATCATCAGTGACTGGCAGTTGGCGTCCGCGGGCGTCACCGAAGGTCGCGCAATTAAGTCACAGGCCAGCTGTAACGTATCTGATAGTGGGGATTGGGACATGGTTTCTTCCGGGCGGTTGTCTGGGCGAGCGGCGATTCTAGCAAACTTACGGGGCGGGGGCTAAGCCGTGTGCGGGCACATAGCGCCGTGCGGCCAAATCGGCTACACTTGGCGCCCTTGCGCGGGGGTGTTGGCCCCCGTAATTGTCGTTAACCCTGGAGTGTGCGGATCTTTGTGACAGACCTCAGCCATATTCGTAATTTTTCCATTATTGCCCATATCGACCACGGTAAATCCACCATTGCCGACCGCTTTATTCAGGTATGTGGCGGCCTCACGGACCGCGAGATGGCCGAACAGGTGCTCGACTCCATGGATATCGAGCGCGAGCGCGGCATTACCATCAAGGCGCAGAGCGTAACCCTGAGCTACAAAGCCCGCGATGGAAAAACCTACCAGTTGAATTTTATCGACACTCCCGGCCATGTGGATTTCTCCTACGAGGTCTCCCGCTCCCTGTCCGCCTGTGAGGGTGCGCTCCTGGTGGTGGATGCCGCCCAGGGCGTGGAAGCGCAATCGGTAGCCAATTGCTATACGGCGATTGAGCAGGGGCTGGAGGTTATTCCGGTACTGAATAAAATGGATCTGCCCCAAGCCGAGCCCGATCGGGTTGCCGAGGAGATTGAAAATGTGATTGGCCTGGACGCCACCGAGGCAGTGCGCTGCAGTGCCAAGTCGGGGCTGGGTATCGAGGATGTACTGGAGGAGCTGGTGCGCCTGGTGCCGCCCCCGGAAGGTGACCTGGAAGCCCCCCTGCAGGCGCTGATTATCGACTCCTGGTTCGATAACTATTTGGGAGTGGTATCGCTGGTGCGGGTCAAGCAGGGAACGCTGCGCGTGAAAGACAAGATTATTGTCAAATCCATTGGCAAGGCCCATCCGGTGGACAGTGTCGGCGTGTTCAATCCCAAGCTCACCCAGCTCAAGGAACTCAAGGCGGGAGAAGTGGGCTTTGTGGTGGCCGGTATCAAGGATATCCAGGGTGCGCCGGTGGGTGACACCCTGATCAGCGCCTCGCATCCCGATACGTCTGCACTGCCGGGGTTCCAGAAGGTCAAGCCCCAGGTGTATGCGGGCATGTTCCCGGTCAGCTCCGACGATTTTGAGAATTTCCGCGAGGCCTTGTCGAAACTCACACTCAACGACGCCTCCCTGTTTTACGAACCGGAGAGCTCCGATGCCTTGGGCTTTGGCTTTCGCTGCGGTTTTCTGGGCATGTTGCACATGGAAATTATCCAGGAGCGCCTGGAGCGGGAATACGACCTGGATTTGATTACCACAGCGCCCACGGTGGTCTACGAAGTGGTCACCACCAAAGGCGAAACACTCTATGTGGACAACCCTTCCAAACTTCCCGAGCCGGGCCTGATCGAGGAGATGCGCGAGCCCATTGTCGAGGCCAATATCCTGGTGCCGCAGGAACACCTGGGCGCGGTCATTACCCTGTGCGTGGAAAAACGCGGCATGCAGCGTGACATGCAATACATGGGTAATCAGGTCTCTGTTCGATACGATATGCCCATGAACGAAGTGGTGATGGACTTTTTCGATCGGCTCAAATCTGTCAGCCGCGGCTTCGCCTCCCTCGATTACAGCTTTTCGCGTTTTGAGGCCGCGCGCCTGGTGCGCCTGGACGTCCTGATCAACGGCGATAAAGTCGATGCCCTGGCGCTGATCGTGCACCGCGATCACGCCCAGGCTATCGGTCGCTCGCTGACAGAAAAAATGAAAGAACTGATCCCCCGGCAGATGTTCGATGTGGCCATCCAGGCCGCTATCGGCGGCCAAGTGGTCGCCCGTACCACGGTGAAGGCATTGCGCAAAAATGTGACTGCCAAGTGTTATGGCGGTGATGCTACGCGCAAGAAAAAACTGCTGGAAAAACAAAAAGCCGGTAAAAAGCGCATGAAGCAGGTGGGTAACGTGGAAATCCCGCAAGCGGCGTTTTTGGCGGTCCTGAAAACCGATCACTGAGAACCCGCATGGAAAATATCAATTTGCCCTTGATCCTTACGGTTGGTGTCCTGGTTACCGGGCTGGTCTGGCTGCTGGATGCACTGGTGCTTTCGCGCCCGCGAAAGCGCGCGGTGCGCGCTGTGGAAGCGGCTTTTCAGGGGCGTGATGTCACCACCGAACCGGAGCAGTCACGTTACCAGGAAGCGATGGCCAAGGCGAGTCGCGAACTGCTGCTGGTGGAGTACAGCAAGTCCTTTTTTCCGGTACTGCTAATCGTCTATGTGTTGCGCTCCTTTGTCTACGAGCCCTTCCAGATTCCCT
>CBFGUT010000189.1:0-6482 GCA_965652265.1 uncultured Cellvibrionaceae bacterium | reverse complement strand
CAAGACACAACATCTGCACGCTTCAGGTCTCGCTGAGCACGCAAAGGGTTTTTCAGCAGCCTGCTAGCCCCGCTTGAGGCGCAATTTATGAACCTGAACTGAAATCATGATGAAGTCTCCTGTACAACGGCGTTCAGCATGCCCCGTTTACCCCTGATCCACAACGACAGCCAGTAGACAGACTGACGACAAACCCACGCCACCCCTGCGCCAGGGGTTAAAAAGATGCTCCCTCACCCATCAATGGGTATTTGGCTTGACATACATAGAAATACTACGTATATTTCCATACATAGCATTTCTATGTATAGGCGGTATATAAGTGAGAGCCCCCATGAACCAGCCCATTCCCAAGGATTTTATTGCCGCCTCGGCGACGCCACTGATCCTCTCCATTCTCAGCCGGGGGGACAGTTATGGCTACGCCATTATCCGCGAGGTCCGGGAAGTCTCCGGGGGAGAACTGCAGTGGGCCGACGGCATGCTCTACCCCATTCTGCATCGACTGGAGAAACGCCAGCTGATCGAATCCTATACCGGCCAGGCAGAGACCGGCCGCAAACGTAAATATTACCGCATCCGCGCCGAGGGCCAGCAGGAGCTGCAACTGCAGCGCCAGTTGTGGGCGCGCCTGCACACCATGCTGCAACGACTGGAAGGAGAAGAGACATGTTTAACCTAGAACACGCTATCGACGACTGGTGTCGATCCGTTGTGCACACCGGATGCGCGCCCAATGCGACCCTGGATGAACTCAAAGATCACCTCCACTGCCTGGTGGAGGAACGACAAGCGCAGGGGATGGACGCGCAAACCGCTTTTATTGAAGCCATTAAACAAATGGGAGATCACCAGATGATTTCAGATGAATACGCTAAAAACCAGACATTGCTGCAAAAGATGCTCGCCTATGAATACAAGTTAACCCGGAAAGTCGAGAAACGTTTTAGCAAAACGCAATTGGCCGCCTTTATCATACTGTGGTCACTGTTTTGCGCGGGATTGATGATGGCGACAAGCCGCTGGTTTCCCGACATCCCGGTCAATACCGATCTATGGATCATTGTGCTCTGGTCGATCCCCTATTTTGTAGCTGCGGCCGCCTACGACAAAGGATGCGATCTACAACGCCTCAAAAACCTGTTTCGCCAAAGCGGTACCAAATAATCTTCGTGTCCGGATTATTACGGGGGCAGCCGGTGTGTTCTGACTCTGGCTCGCAGGATGTTGAAAAACGTTTTCGAGGCAGGCGATACAAGGCAAAATCAGGCGAAAAAGCGGAGTTTATGGGTTATAAATGAGCATTTTGAGCCTGATTTTAACGCAGTAGCGGCCACGCAGATAGTTTTTCAACAGCCTGCCAGGACACACAGGTGTCGTCACACGACTATTTCCCCGGTTAAATAAGGCACCACCTGCCCGCCAATCAGTACCCGGTCACCCAGCACTTCACACTGGAGCCAGCCGCCGCGGGCGGATAACTGCCGGGCGTGAAGACACTGCTTGCCCAGCCGCGTCGACCAGTAGGGCGCCAGCGTGGTGTAGGCCGAGCCGGTCACCGGGTCCTCATCAATGCCAGCGTTGGGGGCGAAAAAACGCACCGCAAAATCGCAGTCCGATCCCGGTGCAGTGGCCATCACTGCAAAGGGGTGTAACGCGGCAATGGCTGACATCTGTGGCTTGAGGTTTTTGAGAGTTTCTTCACTATCCAACACAAACACGCGCCAATTGGTGGCCAGGCACTCGGTAATCTGCTCGTTGCTGCAACCCAGCGCACGGGCGATTTTCTCCCTATCGGCAACGCCATCATTGAGAGCCGGTCTGGCGGGAAAATCCAGTGTCAATCCGGTTTTTGTCTTAGCGACGCACAATTCGCCACTGCGGCTGGAAAAACGCAGGTGTAATGGGTTCTCCGCAAACCCCTGGTTAAACAGAACTTGCGCGGCCGCCAGGGTAGCGTGTCCGCAGAGGTCCACTTCCCTGACTGGTGTAAACCAGCGCAGCGACCAGGGCTCGCCCCGCCCGGTCACCACATAGGCGGTCTCGGCGAGATTGTTTTGCTCGGCGATCTGCTGCATCAATGCCTCATCCAGCGGCTCGGCAGTCACAATCACCGCCGCCGGATTGCCGGTAAATGGTCCATTGGCAAACGCATTGACGATGTGTATGGCAAGCTTCATCTATTTTCTCCCCAAGACAATAACGCTATTCAGGTCTGTTTCAAGCAATCCGTTTCCACCCTTTTCCCCGTCAACTTAAAGCGGCGCGGACACTTGGAGTCCTCCCGGTTTGTCCGTCTGCTCCACAGAATACTGCCCACCACTACCCACAAGGCAAAGATGGCCGCCAGTGACACCCCTTCCCCCAACAACAGCCAGGCCAGCAGCAAAGTGATAAACGGTTGTAACAATTGTAACTGTCCCACCCTGGCGATGCCTCCTTGAGCCAAAGCATCATTCCAGCCGATAAATCCCAGCAATTGGCTGAACACAGCCAAGTAGACGAATCCCAGCCACTGCCAAGCGTTCACCTGTGGCAGCGACGTTTGAGCCGGCCAGAAAAATACCAGTAATAGCAGATTGACCGGTGCCGCCAATATCAGCATCCAGGAAACCACCTGCCAGGCACTCTGATGAGCGACCGCCCGCGCACCTGCCGTGTAGCCCAGGGCGGCACAAAGCATGCCGATTGCCAGCCAGTTATTTCCCGGACGCCATTGCCAGGCGCTCGCGTACAGCGAAAACATCCCCACGGCGAGACTACCTGCGGTACAAGCCCACCAGAATCGCCGCTGCGGTCGCTCGCGGCCCATCAGCCAAGCCGCCAGTGCCGTCAGCAAGGGCAAAATAGCGGCCAGCACACCTGCTCCCGAGGCGGATATATCCATCAGGGCCACGGCGGAAAAGAGCGGGAATGCCACGGCCACCATGGCGCCGGCCAGTAGCAGCCAGGCCCAGTTGGTGCGCGGTGGCCAGCCGGGGCGTACCAGTAACAACAGTGTGGCCCCCAACAATGCTGCCAAAAGTGCACGACCGGCACCCAGCTGTACAGCCGAAAAATCCGACAACAACCAGCGCGTCACGGGAAAGGTGCCGGCAAAACTGACCAGGCCCAGCGCCGCCGCCCCACACAGTCTCAGATTTGACGAATTCATAACCCTTCCCTTTCCCATAACAGAGAACAAGGTTATGCTGATCACAGAGATGGATACAGATACAAATATCTACAAAATTAAGGACACAGAGGCATGTTCAAATTTCAGGTGCTGGACGCTCAGCTCAGCGAGGCTATCAACAGCGGACAACTCAAATCTGGCGACAAGCTGCCCTCCTTGAGGCAATTCGCTCAGCGTCACACTATCAGCCTGAATACGGCCAAGCGGATCTATGAACAGTTGCAGTCACGAGGACTTATAGTAAGCCACCCTAAAAGAGGTTTCTTTGTACGTGCCCAGCCCCTGAGCACCCCGGCCCCGGCCCCGGCCTCGACGCCTGCAGCCGTGCTGGTCAGCGAAGACAGGTCGGATTTACTCATGACCATTCAACGCAGCGCCCTGCGCAAGGATGTGGTCAACTTTGGCGCCGGCATCCTGGCCTCCAACCTTTTGCCGCTCACCGAGCTCCACCGTGCCCGAAAGCGAGCCGGTCGCCGCCACCCCGAAGCACTAGCCAATTACGGCGATCCGGCCGGTGAGCGACCCTTGCGAACCGCTATTGCGGCCCACATGAACCACCGACTCAATACCGCGCCTGACGCCGACGACATTGTGATTACCAACGGCTCTCTGGAAGGGGTGAGTCTGGCCGTACAGACTCTCACCCGACCAGGAGAGGTAGTAGCGATCTTTACGCCCTGTTACAACGGCTTGCTTATGATGCTGCAACAACTCGGCCGCCAGGTATTGGAAATTCCCTGTACCAATGCCGGGCCAGACCTGGATTACCTGCAGACTCTACTACAGGCACGCGCCTTTGCCTGCCTGGTCTTCTCGGCTATAGCCTTCAATCCGCTGGGCTTCTGTCTATCGACAATCGACAAGCAAAAGTTGGCCGCCCTCGCCAAACGCTATCGAGTACCCTTTATTGAAGATGACACCTTTGGCGAATTGGCCTTTCGCGGTGTCGAAAATTCCCCCGTCTACGCCTACGATCACGGCGGTTTTATCACTTACTGCAGCTCTTTTTCCAAAAGCCTCAGTCCTGGTCTGCGGGTGGGGTGGATACTGTCGCCGCAACACGGCCATTCATTTATCAAAAACAAGATGGCTATCAATTTATCCTGTAACCTCGAGGCCCAGCACACCCTGGCGGATTATCTCAACAGCGACAATTACCACGCCCATCTTGTGCGCCTCTCGCACCACCTGCAGAGTAATATCGCCCGCGCCCAGCAGGTGATCAGCCGACACTTCCCCACTGGCACTTGCATTAACCAGCCCCAAGGCGGCTTTTTCCTGTGGCTGCAATTGCCCGATGAAATCGACACCTTCGCGTTATATAACCGTGCGGTAAAACACAAGATCGTCTTTACACCCGGCACGCTCTTCTCCCTGGCAGGTCTTTACAGCCACTGTCTGCGGTTGGGCCTGTCGGCCTCCTGGAGTGAAAAAACTGAACGCGCACTGGTGAAATTGGGCAGTCTGGCATAAAAGCTTCTCTCCCTTAAAACATCGCCTACTAAAAAATCATCCCTACTGTTTTGAGAAGTAAAGAAATGTTGATCCCAACGCAATGAGGAAGCCAAAAAGGTAAGATCGGATCAAGATAATAATACTGGGTTAATAATATGCCGACTCCATCCCTGCGCCTGCTACTCATTTCTGTTTTCCTGTTAGGTCTCGCTGCCTGTAGTAGCCACCCCCAACATGCTGACAGCCCTGTGGGCCGCCACGGCCAACTGTCCGTTAACGAGGGGCAAATAGTCGGCGAGCACGGCGAACCTGTATCTTTGGCGGGCCCCAGTCTGTTCTGGAGCAATGTAGGCTGGAGTGCCGATAAATTTTATAACGCCGATGTGGTAGCCACTGTCAGCCAGGACCTGCAAGCCGGTTTGATTCGGGCGGCTATAGGCACCGGTAAAAACGGCGGCTATCAATCTCACCCTGCGGAGAATATTGCCAGCGCCGAGCGCGTTATCGACGCCGCCATTGACGAGGGTATCTATGTCATTCTGGACTGGCACTCACATCACGCCGAAAATTATCCCGATGCCGCCATTGCTTTTTTTACTTACTTCGCCCGCAAATATGGGGACACACCCAATATAATTTACGAAATATACAACGAACCCCTGAGAGAAGCCGACTGGGCCACCGTCATCAAACCTTACAGCGAGCAGCTGATCAAAGCCATTCGCGCCATTGACCCCGATAACCTGATTATTGTGGGCACCCAAACCTGGTCGCAGGATGTGGACAAGGCCGCCGATGACCCCATCACGGGTTTCGATAATCTCGCTTACACCTTGCACTTTTACGCCGGCACCCACAAAGAGGAACTGCGTGGAAAGGCACGCTATGCGCTGGATAAGGGTATCGCCCTGATGGTCACCGAATGGGGTATGGTCAACGCCAATGGCGATGGCGGTATCGACCAGCAGAGTACGCAAGAGTGGTTGGACTTTATGCGCGAAAACAAACTCTCACACGCCAACTGGTCTCTACACGACAAAGACGAGGGTGCCTCCATGCTCAAACCCGGCGCACCTGCCAACGGCAAGTGGAGAGACGAACACCTCACCGAAGCTGGCCAGAAGATCAAAACCATTATTCAAAACTGGTGAACGAATCAACGGCTGCAGGGTCGCTCGCCGTTCAGCGTTCAGCTTCTGACGTCAGACGCTAATGGTACACCACATCCTTATAAGTGGGGGCGAGCTTGGCGAGCAGGGCATTTTGGGTTCGGGTGTCAATCCCCTGGGCATCCATGGCTTTAATAAGATTGCCCACAATGGCATTAAATTCGGTGTCGGTGTAATGGTGCCCCGCGTGAATCTCTCGCATGGAATCATTTTCATAGACACAACCGCCCCCCGTCACACTGCAAATATAGAGCGCGAAGCCGCGACGAAACTTTTCAATATCCACCGCCCGGAAGCGGTGCACTACCCGCTCATCATCGGCAATATTCACCAACAACACATAGACCAGTGCATCTACACCCTGTTCACCGCCAAGGCGTTGATAGAGACTGCGCTCGGCAGTAGCACAGGCACACAACCCCAAGACAGACAACACCGCCAGGTACTTTGTCAGCACTAGAAACTCCCCTGCAGAGATGTATACCACCCGGATTGATCCGGCAGTGTGGCTACCTCTCCCAAATCGACATAACCCGTCACCAGTGCTCAGCGTTTATTGGGAAACCAGACCAGAAAGAACGTCTGCCAGTTATCTTCCGCCGCGAATGACAAGTTATTAGGCTTTTGTCGCCACTCTGCACCCACCAATACATGTTTGTTATAGAACACACCCGCGGAGAATT